>DKJA01000152.1 GCA_002454505.1 Oxalobacteraceae bacterium UBA6704
GCGCGTCGCCTTCATGGCCCGGCTGGAGGGCCTGCCGATCGACGTGGGCCATGAAGGCGACGCGCTGGGTCGGGTTTTCCGGCGCCACGACGGCCACGCTGGTGGCATCGTCGGTGGTGGCGATGTTGCCGAACTTGCGGTTGATCGATTCGACGATATTGGTGGCCGTCTCGAAGCTGGGGTGGCGCAGCGACAGGCGCACCGTGGCATTGGTGGAGAAATCGGTGGGGATCTCGCGCTCGATGACGGCGCCGTTCGGGATGCGGCCGGCCGTCGGCGTATTCACCGTCACCGAGGAACCGCTCTTGCCGGACGCGTTCAGGCCGCCGACGACGACGTTGCCCTGCGCCAGCGCATAGGTTTCGTTGTCGGCCGCGCGCAGCGGCGTCAGCAGCAGGGAGCCGCCGCGCAGGCTCTTCGCATCGCCCAGCGACGACACGGTGACGTCGATCGGCTGGCCGCGGCGGTAGCCGGGCGGGAACACGGCCGACACCATCACCGCCGCCACGTTCTTCGATTTCGAATCGGCGCCGTCCGGCATCTTGACGCCGAACTGCTTGAGCATGTTGACGACGGACTGGCTGGCGAATTTCACCTGGGTCGAGTCGCCGCTGCCGTTCAGGCCGACGACGAGGCCGTAGCCCACCAGCGGATTGTCGCGCACGCCTTCGATGGCCACCAGGTTGCGCAACGCCTGCGCGGCTTGCGCCGGCAGTACCGTCAGCAGCGCGGCAGCCGCGGCGCACAGGGAAATCAGTAATTTACGGAGGTTCATGGCATCCTCAGAACGGCATCAGCGGGCCGAGGAAGAAGCGCTGCAGCCAGCCCGGCGTGTTGGTGTCGGCCAGCGTGCCCTGCGCCGAATAGGCGATGCGGGCGTTGGCGATGCGTTGCGACGACACCTGGTTGCTCGAATCGATGTCGGCCGCGCGCAGGTAGCCGCGCAGGCGGACGAATTCCTCGCCCTGGTTCAGCGTCAGCGCCTTTTCGCCGGCCACCTTCAGCAGGCCGTTCGGCATCACTTCCTGGACGATGACGGTGATCGCACCGGTCAGCGCATTCTGCTGTGTGGCCGTGGCGTCGCCCTGGAAAGAGTGGCCGGCACTCAGGTCGATGCCCGCTTTCGGGTAGGTCTTGCCCAGCAGCGAAGGGGGCGTGACGGAAATACCGGAATCCTTGCCCAGCTTGGTGCCGGCGCTCTTCGATGCCTGCGTGGTTTCCTGCAGGATCACCGTGACGACGTCGCCGACGCGGAAGGCGCGGCTGTCCGATACCAGCGACAGGCTGGTATCGGCGGCGAACACGCCGCCGCCGACGCCGCGCGGTGCGGCCGAGCGGACCACTGCCGGCGGTTCGTCGAACGGGGCGGGCCGCACCGCGGGCGGCTGGAGGGAAGCGCAACCGGCCAGCAGCGTCGCGGCCATTGCGCACAGTAGCGCTTTGCTCATGTCAGGTACCAATCTTAACGGGCGGCCTGGGACAGGTACTGCAGCATATTGTCGGCCGCCGACAATACCTTCGTGTTCATTTCATAGGTGCGCTGGGCGGCGATCATGTCGACCATCTCTTCGACGACCTGCACGTTCGACGCTTCCAGCGCGCCCTGTTTCAGCTTGCCGAACTGGGCCGTGCCAGCCTGGCCTTCCGTCGGCGCGCCGGACTGGGCGGTTTCCTGGAACAGGTTCTCGCCCAGCGCCTGCAGGCCGGCCGGATTAATGAACGTGGTCACCGTCAGCTGGCCCAGCTGCTGCGGCGCGGTGTTACCGTTGACGGTGGCCGACACGGTGCCGTCCTCGCCGATCGTGATCGACGTCGCTTCCGGCGGCACGGTGATCTGCGGCACCAGCGGCAAGCCCTGTGCGTTGATCAGCACGCCGTTCTGGTCGAGGCCCAGCTGGCCGGCGCGGGTGTAGGCCGCGGTGCCGTCGGGCTTGAGCACCTGCAGGAAGCCGTTGCCGTTCACGGCCACGTCGTACTGGCCGCCGGTGATCTGCGTGGCGCCGGTGGTGAACACCTTCTGCGTGCCCACCAGGTGCGTGCCGTTGCCCAGCTGGACGCCGGTGGCCAGCGTGTTGTTGTCGGCGCGCTGCGCGCCCGGCTGGCCTTCGACCGAGTAGAACAGGTCTTCGAAGACCACGCGGTCCTTCTTGAAGCCGACCGTGTTCGCATTGGCCAGGTTGTTGGCGATGGCCTGCAGTTTCGCGTCCTGCGCCTGCACGCCCGTCTTGGCGATCCACATTGCTGGATTCATCGGATACTCCGTAATTTGGTTTGCCGGTTACGGCATGTTTCGGGACAGATTGAGCTTGCCCCGTGAAAATAATTCCTCAGCCGCCGATCAGGCGGTTGCCCGCCTGCGTCATTTCGTCCGTCGTCTTGAACAGCTTCATCTGCACTTCGAACGTGCGGTTCAGGCTCATCGTCGCGACCATTTCCTCGACGGCCGACACATTGCTGCCTTCCAGGTGGCCGGGACGCAGCTGCACCGTGTTGTCGGCCTGCAGCTGGGCGCCGTCGCGGCTGACGATCAGGCCTGCCTCGTTCTTGGTCAGCTCGGTGCCTTCGGCGCGCACCAGCTTCAGCTTGTCGATGACCTGCATCTCGCCCAGGCCGCCGGGGCTCTGCACCGACACGGTGCCGTCCTGGCCGATCTCGATCCTGCTGTAGATCGGCAGCGTGATCGGGCCGCCTTCGCCCAGCAGCGGCATGCCGTTGACGGTCATCGTGCCGTTCGCGTCGAGCGTGATGTTGCCGGCGCGCGTGTAGGCTTCGCCGGTCGGGCCTTCGACGGCAAAGTAGCCGTTGCCGGAAATCGCCACGTCCAGGTCGCGGCCGGTGGCGCGCAGCGTGCCCTGTTTCGTCGAGATCGCGTTGGCTTCGGTGCGCGCCATGTGGCGGTCGTCGTAGCCGTAGCCGGACGCGGCCTGGGCGGTGGACAGCTCCATGTTCGCGCGGAAGCCGCTCGTGTCGATGTTGGCGAGGTTGTTGGCGTGCACCTGCTGGCCCTTCAGGGCCCGCTCGGCGCCGCTCATCGCGGTGTAGATCAGTGCATCCATGACTCGTCGGGCCTTACAGCGCCTGCATCAGCGACTGCAGCATCTGGTTCTCGGTCGTGATGACCTTCGAGTTCGCCTGGTAGTTGCGCTGCGAGCCCATCAGGTTGACCAGTTCCGACGTGATGTCCACGTTGGAGCCTTCCAGCATGCCCATCGACAGCTCGCCGGCACCGGTGCTGCCCGGCTTGTTGTCCTTGTTGATCGTGCCGACGTCGGCGCTGGCGCTCCAGCTGGTGTCGTTCACCGGCGTCAGCGCATCCTCGTTGGCGAACGTCGCCAGCAGGATCTGGCCGACGGCCTGCTTCTGGTTGTTCGAATACTTGGCCACCACCACGCCGTCGGAGCCCACTTCCAGGCCCACGTAGGCGCCGGTGGTGTAGCCGTCGGCCACGTTGGTGCTGGTCGATGCCTCGCCGGCGTAGAACGTGGTGTCGGTGTAGTCGACCTTGATGGTCATCGGCGAGGCGCCGTCCGGTGTCCACGTGATCGTGTTGTTGGCATCGGCCGGCGTCGTCAGCTTGCCGTCGAGGCCGAAGGTGAGCGTGGTCTGGTAGGCGGCTGCGGGCTGGGCAGGCACACCATCGACCAGCGTGTAGACGTCGACGGTGCTGCCGGTATCGTCCGGCCGCCTGAAGTATTGCGTCACCGTGTGCGACACGCCCTTCGAGTCGTACACGACGGTGACTTTCTGCATATTGTAGGTGTCCGACGCCGGCGGCGTGGCGGGCGTCGGCGGGGTGGCGGCGTCCGGGAATGCGGCAGCCGGCATCTTCCAGTCGGACGACAGGTTCGCTTCGAAGTCGATCGACGTGGAAGCCTTCGGCGCGATCTGGCCGGTCGGGATCTTGATGTCGCCCTTGATGCCTTCGCTGTCCGGCTGGCTCGGGTCCAGCTGGGCGCCCTGCACGCGGCGGCCGGCGCTGTCGACCAGGTAGTCGGCGCCATCCTTGTTGAAGATGCCGACGCGGCTGTAGACTTCCTCGCCGCTGGCCGTCTTGCTGACGAAGAAGCCCTTGCCGTTGATGGCGGCGTCCAGCGCGCGGCCGGTGTTGAGCACGCCGCCGGTCAGGGCGATGTTCTGCGTCACGGAGCCGATCTGCGTGCCGGTCGGGGTGCCGCCCGCGTACATCGCGGAGAAGTTGGCGCGCTGCGCCTTGTAGCCGTAGGTGCCGGCGTTGGCGATGTTGTTGGAGATGCTGTTCAGCTGCTCGTTGATGGCCTGGATGCCGGACAGGGCGATATTGAAGCTCATGGCGAAGTCCTTCCTTAGACTTAAAGAGTAGTGCTGGCAGCGGTGGCGGCGTCAGCGGTGGTGGTGGATTTACCGTTGAACGCGGTCACCGCGCTCGGGGCGACTTCGCCGACGTTGGCGATGTTCAGCACGATGCTGCCCGTCGCGCTGAGGCGTACGCTGTTCAGGCGGCCGGCGATGTCGACGGGCGGCGTTTCGCCGGACGACGTGACGACCTTCATCTTGTAGCTGCCGGCCGGCAGGCCCATCGCCGTCGGGTCGATCGAGAACGGCGCGCTGCCCGGCGACAGGGGGCCCAGCGCCAGTTCGTGTTCCGTGCCGTCCGAACCGGTCAGCACCAGCGTGGTCTTGCTGCTGGCCGATTCCAGCGTGACGGCGCCTTCGACCTTCGTGCCGTCCAGTTGCACTGATTCCACATTGGCCATCACATTGGTGCCCACCTGGCCGCCCAGCGCCAGCACCTGCATGCTCTGCAGCACGCTGGCATTGTTGCTGGTCAGCGTGGCGAGGTTCTGCAGCGCCTCCGTCTGCGACAGCTGGGTCAGCTGCTGGACGAACTGCGACGGGTCGCTGGGCTCGAGCGGATCCTGGTTCTGGATCTGTGCCACCAGCAGCTTGGTGAACATGTCCTGCGCTTCGCTGGCATTGCTGGCGATCGCCGTCGAGCCGGTGGTGGTGGCCGTGCTGGCCGTGTTGTTGGTGACGGTCGTCATGGTTAGCCTTCGCCGAGTTTGAGGAGGGATTGCTGCATGGACCGCACGCGGCCCAGCACTTCGACATTCGTCTCGAAGGCGCGCGAGGCGGACATCATGTCCGTCATCTCGGCCACCTGGTTGACGTTGGAATAGAAGACGATGCCGTCGGCGTTCGCCAGCGGATTGTCCGGTTCGTACACCTTGCGCAGCGGCTCGGCGCTTTCCACCACGTCCAGCACCTGCACGCGGCCGCCCGCGGCGGCATTCGGACCTTCGTTCATGACGGCGGCAAACACGGGCTTGCGGGCACGGTAGGTGTCGTTCTCGTTGCCGGCCACGGAGTCCGCGTTGGCAAGGTTCGACGCCACCGTGTTCAGGCGCACGGTCTGGGCCGCCATCGCCGAACCGGCGATCCTGGAAATATCGTTGAAGCTCATTGCAGCACTCCTGCGTGACGGCCGGCGATCCTGCTGGCGCGGTTATTGTCCATTGATGGCCTTGGCCAGGCCCTTCAGCTTCATGTTGATGAAGGTCAGGCTGGTCTGGAAGTCGGTGGCGTTCTGCGAGAAGGCGGCCTGCTCCACGCCGATCTCGACGGTATTGCCGTCCGTGGTCGGGTGGAACGGCACGCGGTACAGCGGGTCGCTGTCGCTCATCAGCGAGAGACCGCCGCTGGCCTCGTTCTGCAACTGCGCCATCGAGGCGGCGAAGTCGATGTCCTGGGCCTGGAAGCCCGGCGTGTTCTCGTTGGCGATGTTCGATGCGAGGATGCGGGTCCGTTCGGCACGGACCTGCAATGCTTCGGCGTGCACCCCGGTGGCATCCTTGAAATTGATTCCCATTGTTTTCTCCCGTAGTTGCAGTCGCCTTACATGGCCGGACAGCCCATGTAAAATGGCGGCCGCATCGCGCGAAAGAGCGCAGTCCGCTCAGTCATCAGTCAAGAAGGTATTGCCCATGTTCAACAAATGCATTGTAACCCGGATTATCGCGCTGTTGCCCCTCGGCATGACTAATTTTTGTGCGGCCGCAGCAACCAATCCCGACCAGTTGTTTGCCCAGGTGCGGCAGGCCGCGCAGGTTGAACTGGACAGACTTGCCAATCAGTACAACTGGGCCGAACCGGAGTTTACGATCGACGTCGTGCGCAATGCCCGTCCGTTCGGCGCCTGCAGCCAGCCTCCCATAGTGGAAACGGCCGATGCGCGCGCGCCTTCGCGGCTGCGCTTCGTGGCGATCTGTCCAGACCAGGGCGGCTGGCGCTATGACGTTATGGCAAGGGCGAAGGTGTCGGCTCTGGTTGTCTCCGCTGCATCGGACTTGTCAACCGGTAAAGTGCTGGCGGCGGACGATCTGTTGCTGGAGCGCCACGACATCACGATGGTGCCGGACACCTACTCGGATCTGACGGCCGTGCAGGAACTTTCGCCGCGCCGCACCATCCGTGCCGGCACCGTGTTGCGGCCGAATATGCTGGTCGCGCCGGCCCTCGTGAAGCGGGGCCAGCAGGTGCAGATCGTCGCCCAGCGCGACACCGTGAAGGTCAGCATGGCCGGCGAGGCGCTCGATGCCGGCGGCAAGGGCGCCACCGTGCGGGTGAAGAACGCCAGCGGCGTGACGATCCGCGCGCGGGTGACGGATGTGGGGATGGTGGAGCCGGTGCGGTAGGAGGACAGCCGGATCGCCGTGCCGCGCTGTTATTCGGTGCGGGCGATCTTCGCGGCCAAAGCCGATAATTTTTGCGCGTAAGCCGGGTCGGTGGCATAGCCGCCGCGGGAGAGGGCGGTGGCGAAGGCGTGGGCATCGTTGCCCGTGTTCAGCGCGCTGCGGTAGCGGGGATTGTCGGCCAGCAGGCTGGCATAGTCGCGGAAGGCGGCGGCCTGGTCCGGGTAGCTGCGGAATTTTTCCACTTTCTTCAGGGCCGTGCCGTTTTCATACTCGGTGGTGACGCTGGCCGCCACGTCGCCCTGCCACTTGCCGCCCGCCTTGATGCCGAACAGGTTGTTGGTATCCGCCGTGCCCTGGCGCAGGGGGCGCTGGCCCCAGCCCGATTCCAGCGCGGCATGAGCGGCAACGATGTCGGGCGACACGCCCAGCTTGCCGCCCGCTTCTTCCGCATAGGGGCGGATCGACGCCAGGAATTGTTGTTGCAGTTCGCCGTCGACGCCTGCCGTATCGGTGTTCGTCGTGCCGCCGATGGCCAAGCCGGCCAGGCGGGCCCGCAGTGCGGCGCCGTCGGCCGTCAGTGCCGGACCGTCGCCGGCGGCAACGCTGCCGCCATTGGCGATGAATCCCGCGACATCGGCCTGCACCTGCGCGAACGCCGACGAAAAGCCGGCGCCGCCTCTGCCGCCGAAGCCGGCGGGCAGGGCGGGGCGGGCCGCCGTCATGTTCGACGCGGTGCCGGCGGTGGCCGCCGTGGCCGCCGTGGCAAACGTGAAATCAGGCCGGCTCATAGGTCTGGTCCTCGCCGTGCAGCACGCGCTGCATGATCGTGTATTGTTCGGCCAGCAGGTCGCCGTTGCGCTTGCCGGCCGCCTTGGCCGCCAGCACCAGCCGTTCCAGTGTCTGCCAGTCCGCTTCCAGCCGGGCGCGCGGTTCGGCGCGCAGCAGTGCGAACACCTGCGCCATCGCCGGTTGCGGGCCCGTCAGCCGCGTGGCCAGCGCGACGCGGCGGGCGCGGCGCACCTCCAGCGTGTCGACCAGCGTGCCGATGGCGGCCGCCACGTCGCCCAGCCGGGACTGCTGGTGGCGGATCGCCGCATCGAACTGCTGTTCGAGCAGGGCCGCCAGTTCCTGGTAGCCGGCCAGGTCGGCCGCCACGTCCTGCAGCAGCTGCTGCATGGCGTCCTGGCGGGAAAGCACGGCGTCCACGTCAGCTGCCTCCATGGAATCGCTGGATCACGCCGGCCAGCTTACCGGCGTTGAACGGCAGTTCGCCCTTGGCCAGCGCGTCGCGCAGCTGGGCCACTTTTTCGTGGTCGAAGTCGGGCAGGTCCTTCATCGCCTGCAGGGCCGGCTTCAGCACGGCCGACTGCAGGGCTTCCTGGGCGGCCGGCGCGGCGGTGCGCGGGGCTTCGGCCGGCGCGGTGTCCGCTACGGTCTGCACCGCCGCCGTGCCGGGCGTGCCACTGACGTTACCATTACTGATGCGCATACGTTGGCCTCTTGCCTTGGTTTCAATTGCCATGTTCTTACCTCGCAGGCAACAGCTTCTCGCGCAGCTGCTGCAAGGCGTTCGCGTCCGGCAGCTGCGTGTCCAGGTCCGGTGCGCCCGCTTCCCGGTTGCCCGGCATGCCGAACATGCTGGAAATGGCGCTGGCCTGGCCCTTGGTGAGGATCAGCAGCTCGATCCGGCGGTTGATGCCGGCCGCGGCGTTCTTCGTGTCCAGCGGCGCCCGGTCGGCCATGCCGACCACCTGCAGGATGCTGTCGGTCGGCATATTGCCTGCCAGCAGCTGGGCCCGTGCCGACATCGCGCGGTTCGATGACAGGTTCCAGTTCGAGAACGCGGAATGGCCGGTATCGGCGTATTGTAACGAATCCGTGTGGCCGACGATCAGCATTTGGTTTTCCATGCGTGCAAACAACGGCCCCATCTTGCGCAGCAGCCCCTGGAACTTGCCGGTCGGGATGGCGCTGCCCCGCACGAACATGCCTTGCCTGTCGGTATCATGCAACATGACGCGCAGGCCATACGGCGTCACCACCGATTCCAGGTTGCTCTGCAGGCCGGCGTCCTTGCTCAGTTCCTGCAGCGCCTTGGCCAGCAGTTGCAGGTCCTCGGCCGTTTCGTAGCTGACCTTCGACGGCGCCGCTTCCGGGCTGTTTTCCGTGCTTTCCTGGGCCTTGCCGTCGACGTCGGCATTGCCGGTGCGGGGCAGCGGGAAGCGTTCGATCAGGCTGCCGCGCGGGCCGCCCACCGGTTCCGGCATGACGCCCTTGCCCTGGTCGGTGCGGTTGCCGTCCGATTCGGTGAGGATCTGCTGCAGGCTCTCGGTATTGCGCGACGCCATCAGCCACAGCACCAGGAACAGGCACATCAGCGCCAGGCAGAAGTCGGCGAACGCTACCTTCCAGGCACCGCCATGCTCGTCGTGCGCATGCTTGCCGCCGCCGCGCTTGACGATGGTGGTTTCATGGTTTTTCTCATGCGGCTTTAGCACGGCCACCTCCCCGGCGAGAGCCCGCGTCCGGCTCGCTGTCGCGGCCTTCCATCGCGTTGATCCAGCTTTCCAGCTGGGCAAAGCTCGGCTTCGTGTTCAGCTGGACGAGGCGGCGACCGGCGTCGATCGCCAGCAGCGGCGGCTTGCCGGCCACGTGGGTGACCAGCACCACCTTCACCGATTCCAGCGCGGACGCTTCCTCGCCGACCAGCTGCTTCATCATGTTCGACAGGGGATCGAGCAGGCCGTAGCACAGGAAGATACCGATGAAGGTACCCACCATCGCCGCGCCCACGTGCTCGGCGATCTCGCCCGACGTGGCGCCTTCGCCGACGCTGCCCATGGTGATCACGATGCCCAGCACGGCGGCCAGGATGCCGAAACCGGGCATCGCCTCGCCGATCTTGTTGAGCGACTTGGCCGGCTGCGTCAGTTCCTCGTGGATGGCTTCCAGTTCCTGCTCCAGCACGCCTTCCAGCTCGTGCGCGTTGATCTTGCCCATCGCCATCAGGCGGAAGTTGTCGACGATGAAAGCCAGCAGCTTCGGCTCGGCCAGCACGGCCGGGTAGCGCTGGAAGATCGCGCTTTCCTTCGGCGCCTCGACGTGCGCATCGAGCGCCTTCAGGCCGCCGGCGGCCAGTTGCAGCAGTTCGTACATCAGCAGCAGCAGCTGGCGCTGGAATTCCGAATCGTATTTCTTGCGCACCACGATCTTCTTCAGCTGCTGCGCCAGTTCGTGCAGCACGTGGCCGGGATTGCCCAGCACCAGCGCGCCGACGCCGGCACCGGCGATCACCAGCAGCTCGATCGGCTGCCAGATGGCGTGAAAGGTGCCGCCCATCAGCATGTAGCCGCCGAAAACGCTACCCATGATGATGATGATGCCGATAAGTTGCTGCATGATTTTCCTCTGGTTGTCGGTGCCGCCGGCTTACGCCTGCAGCACGGCTTTCATCTTGCTCAGCGCCGCCTTGTTCAGCTGGCATACGCGCGCATCCGTCAGGTCCAGCACGGCGGCGATTTCCTTGTAGCTGAGCTCGAACTCGTAATACATCTGCACGACGCGCTGTTCGCGCTCGTTCAGGCTGCCCAGCGCCTGTTCCAGGCTGCGGCGCACCATCAGCTGTTCTTCCGGACCGGGCGCGCTGCCGGCGCTGCCGTCGGCCGCGCCGTCGTGCAGCAGGTCGTCGAAGCTGGCCATCACCTCGGCGCTTTCGTCGAGCTGATAGGCCATGTACTCGTCGGCCGTGATGCCGAGGCCGCCGATCGCTTCCTGTTCCGACGGCTCGCGGCCCAGCTTGCGGGTCAGCGCGCGCACGGCGTCGCGCAGCTTGTGGCTCTGCTGGCGCACCGCGCGGGGACGCCAATCCTGGCGGCGCAGTTCGTCCAGGATGGCGCCGCGCACGCGCAGGCTGGCATAGCTGCCGAACGCGCCGTCCGGCTCGCCGTAGCGGCGCAGCGCTTCGAGCAGGCCCATCAGGCCGATCTGTTCCATGTCCTCGCGGTCGATCGCGCCGGCCACCTGCGAGTTCAGCTGGCGGACGATGCGCTTGACCAGCGGCGTATACGCCAGCAGGTGCTTCTGCTCGGCGGCCGGCGACATGGCCGCCGCGGCGGGCGGTTCGATCGCGCCATAGCCTTCGCCATAGCTCTCGCCGTAGCTGGCGCCGTGCGCGGTGGATTCGGTGTCTGCGTAAGCCATGGTCGCCCCGTCCGCGCTCACTCCAGGATCAGCTTGCCGATCAGCACTTCGGTGAACGGCCGCTCGCGGCCTTCCTTTTCATACGCTTCCGCGAACGCCTTGTTCAGCTCTTCCGCATACTGGTCGATGGTCATCGTCTTGGCCTTTTCCATCGGCAGCGCGGACAGCGTGCGCACCGCCACGCTGCGCAGCAGCGGCAGCTGTTCCTTGGTTTCCTTTTCCTTGTCCACCGGCGTCGTGACGACCAGGTCGGCCGACATGTAGTGGGCCAGGTTCTCGTTCGGCATGCGCCGCATCATGACGATCACCTTGTCGACGGTCAGGTACTTGACCGGCTTGGCGGGTTCCTTTTTCTTGGCCTCGTGTTTCGCCTCGGCGGCACCGGCCGGCGGCGCGGCAAAGAACCACACGGCGGCACCGGCGCCGCCGGCGCACAGCAGCGCGACCGCGACAAAGGCGAGGATCAGTTTCTTGTTCATTCGGTATTACTCCCGCAGCATCGCAAAGGTGGAAGAGGGGGCGTCGCCATCGCTCAGCGCACGGCCCGGTTCGCGTTGCTGTTGTTGCTGTTGGTCGCGTTCCGACTGGCGGCCGCGGCCATCGCTGTCGGCCAGCGAACGCTGCGCCGACGATACGGTCACCGTCACGTCGCCGTACTGGCGCTGCGACAGGTCCTGGCGCATCGAATCGCCCACCGCGTTCAGCTGGCGCAGCACTTCGCCGTTGGTTGCCGACAGGTTCACCTGCAGCGCGCCGGCGCTGTGGCGGATCGAGATCTCGATGCTGCCCAGGTTGGGCGGATCGAGGCGGATCACCGCCTGTTCGCCGTTCTTCTGCAATTGCAGCTGCAGGCGGTCGCCCAGCGCGGCGCGCAGCGGCTGCTGCCACTGGTCGGCGCTGCCGGCCAGTTTCACCACCGCATCGGCGGCCGGCGTGTCCTGGCCGGCGGCGGTTGCCGCCAGCACGTTGCGGAACGTGCCGGCCTGGCCGTCCTGGCTGTGCGACTGGCCTTCCTTGCTGCCGGCCGCGGTGCCGTCGCCGGCCGTGGCCGCGATGGCGGTCCGCGGCACGGCGGCGGTTGCCGCGACAGCCGGCGCATCGGATGCGGTGGCCGTGCCCGTGCGGGCGGCCGGCTGCGGCGCGCCCGTGTCGGGCGCCAGCCTGGCCTGGGCCGCCTGGGTGGCCAGCGCCGCGCGGGCGGTGCCCGGCGTGCCGGCGGCCGTGATCGCATCGGCCGCCGCCTGGCGGGCCTGTTCGGCCACCGTGGCCTGGCGGCTGCCGGCCGGCGTGCCGCCGGTGGCGGCCACTGTCGCATCGGCGGCCTGTACATCGGCCGGCTGGCTGGCCGGCACGTCGGCCGCCGCTGCCGGCTGGGTCGCTTGCGGGGCCGCTGCCAGCGCGGCGAGGTTCAGCATCGGCAGCATGGCGGCCAGCGACGGGTCGGCCGGCGCCGTAGCGCCGGCATCGGCGGCTGCATCGCCGGTGGCCGGCGCCTCGTCCGTGTCACCGGTCGACGTGTCGGCCAGGGCCGCGGAAGCGGCATCGGCGGCCATGGCCAGGCCGGCCGTGTCCAGCAGGCTGGCGAACAGCAGGGGCAGAGCCGCGCCGTCGGCGCCATTCGGTGCCGCGCCGGCGGCGCCGGGCAGCGTGGGGTCCGCTGTCGCCGCGCCGGTCGACGCGGGCGCGGAAGGAGTAATCATCATCATGCTTCGGTCCCGGCAAATTCGTTCTCGAGGGCATAGGCAAGCCAGCCCTCCTGGTGGGTTCTCATGTGTTCCAGCTGTTTGCCCAGGTCCGTACTGGCCGACTGCACCCGCTGCAGCGCATCGTGCTGCTGCTGGCGCAGGGCGGCCAGCGCCGCCCGTTCGGCCGGCGTCCACTTGCCCTGGGCGGCCATGGCCGGCAAGGAGGACGCCATCAAGGTATTCAGGTCGCGCACCGTGTTCCAGTCCGCGGCCGCACTGGCGGCAGACAGGCGCTGCGCGATGCGCAGCAGTTGCTGTTGTCTATCCATGCTTGGCCTGCACGCCCAGCCAGCCCTGGCGGATCGTCGCCAGCAGGCCGACCACCTCGTCGATGACGGCGGGATCCATGTCCACGCCGGCCCGGTACAGCCGCGCGGCACAGTAGTCGTACAGGCGGCCCAGGTTGGCGACCACTTCGCCGCCGTTGTCGAAGTCCAGCGAGCTGGACAGGCCATTGATGATCTGCGTGCACTTGTCCAGGCTCGTCGCCTTGGCCTCGTAGCGCCGGCCGACGATGTGGCCACGGGCGCGCGCCAGCTCTTCGAGCAGGCCGTCGGTCAGCACCAGCACCAGCTCGACCGGCGAGGCGCGGGCGGTCTGGGCATCCAGGTTGGTCGCGTGGTATTCGCCGTAGGCGTCGTGGTTCATCATCTTGGTTACCGTTGGTCGGGCGTGGCCCGGTTACGACTTTTCCGTGTTGCCGAACAGGGCATCGAAAAGGTCCATATTGCTGTTCATCTGCGTCTGCAGCTGGGCCAGCGCGGAAAATTGGGCGAGGTAGCGGTCGTAGGCCGCGGTCTGCTGCTGGGTGATCTGGGCCTGCTTTGTCGTGAGCGAGCTCTGCAGCTGCGTATTGCTGTCGCGCCGCTTGGTGATCTGGCCGCCGGTCGTGTCGGTCCACTGGCCGGTCAGCTTGTCGAGCGAGCCCATCAGGCCGGCCGGCGCGGACAGGCTGTTGTTACCCATGATCGCGTCCAGGCCGTTCGGATTGGCGGCCAGCGCCTTGTTCAGGCGCGACGTGTCGAGCGACAGCGTGCCGTCGCGGTTGCCGGTGATGCCGTAGCTGGCCAGGCTCAGGCCGTCGACCTTCTCGCGCAGCAGGGCCTGCAGCCGCTGCTGCAGCGACTGGATGCCGGCGTCGCTGTGGAACACGCCCGGATCGGCGCCGTTGACGGCATCGCCGCCCGTGGTCAGGCTCTGCAGCACGCCGATCAGCTTGTTGAAGCCGTCGACGAAGCTCTGCACATTGGCGGCCGTGCCGGTGCTGTCGGTCGCCACCGTCAGCGTCACCGGGTTCTCGCCGGCCGATTGCGCCTTGGTGAACGTCATCGACACGCCGTCGATGACGTTGTACGTGTTGGAGGCCTGCTGCAGCTTGGTGCCGTTGGTCTTGTCGCCCAGGTAGACGATGGCGTCCTGCGCCACCACCAGGTCCTTGCGGTTGGCGGCCAGCGTCAGCGAGTCCTTCAGCGCGCCGTTCGGCAGCGCGGCGGCATCGATGGCCACCGTGTTCGCCGCGCCGGTGGCGCCGGAGGCCAGCACCAGCTGCTGTTCGCCATTCACCGTGATTGTCGAAGCGGTGACCTGGGCATTGTTGCCGGTCGCGCCATTGATGGCCAGCGCCAGTTCCTTGACGGACAGCACGCCGTCGCCGTCCGTGTCGCCCTTGCTCAGGTCGACGGTGAAGCTGGCCGTGCCGGCCGATACCGTGATCGTGCCGGCCTGCGCCAGCGGCGTCGCGTTCGACAGATTGCTGTAGGACGCCTGGTTGGCGGTGGCCAGCTGCTCGACGTAGAACTGGTAGCTGCCCGGCGTTGCCGTGGTGCTGGCGGTGGCCGTGCCGACCGTCGAGCTGAACGTGGCGGACGTGGCCAGCACGGATTTCTTCGTCGTCAGGCCCGACATCACCGTTTCAAACGCGGACAGCGCCGAGCTCAGCGTGGTGAGGCCCTTGGCCGTCGCCGTGGCCAGCGTGGTCTGCGCCGTCAGCAGCGTCTGGCGGCCGGAGACATAGGAGGCTGCCAGGCCTTCGGCGGTGGTGACGGGATCGTAAGTAGGTGCGGTGATGGCCATTTCAATGCTCCAGGGCAATTAGTGAGAGTGTACCTTGGTAAGGGGCGACCAAAGTGCTCTCCCTATGAAATTTATCTCTGTACGGCTTTATTTTTGTGCCCGGAGCCACAATTGCGTTGCCAGGTCGTCATGCACTTTCCGTTCTTGCACGGCCTGCCTGCCGGCCAGTGCCTTCTCGTTTTTTTTCAGCACCTGGCCCAGCACTTCGCGCTTGACGAAGGCCTGGGTCAGCGCCCGCTGCGACACGGCCATGTCGGCCTCGTGCATCGTCAGGTCGAGGCGGTGGCTGTCGGCCATCGCCAGCACGGCCTGCTTGTAGTCGCCGCAGTTGGCGGCCAGCGCCAGCGGCAGGCTGCCGGACGGGCCGCTGTTGACGGCCAGCGAGTGCAGGCGCTCCAGGTTCTTGCGGTAGCGTTCCGCCGTCAGCTCCTTGGCGGCCTGGGCCGCCTGGAGCTTTTCCACTTCGGTGCTGCGCAGCGCCACCAGCGTGTGCAGGTTGCGGATCAGGTGCTTGTCGGTCATGGGATTCGGCTCATGCCATCAGCCTCTCAAGCTGCTCGACGCTCGGTACGTAAGGCGCGTCTTCCTTGGTGCCCTGGCAGAGGAACTGTTCGATGTGGGGATTCAGCTGCACGGCCTTGTCGGTGACGGGATCGGCGCCGGGCACGTAGGCGCCCAGCGGGATCAGGTCGCGCACGCGGTCGTGCCGCGACATCGCCGCCTTCAGCGCCCGCGCCGCCAGCATGTGCTCCTTCGAGATGATGCTGTTCATGCAGCGGCTGATCGACGCGCCGATATTGATGGCCGGGTAGTGGCCCCGTTCGGCCAGTTCGCGCGTCAGCACGATGTGGCCGTCCAGGATCGCCCGCGCCGTGTCGACCACCGGGTCCTGCTGGTCGTCGCCCTCGGCCAGGACGGTATAAATCGCGCTCATCGAGCCCTGCTGATTCTCGCCATTGCCCGCCGATTCCACCAGCTGCGGCAGGTTCGAGAACACGGACGGCGGATAGCCCTTGGTGGCCGGCGGTTCGCCCAGCGCCAGCGCCACTTCGCGCAGCGCCATCGCGTAGCGGGTCAGCGAATCGACCAGCAGCAGCACGTTCTTGCCCTGGTCGCGGTAGTGCGCGGCGATCGAGTGGCACAGTTCGGTGGCCATCACGCGCATCATCGGCGACTCGTCGGCCGGGGCGATGACGAGCACGGCTTTCTTCAGGCCATCGGGCCCCAGCGACATGTCGACGAATTCGCGTACCTCGCGCGACCGCTCGCCGATCAGACCGACAACGACGACGTCGGCCACCGTCTGCCGCGTGATCAGGCCCAGCAGCACGGACTTGCCGACGCCGGAGCCGGCCATCAGGCCCACGCGCTGGCCCTTGCCGAGCGTCAGCATGGAATTGATCGCGCGCACGCCCACGTCCAGCGGTTCGTGCACGGGTTTTTTCTTCAGCGGATTGATGCGCGGCGGCTGCAGCTCCAGCTCGTGTTCGCCGGTCAGCTTGCCCAAGCCGTCGATCGGTTCGCCCAGGCCGTTGACCATGCGGCCCAGCCAGCCCTGGCCGATCTTCAGCGTCGTCCGGTCGGCGAACGGCAGCACGCGGGCGCCCGTCTGCAGGCCGGTGGCCTTCTTGAACGGCATCAGGTACGACACCTTGTCGCGAAAGCCCACCACCTGCGCGTCGAGCCAGCCGCCGTCGACCGTTTCGATCTGGCAGCGCTGGCCCGTGTGCAGCGGGCAGCCGACGGCTTCCAGCAGCAGGCCGGACGCGCCGACCAGGCGGCCGGTCGGCGTCGCCACCGGTACCGCGTCGAGTTCCAGCTTGCGCAGCGCGTCGGCGATCATGCGTCGATCCCGTCGTCGTCGTCGTCATCGCCGCCGTCGGCGGCCTGCAGCTGCTTGTCCACCTGGTCCATGACGGCGGCCAGGCGCTGCGTGCAGCCGGCATCGACTTCGTTGTCGCCGGCGCGGATGCGGCACTCGCCCTGGTCCAGCCGCGCATCGGCGATCAGGTTCCACCGCTTGGCGCGCTTCGGATCCAGTTCGGACACGCGCTTCAGTTCTTCCGGATTGAGGAACACGTCGATCTCGTCGCGCGTCGGCGGCATCGACGCCAGCGTCTCGTCGACCAGCGCCATGATCTGCACCGGCTGCAAGGCCAGTTCGGCGCGGATCACCGAGCGGGCCACCTTGGCGACCAGGTCGACGACCTCCTTGCGTTGCGCGGCGCGGTAATCGGCGCGCAGCTTCTTCAGGCTTTTCAGCATCGCGTCGACGGGGCGGGCCAGCTCGTCGAAGCCGACCAGCGTTTCCTGGCGGCCTTCGTCGCGGCCCTGCGCCGTGCCCTGCTGGCGGCCGGCCTCGAAGCCGTCCTCCTGGCCCCGCTGCAGGCCGATCTCGTAGCCGTCGCGCTGGCCCTGTTCGAACCCTTCGGCCACCGAGGCCTGCCACTGCGCCGCATCGGGCGCGGCGGCGGCGCCGTTGCCGCCATGCTGCGCGGCGGTCGCATGGACCGACATGTGCGACAGCGGCGGGAAGCGGTAAGGGCGGAACTGCTTCATTCGACCACCGTTTCGGCGAACAGCTGCACTTCCACTTCGCCGGAATCGGCCAGCGCCTTGACGGTGGCCATGATTTCCTTGCGCGACGTCTCGATGCGCGACATCGGCACGGGGCCGGCGCGGCGCATCATGTCCTCGAAGGCCTGCGCCTGGCGTTTCGGCATCGTGCGCAGCACCGCGTCGCGGATCGACAGCTCGGCACCCTTGAGGGCGATGGCCCACTGTTCCAGCGGCACTTCCTCGATGATGCGGGTCAGCACGGCCTCGGTCTGCGTCGACAGGATCAGGAAGTCGTACATCGATTCCTCGATCTGGTCGACGATCGCCGGGTCATGGGCGCGCAGCAGTTCGACCACCTGGGCGCGGTTGCCCGGCAGGCGGTTGAGGATCTCGGCGACCTGGCGCACGCCTTCCACGGACGTGCTCTGCATGTCGAACGACGACAGGCAGCGGTCCACCAGTTCGTCCAGCTCGGCCAGCAGGTCGCGGTCGATCTCGTCCAGCCGCGCCAGGTTCAGCAGCACCAGGTCGCGGCTGTCCAGCGGCAGCGCATCGATGATCTGGCCGGCCAGCGCGGGCGGCAGGAAAGCGAGGAACACGGCCTGCATGCGCACGTGCTCGTTGGCGATGTAGTCGCCCAGCCATTTCGGCGAGGCCCACTGCAGCCGCGCCATCTTCGGGCGCAGCTCGTCGCCGTAGATGCTGTTCAGCACGGTGTTGGCGATGTCGCCGCCCAGTGCCAGGTCCAGCGAACGCTTCAGGTAGGAGCGCGACGCGCCGTGCACGCCGGACTGCTCGCGGTAGTCGTCGAAGAAGGTCTGGATCGCCGTCTTGACAGCCTCGACCTTGATGCCGCTCATCCGCGACATCACCTGGGTGACTTCCAGCAGCTCGTCGCGGGACAGGCAGCGCAGCACGGCGGCGGCCTGTTCCTCGCCGATCGACAGCAGCACGATGGCGGCCTGCTCGACCGGGGAGAGCGATGCGCCCTCCGACGGCGCCAGGTCGCCCAGGTTCGCGTTCAAGGTACTCAAGGAATTAAGCTCGGCCATTTTTCTGCATCCACTGTTTGACGACTTCCGCAACGCGTTCCGGCTCTTTCTCGGCCAGAACCTTCAGGTGATCGACCATCACGTCGACCGGCGACCCTGCCGGCGGCAGATCGTAGTTTTCCAGCAGCGGCACGACCGGCATCGCGCCGCCGGCGGCCGGCGTGTCGGCGGCCAGCGCGGCCGGGGTGCCCGCCAGCGTGGCCGCGGCCGCACCATCGGTACCGGCCGGCAGCACGGCAGCGTCGCCGCCGCGGCGGTCGGTGCCGCTGCGGCTGTCCAGCGCCAGCGGGGCCGGCACGACCGGTGCCAGGCGGCTCGTCAGCGCCCGCATCAGCGGCCGCAGCAGCAGGAACCAGCCGAGGATGGCGGCCAGCGCGTAGCCGGCGTAACCGCTCATGTCGACGATGTTGTCGCGCTCTTCCCACCACTGCACCGGTGCCGCCTTGGCCGGGAAGTTCATGGCCGTCACCATCAGCGAGTCGCCCCGCTGGGCGTTGATGCCCAGGCCGTTGCGCAGCACCTTGTCGACATTGGCCAGCTCGGCAGCGCTCCAGCCCGTTTTCGGATTCAGCGCGGCGGCCTGCGCCAGCACGACGGCCACGTTCTGCCGTTCCAGGCGGCCGCGGGCCCGCTTGGTCTGCGTGATGCTGCGATCGTACGCGTACTGGCGCGTCGTGGCGTTCTTCTTGGCGGTACCTTCCGGCAACTGGCCCGGTGCACCGGCGGCGCCATCGGTGGCCGCCGTGTTCGCGTCGGCCGGATTGGCGGCAGGCGGCGGGCGGTTCGACAGCGTGCCCGGCACGCCCATCACGGTGCGGTTACGGTCCTGCTCGTCGCGCATCGCTTCGCTGGTGACCTTCGGCGTTTCGCCGTATTTCTCGATGGTTTCCTCGACCTTGTCGTTGTCGACGGCGGCGGTGACGCTGACCTTGAAGTTGTCCTCGCCGACGATCGGGCCCAGCAGGCCGCGGATATTGCCCTTGATCTCGTCCTGGACGCGCTTCTGGTTGTCGTTCGTCGCGGCGCTGGCATCGAAGCCGTCGGCCAGGTCGACGTGCGCCGACAGCAGGTTGCCGGCCTGGTCGACCAGGCTGACGCGCGTCGGGTCCAGGCTGGCCACGCTGCCGGCCACCATGTTGACGACGGCGGCGATGTGCTCGGGCGCCAGCGTGCGGCCCGGCTTCATGCCGATGACGACGGCGGCCGACGATTTCTCGCCGTCCGACGACACGAACGACGTCGACTTGGCGATCGACAGGTGGACGCGGGCGGTGCCGATCGCGTCCAGCGTCATGATGCTCTGCGCCAGTTCGCCTTCCAGGCCGCGGCGGAAGCGCACGTCCTGCACGAACTGCGACACGCCCAGCGGGTCGTTCTTGTCCATCAGTTCCAGGCCGGCCGGCAGCTGCGCCGTCACGCCTTTCGACGCCAGCAGCATGCGCACCTTGCCCAGCATCGACTCGGGCACCAGCACCTGGCCGCTTTCCGGGTGGATGCGGTAAGGAATGTTCTCCGTGTCGAGCACGCTCATCATGTCGGCCGCGGCGACCTTCTCGCGGGCGCCGAACACGGCTTTATAACCGGACTGGTCCTTCCACAGGAACATCAGCACGAGGGCGGTGGCACCGATCGCCAGCAGCAGCATCGGGTACAGGTTCTTGGCGAGGGCAGGGGGCATGGCGGGAACGCCATTGCCGCGCCAGCGCCCGTAAGCGGACTTAAGGGTGTTGATCACGTCGGGTCTTTCGCGCAGAAAGGAGGGGAAAGTGGGGAGTGCCGGTTACAGCGGCAACTTGATGAGCTCATCGACGGCGCCCATCACCTTGTTGCGAACCTGCATCAGCATCGAGAACGACAGGCTGGCTTCCTGGCTGGCCATCATGGCGCCCACCAGGTCGTCGCTGCGGCCGGCATCGACGTCGGCCATTTTCGCGCCGGCCGCCTGGTCGGCCGCATTGACGCCGGAGACGGCGCTCATCATCGCATCGGAGAAGGACCCGGCCGGCGGGTTGCCGCCGAACTGGGCCGCCGGGGCGATCGTGCCGGCCTGCTGGGCCAGCTGGCTGGCCGCATTGCCGAGTGCCGCGAGGTCTGCCTTGATCAGGCCGGCGATTTCATTAGACATTTGCCATCTCCACTGTTCGTGCAACGTTAGAAGTTCGTTACCATAGCTTTGCCCAGGCACGCTGCCCGCCATTGTCATTAAGCCATGGGGGTGTGCTCGGATTTGATCCGGGTCCGGTTAGGGGTATCGGTCGCCAGCGCTGCAACTTGATCCCCGAGCCGGAAAACTACTGACTTTTTCCGCGCCGATTTAACATTGCGGGGTGCGCCGGTTAATCCGTGCGCACAATATTTATTGTCCAGGTACGATTCAGTGCGCTGCATTGTTTCCATTTAAAGAAACGCTGATACTGTGGCAAAAGTCCTTAATATTCATGCACTAAGCATTGTCATTCTAATTGCTGCGGGGCAGCATGAATTACCGCTTAACAGGAATAAGCTTACCCGGTGGCAACTTCACTGTAAAGAGGTATTTAGGCGGAGGGAGTATTGATGCGTGGCAATATCGTGGAATTTAAGGTATTCTACGCTGCCTGGATCGCCCAGGTGGCGTCGGGAAACCGTAATAAGCGGCGCCAGGTCCGGCGTATCGTGCGCAGCGCCGGTTAATACCGGACGCGCCATCCGGACCGTGGCGTTGCGTAACAGGTCAATGCGGGGTCGACGAGACGTCGACGGGATTCCTTCCCTCGTGGACTTTGCGATACGATGTGCGGTACAGACGGATAACGACTTGATGACCACCCTACAAACCACCGCGCCGCAAGACCCCGCTGCCAGCCCCGGCGGCAACGGCCCGGCCAGCCAGCCGGCCCGCGAAATACTGGATCCGTGCCTGCTGGGCCGCCCCGTGCACCGCCTGCCGCAGTTCGCCGTCCAGCTGCGCGACGACCTCGTCGCCGCGCTGCGCCACGGCACGTTTCGCCGCTACTGGGGCAGTTACCAGATCGAATCCGTGGCTTTTTCGCGCCTCGACGGCAGCGAAGAGCGGGCCCGCTGGCAGCACTTCGCCGCCGGCAGCGGCGTGATCGGCTTCGCGCTGGAACGCAAGGTGCTGCTGGCCGTGCTTAATTACCGCTACGGCCGCGGCAAGGGCAGCGAACCCGTCGTCGACGAGGCCGCAGTGCGCGTGACCGCCACCGAAGAGCGGCTCAGTGTTGCGCTGGGACAACAAATGACGGTCATCGCGGCCTCCCGCATCGCCGCCAACCTGCCCGGCGGTCCCGCCGTCGTCGCCCCGCTCGCCGTGGTGGCCGGCAGCCAGCCCGGCAAGGGCACGTGGATCGTCACCGTGCAGGTGCGCGACGGCGATGCGGCAGGCAAGGTATGGTTTGCACTCGATAAGAACCTGATGTCCGACGTGCTGCGCGGCCTGTTGCCGGAGCGCGACACGGGCAAGCCGGCGCCCCGGCACACGGGCCCGCTGGCGCAACGCCTCGAGGTGGCGCTGAACGGCCGGCTGGTCAGCAAGGAAGTCACGCTGGGCGCGCTGTTCGACCTGCGGGTCGGCGATGTCATTCCGGTCAGCCTGCACAGGGCCGACGTGATGCTCGAGGAATCCCGGCTGTTTACCGCCGCGGTCACCGAGCATAAGGGAAAACTGTGCCTAACCTCTTTTGAAGACATCGAATGAATATGATGAATGTGAACGCCAACGGCACCAGCGATGCCCTGCTCGACGACATGACCGAAGAGATGATCATCGAACAGGTCAGCAACGACCTGGCCGACGCGCCGCCGGCCCGGCCGCGCCGCGACCTGCCGCAGATGATGCGCAAGATTCCCGTCACGCTGACGCTGGAAGTGGGTTCGGCCCGCATCTCGCTGCAGGACCTGATGAATATCGGCCCGGACAGCGTCGTCGAGCTGGACGTGCTGGCCGGAGAACCGCTCGTCATCAAGGTCAACGGCACCGCCATCGGCCGCGCCGAAGTGGTGGTGGCGGGCGAAAACTACGGGCTCAAAGTGATCGACCTGGACGGACTCAATCTCGACATGATGACGTCATGATGCCGTTGCATGCGCCGGCGGCCGGCCGTTCGCGCCGGCCGTTCGCTTTTGGGTTGTCCGCGGCCCTGCTGATGTTGTGCCTGCCGCTGGCCGCACTGGCCCAGCAGCAGGGCAATACCCCCGACCTGCTGGCCGGCGTCGTGCCGGGCGCCCGCACCGACCTGTCGGTGAAGATGCAGATCCTCGTCATCATGACCCTGCTGGGCCTGCTGCCCGCGATGGTCATGATGATGACGAGCTTTACCCGTTTCGTCATCGTGCTGTCGCTGCTGCGCTCCGCGCTGGGCCTGCAGCAGGGCCTGCCGAACCGCATCATCACCGGCATCGCGCTGATCCTGACGCTGCTGGTGATGAAGCCGATCGGCGACCAGGTGTGGCGCGATGCCTTCGTGCCCTACGACCAGGACAAGATCGGCCTGCAGGATGCGCTGCGCATCGCCGAGCAGCCGGTGTCCCGCTTCATGCTGGCGCAGACCAGCAAGGCTTCCTTGCGGCAGATCGCCGCGCTGGCCGGCGAGAGCAATGTCACCGTGCCGCTGCAGCACAGCTTTCCCGTCAAGCTGGCCGCCTTCGTGCTGTCCGAGCTGAAGACCGCCTTCCAGATCGGCTGCATGCTGTTCATTCCGTTCCTGATCATCGACCTCGTCGTGTCGTCCGTGCTGATGGCGATGGGCATGATGATGCTGTCGCCGCTGGTCATCTCGCTGCCGTTCAAGCTGCTGCTGTTCGTGCTGGTGGACGGCTGG
>DKJA01000181.1 GCA_002454505.1 Oxalobacteraceae bacterium UBA6704
AAGATGCGCTGCTGGAATTCGCCGGCTCGGTGATGGTGATTTCCCACGATCGCTGGTTCCTGGACCGGATCGCCACGCACATCCTGGCCTTCGAAGGCAATTCGCAGGTAACATTCTTCGACGGTAACTATCAGGAATACGAAGCGGACAAGAAAAAACGCCTCGGCGAAGAAGGTGCCAAGCCGAAACGGATCCGCTACAAACCGCTTACCGCCTGACGTTTTTTCTCCTGCCGGAAAGGAACCTGACCATGCGCAGCCTGCCTTTATTCTTTTTGCTGGCTGCGGCCGGTCACGTTCACGCCGCATCGGTCGGCCAGCTCGGCTGGCTGGCCGGTTGCTGGGCCACCGCCGACCGCGAAGCCGGCTCCGGCGAAATGTGGATGGCGCCAGCGGGCGGCACGATGCTGGGCATGTCGCGCAACGTCAAAGGCGGCAGGACGGTGGATTGGGAGTTCGTGCAGATCCGCACGCAGCAGGATGGCCGGCTGGCCTATGTCGTCAAGCCGCACAACCAGCCGGAAGCGGCGTTTCCGCTGCTGCGCATGAAGGATGACGAGGCGGTGTTCGAAGCCGTCGAACACGAATTTCCGCAGCGGGTGATTTATCGCCGCGACGGCGAACGCGTGCACGCCAGAATCGAAGGGGTATTGGAGGGCAAGGCCAGGGCCATCGACTATCCGCTAAGGCGGATCGATTGCACGGCCGGGAAATAAAAAACGGGACTCGCGAGAGTCCCGTTTTCATTTCCACTGACGGTAAGCAACAGTGACCGCAGACCCGGGCGCCGGCAGACAGGTTTGTCTGCTCCGACACAGCCATCACCCGCGCGACCGCTGCGGTCGGCTTGCCGTTCGATAGTGAATATTAATTTATTTGCATGCAGAAATGGCAATACAATGACGATGCCATACCCAGTCCGTCGCGCTGGCGGCATGGTTTCTTTCCTGCGGCGCCATCAATCGAGAAAGGTACTCGCATGAGCACAAGGACGTCACGCCGGTCATTCCACCATACAAAGTTGCGGTTCGCCCCCCTGCTGCTTGCAATCGCGGTGAACCAGGCATATGCCGGCAGCACTTACGGAACGCCAGGCACGCCGGGAGTCAACGGCGCAGGCCCAGGTACCCCGGGCACGGCCGGCGGCATCGGCCAGAGCCTGGGTGCCATCATCGACGCAGCGACATTCACTGATCCCTATCAGGAAGTCGCCGCCGGTGCCGGCGGCAAGGGCGGCAACGGCGCCACGGGCGGGGCGGCAGGCGCCGGCGGTGCCGGCGGCAATGCCGCGTTGACAGTCGGCGGCAATCTCCAGAACTACGTCAACGCTTATCAACAGTATTCGGTCTACGGCGGCAGCGGCGGCAATGCGGGCACGCCCGGTGTCGGCGGTGCCGGTGCCGCCGGAGGCGCCGGCGGCACCGGCAAGGCTGTCGTGAATGCCACCGTACCCGGGTATAACTACTATTCCACGACCGCAGCCGCCAATGGCGGCAACGGCGGCGCAGGGCAGATTGCCGGCCAGGCTGGATCGGCGGAAAGCTCGGTGACGCTTGCGGGCAGTGCCAGCATCGAGCTGGCTGGCGAGGCCAGCGCCAAGGGTGGCAAGGGCGGCAATGTGCTCGGCAGCGGCAATGGTGCCGCCGGTGGTTCGGCAACCAGCACGGTCACCGCCAATGGCGGTCGCACGCTGCGGCTCAGTGCAAATGCGACGGGTGGCGCGGGCGGCGACGGCTCGGGCGTCGGGCATCGGGGCGGCGAGGCAGGCAGCGCTACCGCGACGCTGCAGGGCGACGCCGGTGCCGCGGACGCCAATGGCTATGTATCCGTGACGGGCGGTGCCGGTGGCAACGGCATCGACGGCGCTGCAGGCGCGCGTGGTGCCGACGTGACCTTGCATAACGTTGCGTCGGTGGCAACGACGGGCAAGCTGTCCATCGGGTGGTCGGCGACCGGCGGAAGAGGCGGCGCCAGTGCGGGCAGTGTCGCTGGTGCAGGCGGCAATGCGGAGAGCAGCCTTGTGCTGGATGAGCAACGGGCAGCCGACGTTTCCGCGCGCGTTTACAGTCTCAGCGGCACGGGTGGCGCAGCAACAGCCGGCGGTGTCGCGGGAACAGCCGGCGCAAGCAAGGCACGTATCGACGTTATCTCGAAGGCCGCACAGACGCTCACCGCACAGGCGTACGGCGGGGCCGGTGGCGATGGTACGGGCGTGGCGGGCGCAAGCGGAGGCTCGGCACAGGCCGACGCCAACGGCCGCAGCCTCGCCGGAACCTCGACGGTAAGCGCCTCGGCGCAAGGTGGCTTCGGCGGCAACGCATCAGGTGCCGGTGCGCGGGGTGGCAACGGCGGGACCGCCACGGCGGCAGCCGCAAGCCGCAGCGACAATGGCGCTGCCTCGGCAACCGCACTGGCCACCGGCGGCGACGGCGGGATCGGCACTGCGGGCGCTGCCGGCGGGACGGGTGGCGCAGCCACGCTGATCAATGCGGCCAGCGGATCCACCGGAGGCACACTGGCACTGACGCAGAAAGCAACCGGCGGCAGGGGCGGCTACGCGACGAATGCCCTGGCCGGAGCGGGCGGTACCGCCACTTCGCGGCTGACGTTCATCGATACCGCCGCGCGCTCGATCAATGCTGTCGTCGAGGCGTTCGGCGGCTCCGGTGGTGGCAGCGGGAACGGCGGTATCTCGGGCGGTGGCGGTGCCGCGGAGGCCGTTCTCGACCTGAAGGCAAATGCTGCGGGTTCGAGCGCGTCCGGACGGGTCAGGGCAAATGGCGGCTGGCTCAACGGCACTCCCAACGCAGGCAATCCCGGCGGCGATGCGATTGCGCGCAGCACCGTCCAGGCGGACCTTTCCGCGTCGAACTGGGTGCAGGCCACTGGCGGCTCTGGCGATATCCTCATCAACGCCCCCAGTCCGAAGGAAGGCAATGCCGATGCCTTTGCCCGCGCTGTATCGAACGGGCAAGCAAGCGCGGAAGCATCGGCCTATACAAACCACAAGACATCGAAGGGCATCGTGCGCGCCGAGGCAATCGGCGGCAGCGGCACCACGTTCGCGCGCGCCCATGCACAGGCCGGCGAGGCGCAGGTCAGCGCCTACTCAAGCGCTACTGGCGCGGCGAGCAACACCGCGGAGGCGACGTCCCTTGCCTACAGCGGTACCGTTCAGGCGCAGAGCGTGTCGACCGGGTCCGGCGGCACGCTCGTGCAAACCAGTGGCAGCACGATCCCGGTGAATGGGTGGGGTCAGCTAATGACATCGGCAAACGTGGGTGGTGCCGTGGCACCGATCGACCTGTACTTCAAGGAAAATATTTCGCATGCTACGGCGCTGCCGGATTTCGCCACCGTGACCGGCGCTTTGGGCGCGTCGCCGCAGGTCGCAGCCGCGCTGGCAGAAGGTCTTGTCGTCGGCATCGGCACGATCTCGGGAGGCTATTCGAGGACCCTCGGGCCAGGACCCGGCACGCCGCAATACACGGTGCTGTCCGCAAACTTCCAGTTCATTACCGACGCTCCGGGTCTTCTGGTCTTCGGCTTGCTCGGATCGGCATCGGCCGACGCCGGCTTCGGCCAGCTCGACCTGACCATCAGCAATCACGGCGACGATCTGTTCACGCGTACCTTCAGCAGTGTCGCCGATGCCCGCAACTTCTTCTCGGACCAGGCGTTCAATCTGGGCGCACTTGCCGCCGGCAACCAGGATTTGCTGCTGACAGCCGGCTTCACTTCGGACGAGTTCGGCGGGTTCGGCTTCCAGTATGCCTTCGGCGTGTCGCCCGTGCCCGAACCGCAGACATGGATGTTGATGCTGCTGGGCAGTACCGTCCTGTTCCTGCGCCGCCGCCGCAGCTGATCAAACGCTCGGCTTCGGTGGCAAATAAAAAACAGGCTCCCGAGGGAGCCTGTTTTTCTCTCGTAAGAGACTTTCGGTGAGGCGGGCACAAGGACAGCGGGGGGCTGTGCAGCCCGGCCTTTGTCGCGCCCGGCCTCGATCTTCCGGCTACTTAGAAGTTGTAGCGGGCGCCCAGCGAGACGGCACCTTTGCGGCGGCCCACATCGATGTCGTTCTTGCCGTAGTGTTCGTATTCCAGCGACAGCGAGACTTTCTCGTTGATCGCGTATTCGGCACCCAGCGAGGCGTACACGGCGTTGCGGCTGCTGTCGCCGTTGTAGGCTGCGGCGACGCCGGTGGCTTCCACGTCGTTCTTGTTGTGGGCGACGCCCAGCTTGCCGATCACGTTGATTTTCTCGGCGACCGGATAGCGCGCGGTACCGGCCAGGTAGAAGGACTTGGCATCCGCTTCGGCACGGCCAGGAACGCCTGCCACGTTGTAGCTGTAGTTCGACTTGCCGAAGTCGGTATAGCCGACTTCAGCACCGAACATCGGGTTGAACTGCACGCCACCGTAGACCTTGCCGCCCCATTCGTCGCTCTTGCGATCGTTGGAGGTGACGTCATTGTTCAGGTTGTAGCGATGCTCGCTCCACACGGCGCCAACACCGACGTATGGCGAATTGATGGTTTGAGCGGAGGCGCCGCCAACGATGCCGGCAGTGGCGATAAGGGCAAGAATGACTTTTTTCATGATGTGATCTCTCAGCAATGGTTTCAGGGTGCTTCGGATCGCTGTTCATTTATGAAGGAACTGCGATGTAGCCAAGATAGCACCGGCATCGCTTAACTAAAGAGCTGTTTCCGTAATAATTGTGAGCAGATGTAATGGCTATTGAAACGGGAGGAACGCCCCCAAAATGGCGGCTTTTCGCCGATCACTCCACAAATGAAGTATTTCGTCCGTGTAAATGTTACTGCGGGTGCGCGATGTGGCGGAATGTGAGGTTGATGCGCAGGCCGCGCGGCGTGGCGACCTTGTTGATGCCGTGACGCCAGTGCTGCTGCAGGGTGCCGGCCATCAGCAGCAGGCTGCCGTCGGTCAGGTCGAGTTTGACCGTGCGGGGCAAGGTCTTGTGCTTGAGAATGAAGGTGCGCGCGGCGCCGAACGTGACGGAGGCGATGGCCGGCTCGGGGCCCAGCTCCGGCTCGTCGTCGCTGTGGAAGCCCATGCTGTCCCGCTCGTTGCGGTAGAGGTTCAGCAGCACGCTGTTGAAGTGGCGGCCGGTGGCCTGTTCGACGGCGCGCTTGATGTCCAGCAGCAGCGGCGTGAACGGCAGCGGGTGAAAAGTGCGGCCCGAGTATGTGTAGCGGGCGTCGCCATACCAGGCCGACAGGCGGGGCTGCTTGTGCAACTTGCCCCAGACGAAAATCGATTCTTCCTTCCACGCGATGTCGGCCAGCAATTGCTGGAGGATCGCTTCATTCGACAGGGGCAAGGGCAGCTGCGGCAGGAAGGACAGCTCGCCGTCTTCGATCGGGATCGGCTGCAGGGTGGCGGCGGCGGAGAACAGGTCCATGCGCGCTATGATAGCGGCGCCGAAGAACAACACGGGATATCCGATGGAAAAACGCACCTTCCTGGCGACGCTGGCCGCCCTCCCCGCCGTCGCCACCGCCGCACCGAAAACCTCCATGCGCGGGCCGACGCTGCTGACGGTTACGGGCGCGATCGCCAAAGCCAACCGGGGCAGATTCGACCCCGTCGCCGACCAGATGATGCACAAGCAAAAGCTGTCCTTCGACAAGGCCTGGGCGTTCGACTACGCGCGGCTGGCTTCGCTTTCTGCGGTGACGATCAGGCCAACGCTGGAGTATGACGGCAAGGTGCATACGCTGTCCGGCCCGCTGCTGACGGACGTGCTGAAAGCGGCCGGCGCCACCGTTACCGATGCCACACGCATCACGCTGCGCGCCGTGGACGGCTACGCTGCCACGATCACGGGCGCGCAGGCGCGCAGCCGGAAATTCATCGTCGCAACGCAGATGGATGGCGCGCCGATGGCGCTGGGAGGACTCGGTCCGCTATGGGCCGTGTACGACGCCGACCGCGTGCCGGAGATGGCCGCGAAACCCGTCGCCGAACGGTTCGGTTCGTGCCCGTGGGCGCTGTATCACATCGAGGTGGCGTGACCCCTGGTGCCGACCCCTGGTGCCAGGCACCGAAGTGGACACGGGCTGGGCTGTGCAGACGACGGATGAGTCCGTGTCACATCGGTGCCTGACACCATGTGACACGAGCTCATCAGTTTTTCTGGCAGATGGTGCCTGGCACCGGTGTGGACACGAACTGAGCCATTCAGCTGTGGATGAGGCCGTGTCACAAGCCGGTGCCCAAGCCGGTGCCTGGCACCATGTGACA
Organism: Oxalobacteraceae bacterium UBA6704; assembly: GCA_002454505.1. Taxonomy (GTDB): domain Bacteria; phylum Pseudomonadota; class Gammaproteobacteria; order Burkholderiales; family Burkholderiaceae_D; genus Rugamonas. The sequence continues at coordinate 6,266 of DKJA01000181.1, forward strand.
CGAGCTGAACCATTTCAACTGATGAGTCCGTGTCCCATGGTGCCAGGCACCGTACTGGAAGGCACCGTACTGGACACAGGCTGAACCACGCCGGAAGCGGATGAGTTCGTGTCATGTCCAGTGCCTGGCACCATGTGACACATCGGTGTCAAAGCGGATGAGCCCGTGTCCCCAGGTGCCTGGCACCATGTGACACAAGCTCAGCTTGAAGCAGCGGTGTTACGCGTAGGCTTCGGCGAGCGACATCACGCGCGGCGTGACGGTGATGCCGAGGTCGCCGAACAGCTTGTTGATCAGCGCCATATTGGCTTCGCACTCTTCCGCTTTCCAGCCCTTGAACAGGTCGGTGCCGTCTTTCTGGAAGTGCAGGTCGAGCACCTTGCCGCGGTCCTTGTGCGTGTAGCCGGAGCTGTGGGTTTGCAGGAAGCCGGCGGCGGACAATGCGGCCAGCACATCGGCCGGTGGATTGTCCGGGTCGGTGGCCAGATAGACGCCGTAGGTCTTGCCGGGCGGCTTGGCCGCGATATCGACTTCGTAAATGCCCGGTGCCTTGGTCACGGTCGTGGACTTCAAAAACAGCATAACGTTCCCCTGTCCGGCGCCTTGCAAGCATCGCGCCGATGATGAATTGTTGCGAAATGTAAGAGAGGCCTAGCTTATTGCCTCTGGACATTTTTGTCGATGAATAAGGGGGATTTTTTGCTGTGCCACAACGTTTGATGCCCAAAAATACTGTAAACGCGGGCCTGTTCCGACAATGTTGAATTGCGGTTATCGGCTTTTTTGCGCGGCCAGCGTGGCCGTCGGCGGCACCAGTGCTGCATATAAGGCACCGGTCGCTTCGTCCCATGCCGACACCGCCGCCTGCTGCCGCGCCACGGTCGCATAGTCGCCCCGCGCAACCGGCCCGGACAGCGCCTGTGCCGGCCCCATCCTGAACGCGTTCGCCAGGCTCTCCTGCGCCAGCGGCCGCGCCAATTCGCGCGCCACATCCGCGGGGATGCCGGCCGACTCATATGCCCGCAGCGCCGCATCGATCACGGTGACCAGGTAATTGCTCGCGAAAACGGCCGCCGCGTGATAGACGGTCTTGGCCGATGCATCGATCGCCACCGGCCGCGCGCCGATCTGCCCGAGCGCTGCACTCAACACGCCCAAGGCAACCTCGTCGCCTTCGATGCCGACAAACGTGCCGCCAAACTGCGCCGCCACCGCTTCGGGATCGGCAAAGCTGCGTACCGGATGCGCACTCGCCACATGGGCACCGGCCTGCCGCGCCGCTTCCAGCGCACCGGAAGCGAGCGCACCGCTGCAGTGGAACACGATGGCGCCCTGCAGCGGCACACTGGCCGCCAGCGCCGCGCAGGCCGGCACGATCTGGTCGTCCGACACGGCGAGCATGTACACATCGGCCGGCCGCAGCGCCGCGTAATCGTCGAGTGCCGTGCCCGCGCCGGCAAACGCCACGCCCCGCTGCGCCGACGCGGCCGAGCGGGCCAGTACATCCTGCAGCACGAAAGCCTGCCCGGCATGGAACAGCCGCCCCAGCACCCGGCCGACATGGCCGGCGCCGACGATCGTCAGGCTGCGCATCAGAAGCCGGACCCCGGCTGCTTCAGAAATTCCACTTCATCCGGCGTGGACGGACGGCCGAGGATCGCATTGCGGTGCGGAAAACGGTGGAAGCGGCGGATCACGTCGTGGTGCCGCTTCGCGTACTCGAACATGCTGTCGAAACCGGCCACGGAGGCGGCCAGCTTGTCGAACAAGATGACGGAGCGCTGCTGCATCGCCAGGCTCTCGGCATGCTCGAAAGGCATGTAGGCAAAGGCCCGCTGCATCGGCGGCAGCGTCTGATTGGCGCCCGAGTTGTCGATGGCCAGCGCCGCTTCCAGCGCCATGCTGTCGCCGGCAAAGGCCTTCGGCGTGTCGCGATAGATATTGCGGGTGAACTGGTCCAGCACGAGGATGCGCGCCAGCGCGCCCTGCGTGCCCTCGTCGGCCCAGTGCCGCAGGCCGCCGGCCAGCGCATCCTCGACCGCATCGCCGAACTGCGCGAAGATCACGCGGTCGAAGGCGTCGTCCTTGCGGAACCACTCCGGCCGCTGCGCGTTATGGCCCTTGACGCCGATCGGCAGGAACCAGAAATCCAGTACGTCTTGCGATGTCACGAGCATGTGTATGTTCTCTCAGTTGCGGGCATGGGTAATCTGGAATCCCTCGACACCTTCAAAACGCGCCATCTCCGCCGCCAGCTGCGCCATCGGCGCGCCGCTGCGCTTGCCCAGCGCCAGCGCCACGAAGCGCCACTCCATCCGGCCGTGGTCCTGCGCGATCATCAGCGAGCCGCCGGCGATTTCATACCCCCGCTCCAGCGCCATGCGCCGCAACGCATCCTCGACCGGCAGGTAACCTTCCCTGAACCGCAGCGTGATCGCGATGGCATGCCGCGACGGCAGCCACGCTTCCACCTTCGTCAGGTAGATCATCACCAGCGCCGACAGCAGCGACAGCCCCATCGCAGCAGCATAGAAGCCGACGCCGACCAGGATGCCGATCACCGATGATGCCCAGATCGAGGCGGCCGTCGTCAGGCCGCTGATATTGAAGCCTTCGCGCATGATGACGCCGGCGCCGAGAAAACCCACGCCGGTGACGATGCCCTGGATCACGCGCGTCGGATCGGCATTGCCGATGACGCCGGTGTGACTGCCGTACCACTGGTCCGGATAGCCGGCCACCACCGTCAGCGCGGCGGCGGCCATGCACACGATACCGTAAGTGCGCATGCCGGCGGCGCGGCCGTGATACGAGCGCTCGTAACCGACCAGCATCCCCAGCAGCAGCGCGCCCAGCAGGTTGAGCAGGATGACACCATTCGTCACCAGCTCCGCGGACGACCAGTAACCAGCGATGAACTCGACCGGCGTCATGCTTCGGGCTTGGGCTTCTTGGTCAGCTGCTTTTCAAACGCCACATCGAGCTTGCTGACGCGCTTCGGCGTCTGCGGCCCCTGCGCCTTGACGAAGGCGACGAAGTCGTCCAGCTCCATCGGTGGACACAGCGGCGGCTGGCCCGGCCCTTCGGTGAGGAAGAAATGGCCGCTGCCGGTGCGCGACATCGTGTAGCCGGGATTGCCGCTGCGTTCCTTCAGCCGGTCGATGGCATTGGAGGCGCGGGTGGAACGGTTGCTCATAGTGGTTTCGTCCTTGCGTGCAGCCACGCCAGTGCTTCGGCGCTCACGTGCGGAGCAAGGCGCTCGCGCACGGTGGCGTGGTAATCGTTCAGCCATTGCAGCTCGTCGTCGCGCAGCAGCGCGCGGTCGATGGCGCGCGTGTCGATCGGGCACAGTGTCAGTGTTTCAAAGCGCAGGAATTCGCCGAACTCCGTGGTGCCGTCGGCGCGGTTCAGCACCAGGTTCTCGATGCGGATGCCCCATTTGCCCGGCCGGTAGATGCCCGGCTCGATCGACGTGATCATGCCCGGCTCCATCGCCGTATGCGCTTCCGGCAGCAGCGATGGCGTGATCGCGTGCGGGCCTTCGTGCACGTTCAGGAAGAACCCTACGCCGTGCCCAGTACCGTGGCCGAAATCGACACCGGCCGCCCAGATCGGCGCGCGCGCGATCGCATCGAGCAGCGGCGCCTTCGTGCCGCGCGGGAAGCGCGTGGCGGACAACGCCATCATCCCCTTCAGCACCAGCGTGAAATCGCGCCGATGTTCCGCCGTGATGTCGCCGACCGGCACCACGCGCGTGATGTCCGTGGTGCCGCCCGTGTACTGGCCGCCGGAGTCGATCAGCAGCAGGCCGTCGCCATCGATCGTCGCGCAGGCTGCTTCGGTGGCACGGTAATGCATGATCGCGCCGTTCGAACGCCAGCCGGCGATCGTGCCGAAGCTGGGGCTGACGAAGCCGGGCCGGCGTGCGCGGGCCGCGGTGATGTGCGTGTCGATGTTCACTTCCGTCAGCGGCTGTGCGTGGCGGCGCGCCAGCGCGCCTTCCAGCCACGCGAAGAATTCGCACAGCGCGGCGCCGTCCTGCTCCATCGTGGCGCGCACATGGGCCGCTTCGCCTTCCGTCTTGCGCGACTTGGCAAACGTGGTGGGATTGATCGCCTCGACCACTTTCACATCGGCCGCGATGGCGGCGCGCGTGCCGTGCGTGATGCGGCGCGGATCCAGCAGCAGCACGGTATCGGCCGGCAGTTCGCCCAGTGCGGCAGCGGCGGCGGCATACGGTGCCACATCGACGCCATCGGCCGCCAGCAACGCCTGCACGGCGGCAGGGATCTTGTCGTCCGCGACGAACAGCGTGGCGCGCTCCGGGCCGATCAGCGCATGCGACACGAACACGGGGTTGTAGTTGACGTCCGCGCCGCGCAGGTTGAACAGGTAGGCGATATCGTCCAGCGTGGAGAGCAGATGGCGGTTGGCGCCGTGCGCCGCCATCGCGGTGCGCAGTGCCGCCAGCTTGTCCGCGCGGGAGGTCGTCGCAAACGGCGCGGCGTGTTCGTACACGGGCTCCGGCGGCAGGCCGGGCCGGTCGCGCCACACGGTTTCCAGCAGATCGGTATCGGTGCGCAGCACGACGCCGGTTGCATCGAGCGCGCCCTGCAGCAGCCGCGCGATCGACAAACCCAGCACGGCGCCATCGACGGCCGCCACCTGGCCCGGCTGCATCGTCGCGGCCAGCCAGTCGACGTACAGCGTGCTGGCGCCGGACGGGATCTTCATCAGTTCGATGCCGGTGCCGGCCAGTTCCGTTTCGGCCTGTGTCCAGTAGCGACCGTCCGTCCACACACCGGCGAAGTCCTGCGTGACGATCAGCGTGCCGACCGAACCGGTAAAGCCGGACAGCCACTCCCGCCCCTTCCACCGCGGCGGCAGGTATTCGGACAGGTGCGGGTCGGACGACGGCACGATGCAGGCAGCGGCGCCGGCGCGGCGCATGGCCTGGCGCAGCGCGTCGATGCGGGCGGCAACTTCGGAAAACTGGGGCATGGCGGTATCGGTAGCGGACAATAAGGCGAACGAAGTCCTATGATACCGTGCCGCCCTCATTCATGCCCTGCCATCAATGCAGGATGTGCGGACCGTCGTGATGCGTGGTCTGCTGGAAGTGCATGGCCGGCCGGCGCTCGACGATGTCGCTGACGGCCTTGACGATATCGTGCTGCGCCACGTAATGCAGCATGTGGCCGGCATCCTGGACGATGTGCAGCTGGCTTTGCGGCAGCTCGCGGTGCAGGCGCTCGGCATTGTGGCCGGGATCGACGATGCGGTCGCCGGCGCCGCAGAAGATCGTCACCGGCATCGCGAGCTCGCCGTAGCGCTTGCGCAGGCCGGCCGCCGCCGGCACCATCATTGCCGATTCGGCACCGGCCGCGCGCAGCTGCGACGGGCGCAGCGACAGCCACTTGGGCCAGCGCGAGAAGGCCGGCGTCTCGGCCCGCGGGCTGAACATCTTCCGTACGAACGCGGGCCACAACGCACGGCCCAGCAGCGGCGACACGGTGAAGCGCAGCACATCGCCCACCACCGGCACGGCGGGGCCCGACAGCAGTGCCGTATCGAGCCGCGGGCTGGGGTAGTAGTAGCCGGCCAGCAGCACGAGGCCGCGCACCAGGCCGGGGTTATCCTGCGCCATGGCCAGCGCCACCAGCGTGCCCCACGAATGGCCCGCCACGACGGCCTGCGCGATGCCCATTTCCGCCAGCGCCTTGCCCAGCAGGGCCGCCTGCTCGGCCGGCGTCCAGATCGTGCTGCGCGGGCGCTCGCTGTAGCCGAAGCCGGGCCGGTCGAACGCGATCACCGTGTGGTCGCGCGCCAGCATGTCGATCAGGCCGGACAGCTCGAAGTCCAGCGACGTGACGCCGTTCCCGTGCAACAGCACGACGACGGGGCCGGCGCCTCGCTCGAGATAATGCAGCCGCACGCCATCGACGGTGACGAACTGGCCGGCGGGCGGATTGTCCGCCTCCGCCTGCTGCGTCTTCGTCCGCACCACCACATAGGCCGCGGCCAATGCTCCCGCCACGGCCGCCAGTTTCTGTTTTCCGCTCAGCTGTTTCATCGCACGCTCCCGCATTCGTCCGTAAGCGGTACAGGCTAAGCCACGCGGCGTGTTTCACTTTGTTAGGGCACTAACACTGCGGGCCGATGCGTGCGCCTGACTGGCGTGCCCCGGGCAAGCGCCGGATGACGGATAATTGGCCTTCATCATCCAGCAAGCGAAGACCATGCAAGAATTTCATCATCAACGGGCCCGCGCCCTGCTCGACAGCGCGGAAGAAATCTTCACTGCCGAGCAGGTGCAGGCCGCCGTCCGGCACGTGGCCGACGACCTCAACGCACGCTACGGCGAACAGGACGAGTTCCCGCTCGTGCTGGGCGTGATGGGCGGCGCGATTGTCTTCACCGGCAACCTGCTGCCGCAGCTGACGTTCCCGCTCGAGTTCGACTACATCCACGTGAGCCGCTATGGCGACGACGATGTCGGCGGCAAGGTTGTGTGGAAGGTCGTGCCCCGCTCGAACGTGGCGGGCCGCACCGTGATCGTCGTCGACGACATCCTCGACGAAGGCGAAACGCTGGCCCACGTGAAGGAGCGCCTGCTCGAGATGGGCGCGAAGGAAGTCGTGCTTGTCGTGTTTGCCGACAAGGCGATCGGCAAGGCGAAACCGGTGCAGGCCGACCTCGTCGGGCTGACGATCCCGAACCGCTTCGTCGTCGGCTTCGGCATGGATGCGTATGGCTACTGGCGCAACCTGCCGGGGCTGTGGGCGATCAGCAATCCGGGCGGCGATGCATAGGCGTGAGGCATAGGCGTAATGCATAGGCTCATGAGCGGGTGGCGGCGTGATCCCTGAATGGGGGACAACATCGCTCCCACCTAAGGGCAATGTGCACGGGGGGTGGTCTGCACTACCATTTTCGTACTGACCAACCCCTACCGGAGCACTGAATGAACACCCCCGTGAGCAACGCAAAACTGGAAGTCCTGACTCCGCAAAACAGCCAGATCATCTTCATCGACCACCAGCCGCAGATGGCGTTCGGCGTGCAGTCGATCGACCGCCAGGTGCTGAAGAACAACGTCGTCGGGCTGGCCAAGGCCGCCAAGGTATTCGACATCCCCACCACCATCACCACCGTCGAAACGCTGAGCTTCTCCGGCCACACCTACCCGGAACTGCTGGACGTGTTCCCCGGCCAGCCCATCCTCGAACGCACGTCGATGAATTCGTGGGACGACCAGAAGGTGCGCGACGCGCTGGCGAAGAACGGCCGCAAGAAAGTCATCGTCGCCGGCCTGTGGACGGAAGTGTGCAACACCACGTTCGCACTGTGCGCGATGCTGGAAGGCGACTACGAGATCTACATGGTGTCCGACGCATCGGGCGGCACGTCGAAGGAAGCGCACGACATGGCCATGCTGCGCATGGTGCAGGCCGGCGTGGTACCGGTGACGTGGCAGCAGGTGCTGCTGGAATGGCAGCGCGACTGGGCGCACCGCGATACCTACGATGCCGTGATGAAGATCGTCAAGGAACACTCCGGTGCGTACGGCATGGGCGTCGACTACGCCTACACGATGGTGCACAAGACCGACCCGCGCACCACCACCCAGCACGAAACGCTGGCCCCCGTGCCGGCCAAGTAATCGCCGGGGACGGTCCCTGCAAGGGCGGTACGGCGATCCGGCTGTCCCCTGCTCTGCTTTTCTCCGGCATGCCAGCAAGTCAGAAGCCCCCCCCGGGGACGGTCCCTTGCAGGGACAGTCCCCAAACCTGCCATTACAGCGCCAGCCGCGCCCGCGCAGCGTCATACTCCGCCTTCAGCCGCGCCACCATCTCCGCCGTGGTCGGCACATCGTTCATCAGCCCCACGCCCTGCCCCGCGCCCCAGATATCGCGCCACGCCTTGGCGGCGCCGGAGCCGAAGCTCATCTTGCTCTTGTCCGATTCCGGCAGCGCGTCCGGGTCCAGGCCCGCGGCGACGATCGATTTCTTCAGGTAGTTGCCGTGCACGCCCGTGAACAGGTTCGTGTACACGATGTCGGCTGCCGACGATTCGACGATCGCATCGCGATAATCGTCCGATACGTTCGCTTCCTGCGTGGCCAGCCAGCGCGAGCCGATGTAGGCGAAGTCCGCGCCCATCGCCTGCGCGGCCAGCACCGCGTCGCCGGTAGCGATCGCACCGGACAAGGCGATCGGACCATCGAAGAACTTGCGCACTTCGCCGACCAGCGCGAACGGCGACAGCGTGCCCGCATGCCCGCCGGCGCCCGTCGCCACGAGGATCAGCCCATCCACGCCCGCTTCCAGCGCCTTCTGCGCGTGCCGGATCGAGATCACGTCGTGCAGCACGATGCCGCCGTAGCTGTGGATCGCGTCCAGCATCTCCTTCGGCGGCGCGCGCAGCGACGAGATGATGATCGGCACCTGGTGCTTCACGCACACTTCCACGTCGTGGGCCAGCCGGTCGTTCGACTGGTGGACGATCTGGTTGACGGCGATCGGGCCCACTTTTTTATCCGGATGGGCGGCCTGAAACTCGGCCAGCTCCTTCTGCAGATCCGTCAGCCACGTGTCGAGCAGCTCGGCCGGCCGCGCGTTGAGCGCCGGGAACGAGCCGACGATGCCCGCCTTGCACTGCGCCGCCACCAGCGCGGGACCGCTGGCGATGAACATCGGCGACGCGATGACGGGGAGAGTGAGGTTTTGCAGCACCGGAGGCAGGGCCATGATCGTCTCGCAAGAGTTATAGGAATCGAATGATTATAGCCCCAGAAAAGTACGATCGTGCGGAATCTAGATGGAAAGCTCTATCTACTGTCCAGCCCGTGTCCAACCGTGGGGGCGCAGCAGGGAATTCGCGGAGCGTGCTCCGCGCCTGCGCAGCGGTAATGGCATGCATGCCATTACTCCTTCCAACCCTCTTTTTGGACACGAACCCGGCTGTCAGACATTCACCAGGTGGTCGCCCTCGACCTTCGCGGCAAGCCCGCGCACAAGCTGCTTCACGGCCCAGGCGGCCAGTTCCTCGTCGGTCTTGTGCAGGTGACGGCGGTTGGTTTCCACCACCAGCGGCATCGATGCCAGCAGGGCCGCCACGCCGGCGACGGGGATGCGCTGCCGTTCCAGCAGCAGGAACTTCAGCAGCACTTTCACCGCATATTCGGCATTGTTGGACGGTTTCGCGGACAGGAAATCGAGCCGCCGCCGTGCACGCGTCAGCGAGGCCTCGACGTCGTCGAAGATGGCGCCGTGGCCGGGGATCACGAGCCGCACGTCCAGCGTCGCGATCAGGTCGAGCGTGGCGGCCGCTTCGGCAAAGCCGTCGTCGCCTTCCAGTTCCGGGAAGATCACGCCGAAGCCGTTCTGCCACAGCGCGTCGGCCGAGATCAGCACCTGGTGTTCGGCGCAGTAGAAGATCAGCGAGTGGGCGTGGTGGCCGGGCGCGCCCAGCGCCTGCCATTCCAGGTCGCCCAGTGTCAGCACGTCGCCGGAGCGCACCACGCCGTCCACCGTGAAGCGGGGGCACTGCTGGCCCATCGCGCGGAAGGCCAGCGCGTCTTCGTCCCAGTGGCGCACCTTGGCCTCGTCGCACGCGGGCACGAACGTGTCGCAGCCGAAGTGGGCCTGCAGCAGCGCATTGCCGCCGCAGTGGTCGGAATGCAGGTGGGTGGTGTACAGGCGCTCCAGCCGGCGGCCCGGCAGCGCGTGGCGCACCAGGTCGAGCGTCTGCTCCGCGTGCGTGGCGTAGCCGCTGTCGATCAGCGCCGCATCCTGGCGGCCGACGAGCAGCACATTGTTGGCGGAGAGCCAGCCGCGTTCGAACACGCGGATGGAGTCGGGTAAGGTCATCATCGTTTCATCAGCCGGGCCGGCGCGGGCCGCATCGGCGCCCACATATCAGTCGAAGTCGATCAGCTGTTCGCGGCGGGGAAGGTCGGCCCACACGGCGCGCTTGAACGCGTCGTCCGCCTTGGCCCACGCGACGATCTCGTCGATCGTGCGCAGGCAGCCTTCGCAGTAGCCGGTGTCGCGGTTCATCTTGCACAGGCTGACACAGGGCGATGGCACTGGCGTGGCCAGTTCCGGCGGTACAGGGTTCATGGTGCGGCAAGCTATATCGCAAGCTTATATCGAGCAAAGTTGTATTCTAGCCGATACAGCCACGCGCTCCGCGCCGCCGATTGTGGCTATACTCGGACAAAAATCCGGTCAAAAAAAAAGCCCGTGGACTGCACGGAGCGCGAGAGGAGACGCAGCCGCACGCCATCCCGGCGTGCACGACTGATATCCACAGCCTCCGAGGTACGCCATGAAACACGGTCATTCCTGGTTGACGCAAGCACGCAAGACAGCCCAGCTGCTGTTCGGCCGCAGAATCGCCGATACCGCCTTCACGCCGTTCGACATTCCGGAAACGGTGTTCGATGCGCAGCGGCCGCCATCGCGGGCGCCGTCCGGTGCCCGCTTCCTCAACGGCGTGCACATGAACGATGCGGGCAGCCGCCGTTACAAACTTTATATTCCCTCATGCTGGAAGGGCCAGCCGCTGCCGCTGGTGGTGATGCTGCACGGCTGCGCCCAGGATCCCGACGATTTCGCCGCCGGCACGCAGATGAACGCCGTCGCCGAGGAGCAGCGCTGCTTCGTCGTCTATCCCGCCCAGTCGCAGGATGCCAACAACTCGCGCTGCTGGAACTGGTTCAATGCGCTGGACCAGCGCCACGGCCAGGGCGAGCCGTCGATCATCGCCGGCATCACGCGCGAAGTGATGGCCTCCTATCCCGTCACGCACGACCGGGTGTACATCGCCGGCATGTCGGCCGGCGGCGCGATGGCCGTCATCGTCGGCACGCTGTATCCGGAGCTGTTCTCGGCAGTGGGCGTCCACTCCGGCCTGCCCTTCGCGGCGGCGCGCGACCTGCCGTCGGCACTGTCGGCCATGAAGCGGGGCGCGTCGAGCGCGCGGGAGACCAACAGCGGCGGCCTGCCGATCATCGTGTTCCATGGCGACCAGGACACCACCGTCCATCCCGTCAACGGCGAGGAACTGATGGCGCAGGGCCTGCGCAGCCATCCGCGGGGCGGCACGGCGCAGCCTTCACGCAGCGTGGCGGGCCGCGTGCCGGACGGGCATGCGTACACGCGCGTCAAGCACTGGCTGGGCGACGGCTCGCCGCTGGCCGAACACTGGGTCATCCATGGCGCCGGCCATGCATGGTCGGGCGGCAGCGCGGCCGGCAGTTATACGGATGGCAAGGGGCCCGATGCGAGCCGCGAGATGATGCGCTTCTTCAGTACCGTCAGGGCTTGACCGAAGGGACGGGCATCTGGGCGATATGCGCTTTCAGGCAGGCGGGACACCAGCATCCCGGGCTGGCCTCCCCGCTTCGGGGAACCGCGACGGCGGGCGGCAGCAGCGTGCACCAGCACGGCGCCGCCGGGGCGCCGTTCGCCGGCTCATCCGTCATGGCGCATGCAAAAGCCGCGCCGCAGCGTGTGCAGGTACTCATGGCGCGAGGCTAGCGCACGGGCCGCGAAACCACAAGGGATTTGGCCCCGGTTTGGCCCTATAATGCGCACTGCAAGCCTGCGCTTCGCTGTTAAAATCGCACCACTTTCTCTACCGGACCCGCCATGAGCCAACTGACTTCCCTGAACCTGGATGTGCCAGCCGACGACCTGACCGCCGTATCGCCGGCCATCCAGGCACAGATTCTTGCGGAAGCGCTGCCGTACATCCGCAATTTTCATGGCAAGACCATCGTCATCAAATACGGCGGCAACGCGATGACCGATGAGCGCCTGAAGCACGGCTTCGCGCGCGACGTCATCCTGCTGAAACTGGTCGGCATGAACCCGGTGGTGGTGCACGGCGGCGGTCCGCAGATCGACAATGCGCTGAAGAAGATCGGCAAGCAGGGCACGTTCGTGCAGGGCATGCGCATCACCGACGAAGAAACGATGGAAGTGGTCGAGTGGGTGCTGGGCGGCGAAGTCCAGCAGGACATCGTCATGCTGATCAACCATTACGGCGGCCAGGCCGTGGGCCTGACCGGCAAGGACGGTGGCCTGATCCGCGCCCGCAAGATGGCCATGCCGGACAAGGACAACCCGGGCCAGTACCTGGACATCGGCTTCGTCGGCGAGATCGACGCGATCAATCCGGCCGTCGTCAAGGCGCTGCAGGACGACGCGTTCATCCCGATCATTTCGCCGATCGGCTTCGGCCAGGACGGCCAGGCCTACAACATCAATGCCGACGTCGTGGCCGGCAAGATCGCCGAGATCCTGAAGGCGGAAAAGCTGATCATGATGACCAATATCGCCGGCGTGCAGGACAAGAGCGGCAACCTGGTCACCGACCTGTCGGCCCGCGAGATCGACGAGATGTTCGCCGACGGCACGATCTCCGGCGGCATGCTGCCGAAGATTTCGTCGGCCCTCGATGCCGCCAAATCGGGCGTCAACACGGTGCACATCATCGACGGCCGCATCGAACACAGCCTGCTGCTGGAAGTGTTGACCGAACAGGCGTTTGGCACTATGATCCGGTCTCACTGAGAAAAACGGGCAGTCACGCTGCCCTTTTTTCCAGGCTGTTTCAAGCGATGCCCTTGTAGCTCAGTGGTAGAGCACTCCCTTGGTAAGGGAGAGGCCACGTGTTCAATCCACGTCAAGGGCACCAGTTTTACATCAATACACCCGCACCACCCGCAGTCCCTTCCGCCGCAGCAGTTCCGGCACGCTGTTCTCCCCCACCAGATGCAGGACCCCGATCGCGGCCACGCTGTTCTTTTCGCGCGCCAGCAGTTTCGCCACGCCGTTCGCCAGGCCCGGATTACGCTCGACCAGCAGCACCTGGTTGACGAAGCGGCCGGAGAACGTGTCGTCCGCGGCCGTCTTCGCGGCGATGCGGTCCAGCGCCGCCTGGTCGGCCGTGGCCCATGCCTGCGCGATCGCGCGCGCGTCGCCGGCCTGTTCCTTGTCCTCGATCGCGGCGATCGTCTCCTGCAGGAACAGCGCCTGCTCCGCCGGCTTCATGCGGCCGAACAGCGCCATCTGCGCCTGCACCGATTCCAGCTCGACGACCTTCTGGCCCCGCGCGTGGGCCTGCTGCGCGAGCCACGCGTCGACAGCCAGTTCGGCCTGATAGCCCTGTGCCTCGAACTCGCGCACCGTCAGCAGCGTGGCGATCATCCAGGCCTTCATCGGCACCACGGTGGCCGGCGGCACGTCGTAGCGGCGCAGCAGTCGGTCCAGCCGCGGGCGGTAGGCGGCCGGCAGTTCCGCCGATGCGGGACCGCGGCCGTTCTGGTACATGCCGTGTTCGCGCACGGCGCGGGCGATGTCGTCCTGCGGGCCCAGCGGATCGACTTCCAGCGCCAGCACCGAAGCCTCCTGCAACGCCTGCGTCAGGCGCGGCTCGAACGGATAGAACTCGCGCGCGCCCACGTGGATGGTGCCGAACAGCCAGGCCACGTGGCCGCCGTCCTCGATGCGGAACAGCGCGCCGCGGTTCGGTATTGTCTGCGCGATTGTCTTTGCGCTTGTCTTCGATATATCGGCTGTGGCATCGGCGCCAACGGCCGATGGCAACAGGCCGCCGGTAAACCAGAAGATGCTCCAAAACATCACTATAATCTTGCGGCTACGGGACATTCCTGGCTTTCTACGCTGTCTCAAAGGACGTGAATATTAAACCTTCCGCACCGGTCTGGCTGTTCGACCTGGATAACACGCTGCACAATGCTTCGCATGCGATCTTCCCGGCGATCGTCGCGAACATGAACACGTACATCGCGCGCGTGCTGGGCGACGGCACCACGCCGGCCGGCATCGACGCGGTGACGGCGGCGCGCACGCTGTACTGGCAGCGCTACGGCGCCACGCTGCTGGGCCTCGTCAAGCATCACAACGTCAATGCCGCGCACTTCCTCGACGAGACGCATGGCATGGCCGACCTGGTGTCGCTGATCCGTCACGAAAAAGGGCTGGGCCGGATGCTGAAGCGCCTGCCCGGCCGCAAGGTGCTGCTGACCAATGCGCCGCACCGCTACTCGACGCAGGTGCTGCGCCACCTCGGCATACAACGCCACTTCTCGCACCACATCGCCATCGAATCGATGCGCGTGCATGGCCAGCTGCGGCCGAAGCCGTCGAAGCTCATGCTGCGCAAGATGCTGCGGCGCCAGCGCGTGACGGCCGGCCGCTGCATCCTCGTCGAAGACACGCTGGCCAACCTGCGCACCGCGCACGCGCTGGGCATGCGCACCGCATGGGTCACGCAATACCTGAAAGTGGGCGACCCGATCGGCACGGCCCATCCGCCGAAAAGGCTCACGCGGCCCGGCTGGGTCGATGTCAAAGTAAAATCCGTCAAACACCTGCCGGCGCGGCTGTCCCGCCTGCGCCGCACAACCGTTCTCCGCTAAATCCGATAAAAATCATGGCAAGCACTCCGCCCGGCCAGCGCAAGCTGCAAATCCTCCAGGCCCTCGCCGCGATGCTCGAGCATCCGCGCGAGGCCAAGATCACCACCGCTGCGCTGGCGCGCAAGCTCGACGTTTCCGAAGCGGCGCTGTACCGCCACTTCGCCAGCAAGGCGCAGATGTTCGAAGGCCTGATCGAGTTCATCGAATCGTCCGTGTTCGGCCTGATCAACCAGATCGCCGACCGCCAGCAGGACGGCCTCGCGCAGGCCCGCGATATCCTCGCGATGCTGCTGCAGTTCGCCACCAACAATCCGGGCATGACGCGCGTGCTGACGGGCGACGCGCTGGTGGGCGAGGACGAGCGCCTGCAGCAGCGCATGAACCAGTTCTACGACCGCGTGGAACTGGCGCTGAAACAGGCGCTGCGCCTGGCCGCCACCGAAGGCGATGCGCACGAGGACGACGTGACGGCCCGCGCCGGCATGATGGTGGCCTTCGTGCTGGGCCGCTGGCACCGCTACGCGAAGAGCAGCTTCAAGCTGGCCCCCGGTGCGGAAGCAGGCGTGCAGATCGCCCTGCTGCTGCGCTGAGTCCAACGGATACGCTATGACCGCCGAGTGCTTCGCCCTGCTCGATGACGCTGCCGCCGGCGGCCATTCGCGGCTGCTGACGGGCCATGCCGGCACGCTGCGCTGCACGGACTTCGTGCAGTGGCCCGCGCTGCTGGACGATCTGCAGCAGGCGCTGGCGCGCGGGCTGCATGCGGTGGCCCTGTGCAGCTACGAACTGGGCCAGCACATCGTCGGCGTGCCGGCGCGCGATGCCGGGGTACCGCTTGCGCAGGTGATGCTGTTCGGGCAGTGCGCGCACCTGACCGGCGAGGAAGTGGCGCACTGGCTCGCGCAGCGCGCCGGCGGCGACGTGGCCGGCCTGGCCAACGTGCAGGCCAGCGTCACCGAGGACCAGTTCACCGATGCGATCGGACGCATCCGCGACTACATCGCGGCCGGCGACACCTACCAGGTCAATTACACGTACCGCATGCGCTTCGATGCCTTCGGCTCGCCATGCGCGCTGTACCAGCGGCTGCGCGTGCGCCAGCCGGTGCCGTATGGCGCGCTGGTGCTGACGGAAGACGGCACCGCGGTGCTGTCGCTGTCGCCGGAACTGTTCGTGCGCCTCGATGGCGAGACGCTGACGGCACGGCCGATGAAGGGCACGGCACCGGCGGCGCCGCCCGGCCCGGACATGCTGGACGATGATGCGCGCCGCGCCGCCGCGCTGGCCGCCGATCCGAAGAACCGCGCGGAAAACCTGATGATCGTCGACCTGCTGCGCAACGACATCGGCCGCGTGGCCGTCACCGGCACCGTGCATGTGCCGGCGCTGTTCGACGTGCAGCGCTACAGCGCCGTGCTGCAGATGACGTCCACCGTGCAGGCCACGCTGCGGCCCGACGCATCGCTGGCCGACGTGTTCGACGCGCTGTACCCGTGCGGCTCGATCACCGGCGCGCCGAAGCGCCGCACGATGGAGATCATCGCCGAACTGGAGCCGGATCCGCGCGGGCTGTACACCGGCGCCATCGGCTGGTTCGCCCCGCCCCAGGAAAACGCGGGCCGCTCCTTCGGCGACTTCTGCCTGAACGTGCCGATCCGCACGCTGACCTTGCAGCCGGCAGCGGATGGCGTACGTCGCGGCGAAATGGGCGTCGGTGCCGGCATCGTCTACGACAGCGTGGCGGCGGAAGAATTTGCCGAATGCCGGTTGAAGGCGCGCTTTCTCACCGGCCTGTCGAACGACTTCGAACTGTTTGAAACGATGTACGCCACGCGCGAACAAGGTGCCCGTCACGTGGAGCGGCATCTCGCGCGGCTGGCGGCATCCGCCCGTACCTTTGCCTTTCACTGGGACGAAGCGGCGGCGCGCGCCTATATCGCGATGGCCTGCGCCGGCTTGCCCGCCGGCACGCCGCACCGCCTGCGCCTGGCACTGAGCCAGGCCGGTGCGTTCGCCGTCCAGACAGGCGTGCTGACGCCGCTGGCGGAGCCCGTGCGCTTGCTGCTGGCGGAAGCCGCCACGGACTCCACCGACCTGTTCCTGCGCCATAAGACCACGCTGCGCGCCCGCTACGACGCGGCGTGGAAGGCGGCCGAAGCGCAGGGCGCCTTCGACCAGCTGTTCTTCAACGAACGGGGCGAATTGACCGAAGGCGGCCGCAGCAGCGTGTTCGTGCGCCTCGACGGCCAGTGGCTGACGCCGCCGCTGGCGGCCGGCCTGCTGCCCGGCGTGATGCGCGCCGTGGTGCTCGATGCGTGGGGTGCGCGCGAACAGGCGATCACGCGGCCGATGCTGGAACGGGCCGACGAGATCGTCGTCTGCAATGCGCTGCGCGGTGCGTTGCGGGCCGTGCTGTCGCCGGCATCATAGCCGGCACCTTGGCAGGCACGTTTCGCTGGCGGTCGAAGCGAGCCCTCCTTCGACCGCCTACAGTGCAGCCTTTCCCTGACGGACAAGGCGCACGATGGAACTGCTGGCTTATCTCGATTCCCACCTGCTGACGGAAGCGCGGCTGCTGGCCGCCACCGGCCTCGATCGCCCGGCGCTGCAGGCCTTGCAGGCTGCCCGCCTGGCGCCCCTCCCCGCCTACCGGTTGCGCGTGGCCCTGCAGTGCACATCGTTCTTCGGCGTGCACGAGGAAACAGGCAACGTGGATTACTACGCGAAGGGCACACCGGCCTGGATCGGCGCAGTGCGGCACTTCGAGCACGAGGACGATGCCCGCGCACTGTTCGCGCGCCGCTATACCGAACGCTTGCACGAACTCGATCCGACGGCGCGGGCGGATCTTGCCGCCGAATGGCGGAGCTTCCTGGCTGGCACGTACGGCCTGTGCACGAACACAGGGCTGCCGGAGGAAATCGCCGCGAAGGAATGGGCGACCGCCACCATCGACCGCATCGTGGCGGACGGCGCCAACGTGCAGCTGAACAAGCTGCGCACAGCCGTGGACCTGCTCGATGCATCGAGCAGCCCGTTCGCCCCGCACGAGCGCGCCCGCAGCTCGCGGCACCGGCTCATCGAGCAGGTGCGCGCACAGCGGCGGCTGTAAAAATTACAGGCTGACGAAGGATTCGAAGCCGCCCCAGAACATGCGCTTGCCGTCGAAGGGCAGGTTCTTACCCTCCATCATCTCGGCCAGCCGGGGATCCTTCATCACCTTGTCGGCGATGACGTCGCGCTCGGCCCGCGAGTTGTAGACGATCCACGAGAAGAACACCACTTCGTCGTCCTGCAGCTGCACGGCCTGTGGAAAAGACGTGAGTTTTCCCGGCTGCACGTCGTCGGCGATGCACTCGCGAAATTCCAGCGCACCGAACTCGCGCCAGATGGCGCCGGCCAGTTCGGCCATGGCGCGGTAGTCGTCCAGCCTGCTTTTCGGTACGGGGGTCACGAAACCGTCGATATAAGGCATGTCTGTCTCCTGTCGAGTGAGCGGTACCGCAGCGCGGCAGCTTTTCAGCTTAGCCGCTGGGGCCCCCGACAGCAACGCATACTTTACGGGAAATCTACAAGCTGACGAAGGTTTCGAAGCCGCCGAAGAACATGCGCGCGCCGTCGAACGGCAGGTCTTCGAAGTCGTTCGCCAGCCGGGGATCGTTCATCACTTTTTCATTGATCGCGTCGCGCGCCGCACGCGATTCAAAGACGATCCACGCGAGGAACACCGTTTCGTCGTCCTGCAGCTGCACGGCCTGTGGAAAAGACGTGAGTTTTCCCGGCTGCACATCGTCGGCGATGCATTCGCGAAATTCCAGCGCGCCATGCTCGCGCCAGACGGCACCGAAGCGCTCGACCATCGCGTGGTACTCATCGATACGGCTTTTCTTGACGGGGGTGACGAAACCATCAACGTAAGGCATGGTGGATCCTTTACTTGAAATGGATGGGCGGGACGGTCAATCCGTCACAGGATAACGCCCCTTTCGGTCGGTCACAAGAAATGCCTTTCGGTAAGCGCCCGGTGTGGTGGCGACGAGACGGCGGAAGTGGTGGCGCAGCGTTTCCTCCGAGCCGAAGCCGGCCCGTTCGGCCACCTGGGCCAGCGGCAGCGGGGTTTCCAGCAGATCTTTCGCGATCGCGACACGCTCGCGCGTCAGCCATTCGACCGGTCCCATGCCGGTGGCATCGCGAAATTGGCGCTGCAACGTGCGCGGACTCATCGCCGCCTGCTGCGCCATCGTCGCCACCGTATGAGGACGGTGCGGATGCCGGCGCAGGCTGTCCATCAGCTTCGCCAGCCGGCCCGCTTCGTCGGCAGGCATCGGCCGCGGCAGGAACTGCGCCTGGCCGCCCTCGCGGTGCGGCGCCACGACGAGCCGCTGCGCCACCAGGTTGCCGACCCGTGCGCCGTAATCGCGCCGCACGAGGTGCAGCAGCATGTCCAGCCCCGCAGCCGAACCGGCGGACGTGATCACCTGCCCTTCATCCACGTACAGCGCATCCGGCTCCACCTGCACGGCCGGGTAGCGCTGCGCGAGCTGGTCCGCGTAGCGCCAGTGCGTGGTGGCGCGGCGGCCATCGAGCACGCCGGCCGCGGCCAGCACGAACACGCCGGAACAGATCGAGCACAGCCGCGCCCCGCGGCGATGAGCCGCACGCAGCGCTGCCAGCAGTGCGGGCGGTGGCGCTTCGTCCGCATCACGCCAGCCGGGGATGACGATCGTGTCCGCCTTCTTCAGCAGGCCGGGCGCGTAGCGGGCCTGCACGGTGATGCCGCCGGCGGCGCGGATCGGCCCCTTGTCGACGGCGCAGACGGCGAAGTCGTACCAGTCCACGCCCAGCTCGGGGCGGTCCAGCGCGAACAGCTCCACCGCGCAGCCGAATTCGAAGGTGCACAGGCCATCGTAGGCCAGCACGACCACCAGGTGTTTTTTGCTCATGGCGCGATCTTAACGCAGGTTGGCATTCGCGCCACTGCCGGCGCGGCCGGCCGCTGCCGATAATGGGGCTTCACCCACCACAGGAGGCATCATGTCGATCGTCACGGAAGTCGCAGCGGCCGCAGCGCCGGAAGCGCTGGCGCATTTCGAAGGTTCGCTGGCATTTGAAACGGATTGCTGGGACGTGCACAGCGTGATGGGCACGCCGCAGCAGGATTTCGTATTGCTGGACGTGCGCGGCACGGAAGCCTACAACGCGGGCCACGTGCCAGGCGCCATCGACCTCGCTCACCGCAAGATCATCGGCTCGAAGCTGGCGGACTATCCGGCCGATACGCTGTTCGTCACGTATTGCGCCGGCCCGCACTGCAACGGCGCCGCCCGTGCGGCGATCCGGCTGGCCCGGCTGGGCCGGCCCGTGAAGATCATGGCGGGCGGCATCACGGGCTGGCTCGACGAGGGGTTCGCCCTCGCCGTGTCATCTTAGGACGCGAGCGCCTTCTCGACGGCGCCAACCAGCGCTTTGTCCGACGGCGTCACCTTGCTGGGGAAATTCTCGATGACCTTGCCGTCGCGACCGATCAGGTATTTGTGGAAATTCCACTTCGGTGCCGTGCCGGTGGCCTTGATCAGGTCCACGTACAGCGGATTCGGCGTGGCGCCGGACACCACCGTCTTGGCGAACATGGGGAATTTCACGCCATAGGTGTTGTAACAGAAATCGGCGATTTCCTTGCTGTTGCCCGGCTCCTGCTTGCCAAAATCGTTCGACGGGAAGCCCAGCACCACCAGGCCCTTGCTGCCGTATTTGGCATACAGCGCCTCCAGCCCCTCGTACTGGTTGGTGAAGCCGCAATAGCTGGCAGTGTTCACGACGAGCACGACCTTGCCCGCGTACTGGCACAGATCCTGCGGCGATTCGTCCTGCAGGCGCTTGAACGTCTGGCGCAGCAAGGCCGGGCAGCTGGCCGGACGGCTGGCAGGCGCGGCCAGCACGGAGCGCTCCGCAGGGGCGGGCGCGGGCGGCTGGGCCACGGCGGATGCGGCGGCGGCCAGGGCGGCAGAGCCGAGCAGTAAGCTGAGAGAATTCATGATGTATCCGCAAAGTCGACGAACGGCCATTGTAAGCCTGCCGGCTCGCCCCTGTCTCGGCTTTGAAAATGCCGTTCGTTCCGCCCGCACGATTGAGAGGGATTAACAACGCCGCTGCCCGCTGTCACAGAATCCGACTCCATTCCACGTCGGGAGGTTGCCATGAAACGCTTGCTGGTCCGTACCGCGGTCGCCCTTGCCATGCTGGCGGCCACGCTGTTGCCGTCGCTGCTGACGCCGATCCAGGCGCAGGGCAATGCGCTGCCGGCGATGAAGACGAAGGAGTTGTCGGTCTCCGGGCTGTCGTCCGGCGGCTTCATGGCCGTGCAGTTCAGTGTTGCGTATTCCGGCAGTGTCGTCGGTGCCGGCATCATTGCCGGCGGCCCTTACAACTGCTCGCGCGGCAACGTCAGCGTCGCCACGACGGTGTGCAGCTGTACCACCGGCACGCCATGGTGCGGCGTGGTGCCCGGCGGGACGAACGTGCCCGACCTGGTGGCGACCACCCGGCGCTACGCGGCCCGCGGCGAGATCGACGCAACGACGAACCTGGCGGCACAGCGCATCTGGCTGTTTTCCGGCCGCGCCGACAGCGTCGTGCCGATGGCCGTCATGAACGACCTGGACGCCTACTACAAGCACTTCATCGCCGCCGCCAACGTCAGCTACCGCAACGACATCCGCGCCGAGCACGCGATCCCCACGGACGGCTATGGCAACCGCTGCACCACGCTGGGCTCGCCCTACCTGAACAACTGCGGCATCGATGGCGCGGGCGAGCTGCTGCAGTGGATCTACGGCACGCTCACGCCGAAGCAGAGCGAGGCGCCGGCCGGCCGCCTCGTGGAATTCGACCAGGAGGAATTCCTGCCCGATCCCACGCGGCACGGCATGGCCCGCCGCGGCTGGCTGTACGTGCCGCCCGGCTGCGACGGCGATGGCGCCGGCTGCCGGCTGCACGTGGCCTTCCACGGCTGCAAGCAGACGGTGGCGATCGTCGGCGACGCGCACATCCGCCACGCCGGCTACAACGCCTGGGCCGATGCCAACCGCATCGTCGTGCTGTATCCGCAGGCCGCGCCGCTGTACCCGTTCACGAACCCGAATTCGTGCTGGGACTGGTTCAGTTACGACGATGCGGATTATGCGGTGAAGGATGGGCGGCAGATGCGCGCCGTCAAGCGGATGACGGAGCGGTTGATGCAGGAGTGAGGGGGACTGTCCCCTCGGTTGCTTTTGCAGTTGGCTGCTCACGAACAGAAAAGCAACCCCGGGGACAGTCCCTTGCACGGACGGTCCCCAACCACTAGATCCCGCCCAGCGCGATGTACTTGATGACGAGGTAATCCTCGATGCCGTACTTCGACCCTTCGCGGCCCAGGCCGGACTGCTTGACGCCGCCGAACGGCGCCACTTCCG
This sequence comes from Oxalobacteraceae bacterium UBA6704, assembly GCA_002454505.1. Classification (GTDB taxonomy): domain Bacteria; phylum Pseudomonadota; class Gammaproteobacteria; order Burkholderiales; family Burkholderiaceae_D; genus Rugamonas. The sequence continues at coordinate 28,175 of DKJA01000181.1, forward strand.
TCGAGATCAGCCCCGTGTTGACGCCGACCATGCCGGACTCGAGGCCTTCGGCCACGCGCCAGATGCGGCCGATGTCGCGCGAGTAGAAGTAGGCGGCCAGGCCGAACTCCGTGCTGTTGGCCAGCGCCACGGCTTCGTCGTCCGTCTTGAAGCGGAACAGCGGGGCCAGCGGGCCGAACGTCTCTTCGCTGGCGACGGCCATGTCGTTCGTCGCATCGGCGATCACGGTGGGCTGGAAGAAGCTGTGGCCCAGCGCGTGGCGCTTGCCGCCCGTCAGCAGGCGGCCGCCCTTGGCCAGCGCATCGGCAACGTGCTGCTCCACCTTCTGCACGGCCTTGTCATCGATCAGCGGGCCCTGGTTGACGCCGTCGTCCACGCCGTTGCCGACCTGGAGCTTGTTGACGGCGGCCGTGAGCTTCTCGGCAAACGCGTCATACACGCCGTCCTGCACGTACAGCCGGTTGGCGCACACGCACGTCTGGCCGGCATTGCGGTACTTCGACGCGATGGCGCCTTCCACCGCCGCATCCAGGTCGGCATCGTCGAACACGATGAACGGCGCATTGCCGCCCAGTTCCAGCGACAGCTTCTTGATCGTCGGCGCGCACTGCTCCATCAGGATGCGGCCCACGCCGGTGGAGCCGGTGAACGTCAGCTTGCGCACGATCGGGTTGGCGCACATCTCGGCGCCGATCTCCTTCGGCGAGCCGGTGACGACGGAGAACACGCCCGGCGGCACGCCGGCCCGTTCGGCCAGCACGGCCAGCGCCAGCGCGGAAAACGGTGTGGCTTCGGCCGGTTTCAGCACCATCGGGCAGCCGGCCGCCAGCGCGGGGCCGACTTTACGGGTGATCATCGCCAGCGGGAAGTTCCACGGCGTGATGGCGGCGCACACGCCGATCGGCTCTTTCGTGACGATCAGCCGGCGGTCCGGCCACGGCGTCTGCAGCGTGTCGCCGGCGATGCGCTTGGCTTCCTCGGCGAACCACTCGATGAAGCTGGCGCCGAACGCCACTTCGCCTTTCGCTTCGGCCAGCGGCTTGCCCTGTTCCGTCGTCATCAGCAGCGCCAGGTCGTCGGCGTTTTCGGTAATCAGGTCGAACCACTTGCGCAGCACGGCGGCGCGGTCCTTGGCGGTTTTCTTGCGCCAGGCGGGCCAGGCCGCATTGGCCGCTTCGATGGCGCGCTTCGTTTCCGCGGCGCCCAGGTTCGGGATGGTGCCAATGTGTTCGCCGGTGGCGGGATTGGTGACGGCGATGGTTTCGCCGTTTTCCGCGTCAGTCCATTGTCCGTTGACATAGGCTTGCTGGCGCAGCAGTGCAGGGTCTTTCAGTTGCATGGTCGGTCTCCATGGAAGTGAGTCGATCACTATGCCACATCGACAGGGATCCTGCAGCTAGCGGACTTTCAGCCTGGCCAGCTTCGGATCGCCGGGCGGGAATTCCAGCTGCATCGTGCGCAGCGTTTCCACCAGCAGCGTGGCCACGGCGATGTCGCGCTGCGGCTTCGAATCGGCCGGCACGATGTACCAAGGCGCATGCGGCGCATCCGTCTCGGCGATCGCCTTGTCGTATGCCTGCTGGTAGGCATCCCAGTGTTCGCGCTGGGCCAGGTCGGCCGGATCGAACTTCCAGTGCTTGTCCGGATCGTCGATGCGGTCCTGCAGGCGCCGGCGCTGCTCGTCCTTCGAGATGTGCAGGAAGACTTTCAGGATCACCGTGCCCGATTCGGCCAGCATGCGCTCGAAGTCGCGGATCTGCTGGTAGCGCTTGCGGATGCCGGCCTTGTCGAGCGTGTCGTGGACCACGGGATGCAGCACGTCCTCGTAATGGCTGCGGTTGAACACGGCGATCTCGCCGGTGCGCGGCACCTGCACGTGCACGCGCCACAGGAAATCGCGGGCGACGTCGGCCGCCGTCGGCACGTCGAAGCGCACCGCGCGCAGGCCCATCGGATTGATCTTGTGGAACAGCCGGTGCACGGTGCCGTCCTTGCCGGAGCAGTCGGTGCCCTGCAACACGAGCAGCACCTTGCGGTCGCGCTCCGCGTACAGCCTTTCCTGCAGCTGCGCCATTTCCTTGTGCAGCGCCTTCAGGTGCCGCTTGTCCTGCTTCGCATCGCCCGTGCACAGCGGCACTGCCGCCGCATCCGTGTCCGCCAGCACCAGCTTCGGCTTCACACGGAACAAATCGATCGCCTTCATCCACGCTCCCAGGGGTAGCGCTGCGCGGCCACGTCGCGCAGCGTGGCGAGCATCGCCTGCGGGGGACGATACCATACCGCGGCCGCGGCCGCGTTCACTCGTGATACAGCTGCGACCTGCCGCCGTCGACCAGGATGTCGGTGGCATTGATGAAGCGGGCCTCGTCGCTGGCGAGGAACAGCGCGGTGTAGGCCACCTCCTCCGGCTCGCCGATGCGCCCGACGGGCAGCAGCGCTTCCTGGCGTGCCCGTTCCGCCGCCGGGTCGGGAAAGGACGCCAGCCACCTGCCGATAGTCTCCGTCATGACCAGGCCCGGCGAAATCGAGTTGACGCGGATGCCGCGTGCCGCATATTCGATGGCCAGCGAGCGTGTCAGGCCGATCAGCGCGTGCTTCGCCACCGGATAGGGAAAGCAGCCGGGAATGATCTTGTGGCCGTGCACCGAAGCGATGTTGACGACGCTGCCCGCGCCCTGCGCCAGCATCGCCGGCAGCGCCGCGCGGATCACGTTCCACGCGCCCTCCACGTCGACGGCGAAGCAGTGCTGCCATTGCTGCCGCGTGGTCTGCAGCGGATCGGTGAACACGTTCACGCCGGCGTTGTTGACGACGATGTCCACGCGGCCGAAGCGTTCGAGCGTCTGCGCGACCAGCGCGTCGGCGGCTGCCTGGTCGGCAACGTCGGCCGCCACGAACAGCGTGTCGCGGCAGCCCAGTTCCTCGCGAACGGCAGCCGCGTGTTCGTCATCGCGGTGGCTGTTCAGCACCACCCGCGCCCCTTCCGCCGCGAACAGCCGCGCCACCGCCCTGCCGATGCCCTGCGTGGAGCCGGTGACGATGGCCACCTTGCCTGCCAGTCGATCCGCCATGTGCTTCTCCTTGCGCCGGCCGGTCAGCGGCCATGGCTGCCGCGGGTCTTCAGCTGATCGAGCAGCACCGCCACCAGCAGGATCACGCCGCGCACGAGGTACTGGTAGAACGCATCCACGTTCATCAGGTTCATCACGTTTTCCACCGTGCCCATGATCAGCACGCCCACCAGCACGCCGACGATGCGCGCCTTGCCGCCCTGCAGCGACACGCCGCCCAGCACGCAGGCGGAAATCACGTCCAGCTCGAAGCCCTGCGCCGCATTCGGCTGGCCGCTGGTGATGCGCGACGCGAGGATCAGCCCGGCCAGCGCCGTGACGACGCCCTGCAGCAGGAAGATCCACAAGCGCAGCCGCTCGACGCGCACGCCGGCCAGCCGCGCCGCCTCGGCATTGCCGCCGATGGCCAGCGTGTTGCGGCCGAAGACCGTGTGATTGAGCAGCACGCCGAACACGAGGAAGCACAGCGCGACGACGATCACCGGCATCGGGATGCCGGCCAGCCGCGCATCGCCGAATTCGATGAACGCATCGTTGGCGATGCCGACCGCCTGGCCCTGCGATGCGATGAACGCCAGGCCGCGCACCATCAGCATCGTCGCCAGCGTGGCGATCAGCGCGTTGACGCGCAGGTAGGCGATCAGCACGCCGTTGCCGGCGCCGATCAGCGCCCCGGCAGCGAGGCCGCCGCCGACGGCCAGCGTCACGCTGTCCGTCCGTTCCAGGATCATCGCGCCCAGCACGCCGGCAAAGGCGATCGTCGAGCCCACCGACAGGTCGAAGTCGCGCGACGCGAGGCAGAACATCATCGTGCAGGCGACCATGCCGATCTGCGCGACGGACAGCATCAACCCCACGATGTTCACGGTGGAGAAGAAGTTGTCGACGCTGGCGGCCAGCACGCCGAACAGCACCACGTACAGGAGCGGCATGCTGTAGTCGGCCAGCCAAGTGCTGCGGTGGGATGGGTGGGCAATGGTGCTCATGACAGGCTTTCGGTGACGGGTTCGGAGAGGACGGCATCGGGCAGGGCCAGCGCCAGCACGGCCGTTTCGGTGGCATCCGCGCGGGCCAGCTCGCCGCTGATGCGGCCGTCGCGCATGACGATCACGCGGTCGGCGATGCCCAGCACCTCGGGCAGTTCGCTGGAGACGACGATGACGCCGCAGCCGCTGGCCGCCACGTCGTGGATGATGCGGTAGATCTCGTTCTTCGCGCCCACGTCGATGCCGCGCGTGGGTTCGTCGAGGATCAGTATCTTCATGTCCGGCTGCGCCAGCCAGCGGGCCAGGATCACCTTTTGCTGATTACCGCCGGACAGCAGGCGGATCTCCTGCTCCGGCCCCGGCGTCTTGATGCGCAGCCGGCCGATGAACTCCGTTGCGCGCGCACGTTCCTCGGCATGGCGCAGGAAGACGCGGCCGCGACGGCAGCTGATGTTGATGTTCTCCGCCACCGACGCCTGCGCCACGATGCCCTGCTCCTTGCGGTCTTCCGGGCACAGGTTGATGCCGGCCCGGATCGCGTCGGCCGGGCCGCCGTCGATGGCGGCGCCGTCGAGCAGCACGCTGCCGCCGCTGCGCCGGTCCGCGCCATAGATCAGCCGCATCAACTCGCTGCGGCCGGCGCCGACGAGGCCGAAGAAGCCCAGTACTTCGCCGGCATGCACGGTGAAGTCGCACGGGGCGGACAGCCTGCTTCCTGCGATGCCCTGCACCACCAGCCGCGGCGCACCGGCCGGGCGGGCACGATAATCGTGGATGTCGGCCACTTCGCGGCCCACCATGTCGGCGATCAGCCGGTCGCGCGGCACGTCGGCCATCGCATGGTGCGTGACGATCCTGCGGCCGTCGCGAAAGATCGTGCAGGCGTCGCACAGTTCGTACAGCTCTTCCAGCCGGTGCGAAATGTAGATCAGCGTCTTGCCTGCCGCGCGCAGGTCCTTCACGATGCGGAACAGCACCTCCGTCTCGCGGTGCGAAAGGCTGCTGGTAGGCTCGTCCAGCGCGATCACCTGGGCGTCCTGCAGCAGCGCCTTGCAGATCTCGACCATCTGCCGCTGCGCGATCGACAGGTCGGCCAGCCGCGCATCCGGATCGAGGTCGACACCCAGTGCCGCCAGCCGCTGCGCAACGATGCGGCGCGCCTGTTTCCTGTCGACGAAACCGTAGCGGCTGGGCAGGCGGCCCAGCAGCACGTTTTCCGCCACCGTCAGGTCCGGCACGTACTGCAGCTCCTGGTGGATGACGGCGATGCCGGCCGCGATGGCATCGGCCGCCGAATGGAAATGGCGCTCGGTGCCGCCAACCAGCAAGCGGCCACCATCGGGCCTGTACTGGCCGCCGAGGATTTTCAGCAGCGTGGACTTGCCGGCGCCGTTCTCGCCCAGCAGCCCATGCACCTGGCCGGCCTGCGCGGCAAAGCTGACGCCGGACAGCGCCTTTACGCCGGGAAAGCGCTTCTCGATCTGGTCGAACTGCAGGTAAGCCACTAGAACCCCATCTGCTTGCGCACGTCGGCCTGGTTCTGGCGCGTCATCAGCATGCCGGCCGTCTGCGTGACGGGCGGCGGCACCTTGTTTGCCGTGATCCAGTCGTACATGTTCACGGCCGTTTCATAGCCATGCCGCTTGGGGCTGATCAGCACCGTGCCGTAGAAGCCCGTGACGGCCGGCTTGGCGAATTCGTTCTGCGCCGTCTTGCTGCCGCCGATGCCGATGCCCACCATCGCGTCCGACTTGAAGCCCCGCCCTTCCGCCGCGCGCACGGCGCCCAGCACCGCTTCGTCGTTCAGGCCGAACGCCACCCATTTCCTGAATTTGGCGTTCTTTGTCAGCGCCACGTTGGCGGCGTTGAAAGCGCTTTCCGTATCGGTGCGGCTTTGCGGCGCATCGACGACGTTCGCCACCGGCAGCCCGGCCGCCTTCAGCGCATCGAGCGCGCCCTGCGTGCGTTCGCGCGCCGTGGGCAGCTGGTCGTACGCGATGCGCAGCGCCCCCACGTCGGCGATGTTCCAGCCGCGCGCCTTGATCTGCGCGGCGAGGCCTTCGCCGGCCTGCCTGCCGATCTGGTAGCCGGAGATGCCCATGTGCGGAATCGACGCGATCGGCTTGCCCTTGCCGTCGACCAGCTGGTCGTCCACCGAGATCACTCTCAGCCTGTTGCGCTTGGCCAGCCGCTCGACGGCCGCGCCCAGCTTGACGTCCGGCGCGCAGATGACGAACCCCTGCGCCTGCTGCGCGCCCAGGTTGTCGATCGCCGCCATCATCTTCTCGCCGTTCGGCACGCCGATCTTGACGAGCGTGAAGCCCTTGTCCTTCGCGGCCTGTTCGGCGAAGCGCCACTCGTCCTGGAACCAAGGTTCCTCGGCCTGCTTGACGAGAAAGCCGATCTTGACGGGGGCTGCCGCGTGAACCGCGGTGCACAGCGCGGTCGACAAGGTTGCTGCGACGGCCAGCGGCAGCAGTTTGCTGAAAATTGTCTTCATCGTGGTCTCCTGATTTTTCTTTATGTTCGCCACCGCCGGCGATGGCTTACTGCTGCCAGCTCGCGACGAAGCGCCGCGCGTTCTCCGCCACCTGCGCGGCGGTATCGCCCGGCCGGTACAGCGCCGAACCGAGGCCGAAGCCGGCGACGCCCGCCGCGCGGTAGGCCGCCATGCTGTCCGGCGTGATGCCGCCGACCGGCAGCAGCGGCAGTTCCGACGGTAGCACCGCTCGCAGTGCGCGAACGATCAACGGCGTGATCATTTCAGCCGGGAACAGCTTCAGGCCGTCCGCGCCGGCCTGCCATGCGGCGAACGCCTCGGTGGGCGTCAGCACGCCCGGCGTGCAGTCCATGCCGGCCGCCTTGGCGGCGCGGATCACCGCGACGTCCGCATGGGGCATGACGATCAGCCGGCCGCCCGCGTCGCGGACCCTGCCCACCGCGTCGGGAGTCAATACGGTACCCGCCCCCACCAGCGCATCGGCCGGCAAGGTGCGGACCAGCCGGCCGATCGAATCGAACGGTTCGGGCGAATTCAGGGGCACTTCGATCAGCCGGAAGCCGGCGTCGTACAGTACCGCGCCAATGCCTGCCGCTTCGTCGGGCCGGATGCCGCGCAGGATCGCCACCAGCGGCAGCTGTTGAAAGGCGCTTGCAAAGGTCGTGCTCATGGTGCCTCCGTAAGCAGCAGGCCGGCCGCGCGCGCAAGGGCAAGCAGGCCGGCCGGGGCGGTGTTGTCCAGTACCAGGGCGGCGGGATGGCCGAAACGCTCCAGCGCCGTGCCATAGCGGGCGCACAGCTGCGGTTCGCCCGCCAGCGCCAGCGGCGCGGCAGCCAGGCCGGCAGCGGCCCGCCATTGCAGGCCGGCCCGCAGCTCGTGACCAATGACGAGGCCGGACAGGTAATCGGCCAGCGCCGCCGCCGGCAGCCGCCCCGTGACGCCCAGGCTGCGCACCGCGAACAGCTGGTGCGGCAGCCCCAGGTCGCCATGCTCGCGCGCCGCGTCGACGCCCTGCAGGAAGGCTTGCGGATCGGGCGTGGCATTGTCCGGCATCAGGCGGCCCAGCACGGAATGCCGGCGCAGCACCGCATACAGCTCGCCGGTCATGTGCGTGGCGAAGCGGGCGATGCAGCCGTCCTGCACCTGCACCCATTTCGCATGCGTGCCGGGCAGGACGATGCAGCTGCGCGCGCGCAGGGCCGCGTTTTGCTGCAGCGCGCCGGCAACCTGCGTTTCCTCGCCGCGCATCAGGTCGGGCGGCAGCACGCCATCGTCGAACAGCACGCCCGGAACGATATGCGGGCCATCGTCCGGCCGGCGCAGGCCTGCCGCGAGGGCCGCCGCGCCGGCTGGGCAATGCGCATAAGGCACCTCGAGCCAGCCGTGCGTGCTGCCGACCATGCCGCAGGCCAGCTGCGGCAGCGCCTTGTCCCAGCCCTGCGTGACGGCGTCCAGCGCGGCGATGAACGCCGCGTGTCCCTTCAGCGTGGAAGCGCCCTGCTCCGCCGTGCGTTCCGCCAGCACGGTGCCGTCGGCCGCGACCAGCCACGCGCGCAGGCTCGTGCTGCCCCAGTCGATGCCGATCAATACCGGGTTCACCATTCGGCCACGCTGCCGTCGGGATGGCGCCACAGCGGGTTGCGCCAGTCCGGCGCGTTCCGGCTCGCGGCGATCACGCGTTCCTCATCGACGATCACGCCCAGGCCCGGCTTCGGCAGCGGTGCGAAATAACCGTCCGCGATCACGAAGTCTTCCTGGTTGACCACGTAGTCCAGCAACTCGGCGCCCTTGTTGTAGTGGATGCCCATGCTCTGCTCCTGCAGCACGGCGTTGTGGGCGACGAAGTCCACCTGCAGGCAGGCGGCCAGCGCCACGGGGCCCAGCGGACAGTGGGGCGCGAACGCCACGTCATAGGCCTCGGCCATCGCGGCGATCTTCACGCATTCGGTGATGCCGCCCGCATGCGACAGGTCCGGCTGCACGATGGCGATGCCGCCATCGTGGAACACGCGCTTGAAGTCGAAGCGCGAGTACATCCGTTCGCCGGCCGCCAGCGGTATCGACGTGGCTTCGGCCAGGCGCGGATAGTATTCGGCCTGCTCGGCCAGCACGGGCTCCTCGACGAACAGGGGCCGGAACGGTTCCAGCTCGCGCAGCAGCACCTTGGCCATCGGCGCCGCCACGCGGCCGTGGAAGTCGATGCCGAATTCGATGGCATTGCCGAAGGCTTCGCGGATCTGCGCGATGCGCGCCACGGCCGCATCGACGGCCAGCGCGCTGTCGATGATGCCCAGCTCCTCGGTACCGTTCATCTTGAAGGTGTGGATGCCGATCTCGCGCAGCGTCCGGATGCCTTCGATGACGTCGGCCGGCCGGTCGCCGCCGACCCAGCTGTACATCTTCATCCGGTCCCGCACGCGGCCGCCCAGCAGCTCGTGGACGGGCACGCCGAGCGCCTTGCCCTTGATGTCCCACAGCGCCTGGTCCACGCCGGCGATGGCGCTCATCAGGATCGGCCCGCCCCGGTAAAAGGCGCCCCGGTACATGGCCTGCCACAGGTCGTTGATGCGCAGCGGGTCCTGGCCGACCAGCGTGCCGGCCAGTTCGTTGACCGCCGCCTCCACCGTGCGCGCGCGGCCTTCGATGACGGGTTCGCCCCAGCCGGTGATGCCTTCGTCCGTCTCGATCCTGAGGAACATCCAGCGGGGCGGAACGCGGTACAGCGTCAGCTTGGTGATTTTCATGGCGGCCCGGGCGTGTGCGATGGCCCAGTGTAACCATGGTCGCTGACGTTGAAATATAGTTAATGTCGTTAAAACTATATCGTTTTGGCATAGCTTGCCGCGCTGCGCTCGCTTAGAATGCACCAGGCTTTTCACGGAAGGACACACCATGCATACTCCCGGGTTCCTGCGCGCGGCGCTGGCGATTGCCTGTGCCGGCTCTCTTATGTCCGCCGCCGCGGCTGCCGACGCAACGACGCCCGAGCAGGCGATCCAGTCCTGGTGGCAGGTCAAGGACGAAGAGAACCAGGCCCAGGTGGCAGCGTGCGAAGGCGAACGCGGCGCACTGCTGCGCCGCTACACCGACCGGTTGGCAGGCATGGCGGCGGGTCCGGTGAAGGCGACGATGAGCGAGATGTTCCGCCATTGTTCCAGGACCCTGTATCAGCGCAGGATCGACAAGGTGCAGCAGGACGGCGCGACGGCGGCCACGGTGTACGCGACAATCCACAACGTGACGCCGATACCGGCCGGTGCGCAGCCGCCGGCCTACGCCGTCGAAAGCCGGACGCAAGGCCAGCGCTACAAATATGAACTGACGAAAGCCAACGGCAGGTGGCTGCTCGCCCAGGTGTACGAGCACCGCGACTTTGCATCGCCCGACGTGCCCGAATGGGAAGCCGTGTACAACGAGCCGCCTTCCGCGCAATATCCGTCGTCGGCCATCTACACGCAGAACTGACCGGCCGGTGCCGACGTCAGCCCAGCGCCTTCAACGCCGCCGACCAGCCCCACCACGACGCTTCCTCGAACACGGAAAACCCGGACAGATCGGCATGCGCAAACAGGACCGGTCCGTCGGCATCGCGCAGCGCCTGCACGCCCGCATTGGCCAGGAAGCCCGGCACCGGCGCGGCCATCGCGTGGGCGCGCAGCGTGATGTCGGCCCGCTCCACGCACTCGTCGAACCGGTCACCGTACGCGGCGTGCAGGTCGGCGGCCGCCAGCGCCAGCAGCTCCTTTGCACTGGCCGACTGCAGCCACTTGCGCGCGTCCAGCGGAGCGCGATCGGCCAGCGCCACGTAGCTCGTGAATACGGTCTTCGGCGGCGGCGTGACGCGGATGTCCTGGTGCGTCGAAACGACGTAACCAAGCCCGCGGCCGCCATGCACCACATTGTCCCAGGACAGCGGCGCATCCGGCAGCTCCTCGGGAAAGCGGTGCAGCAGGAAGTTCGCCACCAGCCACGGCGCATACGCAGGCAGGTGGCGCGCCGGATCGAAGCCATACTGCCCGATATTGTCGATGACGCGGCTGGCCACGAACAGCGGCATCGCGCAGATGGCCTTGCGGGCGCGGACCAGATACGTGCGCGGCTTGCCGTTCTCGACGACGAAGCATAGCGCTTCCACCTTGCCGTTCGCCTGTTTTACCGAAGCGACGGTGCCGCTGACGCGCCGCGCCTTCGACCGCTCCGCCAGTGCGGCGACCAGCGGCTGCAGGCCGCCCGGCCACGTCAGCCACGCGCCGCTGTCCGCATTGGCCGCCTCGCCGCCCCGTGCGCAGAAATAATGCAGGCCCGCCCAGGCCGACACACGGTCCGGCGGGGTGCCGTAATCATCGCGGCAGCAGTAATCCAGGTACCACAGCAGCGTCGGCGAACGGTAGCCGTTCTGCGCCAGCCAGGCGCTGAATGTCACCGTGTCGAGCCGGCGCCAGGCCGGATCGAGCGACGCATTCGCGCTGGGCAGCGTGAAGACTTTCCTGTTGTCGGCACCGCGCTGGGTACGCAGCCTGTCGATCTCGGCGAAGAAGCGTTTGTGCTCGGCCAGTTCGGCGGCCGGCACGCCATCGTGCGGCACCACGCCTTCGTGCCAGCGGCCCTGGTACAGCAGGCGTTCGTGCGGCGCGTGCAGCAGCAGCTTTTCGTCGTACGTGGGGCGGCGGCCGAACGGATTGCGTTCGATGATGCCCAGGTCGTACAGCATGTGCCGCACGTGCAGGCATTCCTGCGGCGGGATCGGCAGGTAATGCGCGCCGGTCGGGAAGGCCAGGTCGCCGTATGCACCGCCGGCCGCATTGCCGAACGGTTCCGGGCCATCGACCACGACGAAGTCACTCTTGCCTTCGCGCTGCAGCTTCCATGCGGCCGTCAGGCCGGCCACGCCGGCGCCGAGAATCGCGATGTCGGTGTCGATGATGTCGGTTGGCGCAGGCAGGGCGCCGTGGTCGCGCAACAGGTGGCCTTCTGTCCGGCCCGGATAGTGCAATACGGGGTCGATCTCGCGCCAGCGCCGGTAGCCGGCGTATCCGGCGACCGATAAGGCAGCAGCACCACCCACGGCCAGGAAAGAGCGGCGGTCCATCGCGCTCACCGGATCGTGCGCCGCCAGTCCTGCTCGAACTCGTGCACGAGCGACTGCGTGTTCAGCCGGTTGGGCGGCATCGCCAGCGGCTGCATGTCGGGCGGGAAGGCAAACATCGCCGCCGTGGTGCGGCCATCGAGGAAGCGCATCGGCAGGCGGTAAGTCGCCGGCGGCACATAATCCGCCTGCGGCGACGCCATGATGAAGCCCCATTCGCCGAACGACGGCACGTACACGTGATACGGATAGGTGCGCATGCCCACTTCGCGCAGCGTGGAATTGACCGTCCAGTAGGCATGCGGCGCGAAGAACGGCGACGTAGCCTGCACCACCACCAGCCCGTTGGCCGCCACGTGGCGCTTCAGCATGCCGTAGAACGGCACCGAGTACAGCTTGCCCAGTGCGAAGCTGGACGGATCGGGGAAGTCGACGATGACCGCGTCGAACATTTCCTGCGTCGTCTGCAGCCAGATCGCCGCATCCGCGTTGATCACGGTGACGCGCGGATCGGACAGAGATTTATGATTCAGCGCCGCCAGTTCTTCGCGCTGCCTGAAGGCGGCCGTCATGGCGGGATCGAGATCGACCAGCGTCACATGCTGCACGTTTGAATAACGCAGGATTTCACGCAGCGCCAGGCCGTCGCCGCCGCCCAGCACCAGCACGCGCTTTGCCCACGGCAGCTTTTCCATTGCCGGGTGCACCAGCGCTTCGTGATAACGGTACTCGTCGCGCGACGAGAACTGCAGGTTGCCGTTGATGTACAGGCGCGTATCGTCCTTCCAGCGCGTGATCACCAGGCGCTGGTAAGGCGTGCTGGTGGCGTAGACGATCTGGTCGCCGAACAGGCCGTGCTCGCCCCATGCCGTCAGCCGGTCGGAGCTGGCAAACCCCAGCACGAGTACCAGCAGCACCGCGCAGGCGCGCAGCGTGCGGCCGGCGAGTTCGGTCAGCTCGGCGCGGAACACGTAGATCGTCCACAGCGCCACGCCGATGTTCAGCATGCCGAACAGGAAGCCGGTGCGTACCAGGCCCAAGTAAGGCGCCAGCACCAGCGGGAACAGCAGCGACACGGCCAGCGCACCCAGGTAATCGAAGGTCAGCACGCGGCTGACGATTTCGGCGAACTCCGTCTGCCGCGCGTTCAGTGCGCGCATCACCAGCGGCACTTCCATGCCGACCATCGCGCCCACCATGAACACCAGCACGTACAGGATCAGCCGGAACGGTGCGCCCATCCACGAGAACGTGAGGAACAGGATCGCGGCGGACAGGCCGCCGACGAGGCCCACGGCCAGTTCGATGTCGACGAAGCGGGCCAGCACGTGCTCGTCGCGCACATATTTGGAAAGGTGAGCGCCAACGCCCATCGCAAACAGGTAGCAACCGATGATGGTGGAGAACTGCAGCACCGAGTCGCCCAGCAGATAACTGGACAGCGCCCCCGCGATCAGTTCGTAGGCCAGGCCGCACGACGCGACGACGAACACGGACAGGATCAGAATCTTTTTGGTCATCGGCCCAACATTGATTTATGATGTTTCTTCATTTGCAAGCACATCACTATATCCCATGGCCGCTGTCTTCAACTACCTGATCCATCTCGCCATTGCCGCCGCCTTGCTGGCCGTGTTCTTCAAGGCTTACACGTGGATGACGCCGTACGACGAAGTGCTGCTGATCCGCCAGGGTAACCATGCGGCCGCGCTGTCGCTGGGCGGCGCGCTGCTGGGCTTTTCGCTGACCATCGCGTCCGGCCTGCTGCACACGCCGAATTACCAGGAATTCTTTGCCTGGGCGTTCGGCGCGATGGTCGTGCAGGCCATCGCGTATGCGATCACCACGCGCTCGCTGAAAATGGCCAGGGACCAGATCGAAGCGGGCAACAGCGCCTTCGGTGCGCTGCTCGGCACGATTTCGCTGGCCATCGGCGGCATCAACGCCGCCTGCATCTCTTAATTTCGCATCGTTTTCGGAGGTCACCATGAGTATCGGCAGCTTTATCAAGAAGCAGTTCATCGACGTCCTGCAATGGAACGAGGAGCAGGAGGGCGTGCTGGCCTGGCGCTACCCGATGCAGGATTTCGAGATCCAGAACGGCGGCGTGCTGGTGGTGCGCGAATCGCAGGTGGCGGTGTTCGTCAACGAAGGCCAGATCGCCGACGTGTTCGGCCCCGGCACACACAAGCTCACCACGCAGACCTTGCCCGTGCTGACCAACCTGAAGAACTGGGACAAGCTGTTCGACTCGCCGTTCAAGTCGGACGTGTACTTCTTCAGCACGCGCGTGCAGACCGGCCGCAAATGGGGCACGCCGCAGCCGATCACGATCCGCGACAAGGACTTCGACATGATACGGGTGCGTGCCTTCGGCATGTATTCGTACCGCGTTGGCGATGCCCGCAAGTTCTTCACGGAGATCAGCGGCACCCGCGAGGCTTACACGCGCGACGAAGTGGAAGATCAGCTGCGCGGCCTGCTGACGGCCACCATGGCCAGCTCGCTGGGCGGCGCGAACGTCGCCTTTCTCGACATGGCGGCCAACCAGGCGCTGATGGCGCAGGAAATCAAGGGCGACCTGGCCGATGCCTTCGCCCGCTACGGCATCGCGCTGGACGAATTCAATGTGGCCTCCGTCAGCCTGCCGGAAGAACTGCAGGCGGCGCTGGACGACCGCATTTCCGCCGGCATGAAGGGCAGCCTGTCGAACGACAAGATGACGGGCTTCACCCGCTACCAGACGGCCACCGCGATCCCGCTGGCGGCGCAGAACGAAGGCGGGCTGGCCGGCATCGGCGCGGGCCTGGGAGCCGGCGTGACGATCGGGCAGGCGATGGGCCAGGCTGTCGGCGCCTCATTGACGCCGGTAGCGCCGCAAGCCGCGCCGGCACCAGTGCCCGCCGATGAATCGATCGAAGCACGGCTGGAAAAACTCAAGGGCCTGCTGGACAAAGGACTGATTTCCGCCGCCGATTACGACAGCACGAAGGCCGAGCTGCTGAAAAAACTGATCGGCTGACGGGCCAGTGCAAGTCGTCGCCTGCCCCAACTGCGGCGCCGAAGTGCGCTTCCGCTCGCACGCGGCCGTGATGGCCGTGTGCGAGTACTGCCGCACCGGTGTGCTGAAGGATGCGGACACCGTCCGCGACCTGGGCAAGATCTCCGCCGTCCTCGAAGACTATTCGCCGATCCAGCTGAACACCGCCGGCGTGCTGGCCAACCGGCCGTTCACCGTGGTGGGCCGTATCCAGCTCAAGTACGACGCCGGCATGTGGAACGAGTGGTACCTGCTGTTCGACGATGGCGCGAACGGCTGGCTGGGCGATGCGTCCGGCCAGTACACGATCACCACGGTGCGCGAGGTGGAAGGCGAGCTGCCCGCGTTCGACCAGGTCCGCGCCGGTAATCAATACACGATCGCCGGCGAACGCTTTACCGCGGCGGACGTGCGCACCGCGCGCTGCACCGGCGGCGAAGGCGAGCTGCCGTTCCGCGTCGGCGAAGGGTGGGCAGCGAAGGTGGCCGACCTGCGCTTCGGCACCCGCTTCGTCACGCTGGATTATTCGGATGCGCAGTTGAACAACGAGCGGCCGCTGGTCTACACCGGCATGCCCGTCACGCTCGACGGCCTGCGCATGCAGCTGCTGCGCGACGACGATGCGATCGCCGCCACCACCGGCCGCTATCGGGGCAAGCTGACGGCGCTCGACTGCCCGTCGTGCGGCACCGCGGTGAGCTACCTGCCCGGCATGACGGCCAACCTCGTCTGCCCCGCCTGCCGCGCGCAGCTCGATGCGGCCAGCCCGCAGGTGGCGGTGCTGCAGGCCGGCGAACGGGTGGCGGCCGTCAAGACAACGCTGGCGTTGGGCGCCGAAGGCAAGCTTGGTAACGACAAGCTGACGGTGATCGGCGTGATGCGCCGCGAGGACGACGAAGGCACGCCGTGGACGGAATACCTGCTGTACGCACCGCGCGCCGGCTTCACGTGGCTGGTGGAGACGGAAGACGGCTGGCAGCGTTCCGCCACGCTGGACGAGTGGCCGGTCTGGCAGGGCGACACCGCGAAACTCAATACCACCTCCTACCGCAAGCTGTACGAATACGAGGCGCACGTGACGTTCGTGGCCGGCGCCTTCAACTGGCGCGTGCAGGTGGGCGACCGCACGCGCATCGCCGAATTCGAGCAGGGCCAGACCAATCTGTCGGCCGAAATGACTGACGAAGAAATGACGTGGTCCCGCTCCAAGCCGGTGGCCTTCGACCAGCTGCAGTCGTGGTTCGGCAAGGGCGTGGACGCCGGCGCGGCGCGCGTGCCGGGAACGCTGAAGGTCGGGCAGCGCTACCGGAGCGCGGCGAAGAAACTGATCATCGGGCTGGGCATCGTGAACGCGATCCCGCTGCTTGCCAACTTCGGCGGCTCGTTCGGCTTCGTGGCGCTGGCCGCGCTGGCGCTGTACCTGCCGGCCACTTTCCTCGATGGTAACGACAAGGAATGAAGAAATTCTGGATTTACGGCCTGGCCGTGGTGTGCGTCTCGACCTTCGTCAGCTGGGGCAATATGTTCGGCGCGCCGCGCACGTCCGGCGCCGCCCGCACGGGCTCCACCTGGTCGTCCAGCACGGGCGGCGGCAGCTGGAGCGGCGGCGGCGGGAGCCACAAGTGAGCGTCTTCAAGGCCGAGGGTACGCATCTGCTGGCCGACCTGTCCGGCGTGGCGCCCCAGTTGCTGACCAGCTGCGAGGCAATCGAAGCGCTGCTTCGGTCCGCCGCGATTGCTGCCGGCGCGCAGATATTGCACGGTCATTTTCATGCCTTCGGGCCGGGGCTCGGCGTGACCGGCGTGCTGCTGCTGGCGGAATCGCATATTTCGATTCATACGTGGCCCGAGCAGCAATTTGCCGCCGTCGATATCTTCATGTGCGGCAATTGCGCGCCGCAGCGGGCGCTCGATGTTTTGATTGAAGCGCTGGCGCCGCGGCGGCATGAAATCCGGTTTATTAATCGTTCTACCGATTCTGACGTGCCGGCATAAATATTATTTCTTCATTCGCCGTGATATTAATTTCGGCTACTTGGGGATAATATTCGAACGCTAAACAAGGATGCCGCGATAAACGAACTGACGAATTGAACGCTAATCGGTCGATAATCCGCAGGGAGCGGTAATGCCGAGCTCGTGTCCAACCTTGGGGTCAACCCTGTTTTTGGACATGAGCTCAGCTGTTGCCTGTCGAGCTCGTGTCCGGTTTTAGGGTTGACCCCATGGTTGGACACGGCCTCGACAATGCACAGCGTGCTGAATGTGAGTGCGCACTTCCTGGCAGGCGGCGAGATTCAGCTCTCCCGTATCGTCGCCTCGATATTATTGCCGTCCAGATCCAGCACATAAGCGCTGTAGTAATGCCCCGAGCCAATACGTACGCCGGGCGCACCATGATCCTGGGCACCGTGCTCCAGTGCCGCGGCATAGAAGGCATCCACCGCCGAGCGGTTCGGTGCCATGAACGCCATGTGCAGCGGCGCCATGCCGGCCTGGTGACCGTCGGTCCAGTAAGTGGGAATTTCCGAGCCCAGCCATAAAAACGGATAACCCGCTTCAGGCGCGTAAATGGCCCAGTCCATATCCGTTTCGGTACGGCGAATTCCCAAGGGGTCCAGGCACGCGTCATATAATAATTTGCTGCGCGTAAAATCCGCTACCACAATGCCGAGATGGTGGATCATCGACGTTCTCCCAGAGTGAAAGCACAGCCTAGCATCGTTAATTGGCTGCAGGCGCGCGCGTGAAACTGTCTCAAATTCGCCGGCTCGGTTAAACTGGCAATTGCGCCTTGCCCTCTCATTCTTTTTACATTGTTTCTGGATATCTATGCGCCAATATGCGCCATTGTCACTGCTGATTTTCGTTGCGGCCTGCGGCGAGCATTATCAACCCGAGCAGCTGTATATGGCTGCCACCCCGGAGTGCAGGGAATGGGTGGAAACGTCGCGCTTCGCCTTGCCGCAGGGCGTCAGCGTGACGGCCACCAGCCCCGTCACCAAGGCTGACGGCAGCGCCGAGTTCGGCGTCATCTACCTGGTGCCGCGCGGCGGCAAGGTGCAGTTCACCACGCGCGCCTTCAGCATCAACCAGCCGAAAGGCCCGCGCATCGCCAAGGCCGACATCCTCAGCTACTACCAGCGCGGCACGAACAGCCGCGCCGAGATCGTCGAAGTGATCGAGAACGTGCCCGGCCTGCTGATCCCCGTCGCCACGGCCGACGAAACCCAGTGGCGCATCCGCCTGGGCGTCAAAACCGGCCTGCCGCAGCGCTTCGACCTGGTGACATCGGACGTGATCATCGATGGCGACCGCTATCCGGTGCGGACGTTCACTTACCGGTGGTTCGAGGAGCGCAAGGCTTACGGGCTGTGCCGCTAAACGCAAAAAATAGGAACACAAAAATAGGGACAGTCCCTGTTTTACAGGAAAGTTTCCCGTAAAACAGGGACTGTCCCTATTTTTTGCCACGCGTTTTTGTTCCGTTTCGGGCGCTGATCGGGCTCAGGTGGGGCCTGCGGTTGTGCTGGCAAAGTTTGGCGACCTACGTCAAAAGGAGAGTTGCCATGCCACGCCACGCTCGCGTCCTGCTGCAAGGAGTTCCTCTTCATATCATCCAGCGCGGCCATAACCGGCAGCCATGCTTTCATGATGAGGCGGACTTCCGCGCCTATCTGAACTGGCTGCGCAAGTGCGCGGACCTGATGAACGCGTCCATACACGCCTATGTGCTGATGACGAATCACGTGCATCTGCTGGCGTCGTTCGAATACCCGGCCGTCGTCAGCGATTTCATGAAGGCGATCGGGCAGCAGCACACCCAGTATCTGAACAAGCGTCTGGGACGTACGGGAACGGTCTGGGAAGGCCGCTTCAAATCCTGCCCCGTGCCGACGGAGAAGTATCTCGTCGTTTGCCAGAAGTACATCGAACTGAATCCGGTGCGCGCCCGCATGGTCGGCAGTGTCGACGCGTATCCATGGTCGAGCTACCGCGATAACGCCGGCGGCCGGCACGACACATTGGTGCGGCCTCATTACCTCTACCTGGCCCTGGGCCAAACGAAAGACCTGCGGCAGCATCGGTATCAGCGGCTTTTCGACCATATCGAGAGCAGCCTCTTCGACGATATCCGCCATGCCACGATCGCCAACGCGGTTCCCGGCCAGCCAATGAAGAAACGCGGCAGGCCAGCCAGAAACTAGCGGCAAAAAATAGGGACACAAAAATAGGGACAGTCCCTTTTTTAGGGGAAAGTTTCCTGTAAAACAGGGTCTGTCCCTATTTTTAGAAAGTAAAAAAGGCAGCCGAAGCTGCCTTTTTGTTGTGCTGAGCAACCGCTTAGTGGCGGTTGGTCTGGCGCAGTTTGGCGATGGCTGCCAGCTGGCCGATGGCCGCTGCCAGTTCGGCTTGCGCTTTCGCGTAGTCGATGCCGGTCTTGTTGTTGGCCAGGTTTTCTTCCGCCAGTTTCTTGGCGGCCTGGGCCTTTGCTTCGTCCAGGTCGCCACCACGGATCGCGGTGTCGGCCAGTACCGTCACGGCGTTCGGCTGCACTTCCAGCAGGCCGCCGGCGACGAAGACGAACTCTTCCTCCGACTTGCCTGCAACCTGGATGCGCACCGCGCCCGGACGGATACGGGTGATCAGCGGCGTGTGCTTCGGGTAGATCCCCAGCTCGCCCTGCTCGCCCGGCAACGCGACGAACGTGGCTTCGCCGGAGAAGATCAGCTCTTCCGCGGAGACCACATCGACGTGAATAGTGTTTGCCATATAAATCCTATCGGGGTGAACGACGCCGCCTCAGCAAGGCGGCGTCATGCATCGCATCAGCCCAGCTTCTTGGCTTTTTCGATGGCTTCTTCGATCGTGCCGACCATGTAGAACGCCTGCTCCGGCAGGTGATCCAGTTCGCCGGAAGCGATCATCTTGAAGCCCTTGATCGTGTCTTTCAGCGAAACGTACTTGCCTGGCGAACCGGTGAACACTTCGGCGACGTGGAACGGCTGCGACAGGAAGCGCTGCATCTTGCGAGCGCGGGCAACCAGCAGCTTGTCTTCCGGTGCCAGTTCGTCCATGCCCAGAATCGCGATGATGTCGCGCAGCTCCTTGTAGCGCTGCAGCGTACCCTGCACGGCACGGGCGGTGTCGTAGTGGTCCTGGCCGACGACCAGCGGGTCCAGCTGGCGGGAGGTCGAGTCCAGTGGATCGACGGCCGGGTAGATACCCAGCGAAGCGATGTCACGCGACAGAACGACGGTGGAATCCAGGTGACCGAAGGTCGTCGCTGGCGACGGGTCGGTCAAGTCATCCGCAGGGACGTAGACGGCCTGGATCGACGTGATCGAACCGGTTTTCGTCGACGTAATGCGTTCTTGCAGACGGCCCATTTCTTCGGCCAGCGTCGGCTGGTAGCCCACGGCGGACGGCATGCGGCCCAGCAGTGCGGACACTTCGGTACCGGCCAGCGTGAAGCGGTAGATGTTGTCCACGAAGAACAGCACGTCCTTGCCTTCGTCGCGGAACGACTCGGCGATCGTCAGGCCGGTCAGCGCGACGCGCAGACGGTTGCCCGGCGGTTCGTTCATCTGGCCGTAGACCATGGCCACTTTGGAGTTGCCCAGGTTGTCCAGGTCGACGACCTTCGCATCGGCCATCTCGTGGTAGAAGTCGTTACCTTCGCGGGTACGCTCGCCCACGCCGGCGAACACGGACAGACCCGAGTGCGCCTTGGCGATGTTGTTGATCAGTTCCATCATGTTGACGGTCTTGCCGACGCCGGCGCCGCCGAACAGGCCGACTTTACCGCCCTTGGCAAACGGGCACACCAGGTCGATGACCTTGATGCCGGTTTCCAGCAGGTCCTGCGATGGCGACAGTTCGTCGTAGGCAGGCGGCGTGCGGTGGATCGACGCGGTCTGGTCTTGCGGCACCGGGCCGCGTTCGTCGATCGGGTTGCCCAGCACGTCCATGATGCGGCCCAGGGTCGCAGGACCCACCGGCACCATGATCGGCTTGCCCGTGTTCTGGATGGTCATGCCGCGGCGCAGGCCGTCGGACGAACCCAGAGCAATGGTACGGACGATGCCGTCACCCAGTTGCTGCTGCACTTCCAGGGTCAGCTCGGAGCCTTCCATTTTCAGCGCGTCAAAAACCTTAGGCATCGCGTTGCGCGGGAACTCGACGTCCACCACCGCACCGATACACTGAACGATTTTGCCATCAGCCATGTTCGTTCCTTCAAATATAGTTAAATTCGTTTTTAAACCGCAGCCGCACCGGCGACGATTTCAGAGAGTTCTTTGGTAATTGCTGCCTGGCGGGTCTTGTTGTAGATCAGCTTCAGTTCGCCGATCACATTGCCGGCGTTGTCGCTTGCCGACTTCATTGCCACCATCCGCGCCGATTGCTCGGACGCGAGGTTTTCCGCCACGGACTGGTACACCAGCGCTTCCACGTAGCGTTCCAGCAGTTCGTCGATGATCGACGCTGCGTCCGGCTCGTAGATGTAATCCCAGTTATGGGCGGCCTTGTCGGCCTGGCGCTTGTCCGACGTCAGCGGCAGCAGCTGTTCGACCATCGGTTCCTGCTTCATCGTGTTGATGAATTTGGTGTAGCACAGGTAGACGGCGTCCAGCTTACCTTCCTGGAACTTCTCCAGCATGACTTTCACGGGGCCGATCAGTTTTTCCAGGTGCGGGGTGTCGCCGATCTGCGTTGCCTGTGCCACCACGGGCACGCCAACACGGTTCAGGAAACCGAGACCTTTGTTACCGATTGCCACGGCTTCGATCTTGTTGCCGGCAGCTTCCAGTTCCCGCGTCTTTTGCGTCACCATGCGCAGCACGTTGGTATTGAGGCCACCGCACAGACCCTTGTCGGTCGTGACGATGATCATGCCAATGGCTTTTGCCTGCGTACCCTGGGCTTCCGCCAGGAACGGGTGGGTGTACTCGGGATTGGCGTTTGCCAGGTTGGCGGCGATATTCCGAATCTTGTCCGCGTAGGGACGGGCGGCGCGCATGCGATCCTGCGCCTTGCGCATTTTCGATGCAGCGACCATTTCCATCGCCTTCGTGATCTTCTTCGTATTCTCTACGCTCTTGATCTTGCCACGTATCTCTTTGCCTACTGCCATGAGTCCTTACTCCTTCTGCGCGTAAGGCGGCGTCATCCGACGCCGCCATGCTGCTTAAAATGCGCCGGATTTCTTGAAATCAGCAATGGCGGCCGACAGTGCTGCTTCGGCGTCTTTATCCAGTTGCTTGGTTTCTTCGATCTTCGACAGCAGAGCGGCGTGCTTGGCTTTCAGGAACGAGTGCATGCCCGCTTCGAACGGCAGCACCTGCTTCACGGCGATATCGTCGAGGAAGCCCTTGTTCACTGCAAACAGCGACGCGCCCATCAGCGAGATCGACAGCGGCGAGTATTGCGCCTGCTTCAGCAGTTCCGTCACGCGGGCACCGCGGTCCAGCTGCTTGCGGGTCGATTCGTCCAGGTCGGAAGCGAACTGCGCGAACGCAGCCAGCTCGCGGTACTGTGCCAGGTCGGTACGGATACCGCCGGACAGGCCCTTGATGACCTTCGTCTGGGCTGCACCACCCACGCGCGACACCGAAATACCGGCGTTGATCGCAGGACGGATGCCCGAGTTGAACAGCGACGTTTCCAGGAAGATCTGGCCGTCGGTAATCGAGATCACGTTGGTCGGCACGAAGGCGGACACGTCGCCAGCCTGCGTTTCGATGATCGGCAGTGCCGTCAGCGAACCGGTCTTGCCGGTGACGGCGCCGTTGGTGAAGGCGGACACGTAGTCGGCGTTCACGCGGGCGGCGCGTTCCAGCAGGCGGCTGTGCAGGTAGAACACGTCGCCAGGGTAGGCTTCGCGGCCTGGCGGACGGCGCAGCAGCAGCGAGATCTGGCGGTAAGCGACAGCTTGCTTCGACAGGTCATCGTACACGATCAGCGCGTCTTCGCCGCGGTCGCGGAAGTATTCGCCCATCGTGCAGCCCGAGTAGGCCGAGATGTATTGCATGGCGGCCGATTCCGAAGCGGAAGCGGCGACGACGATCGTGTATTCCATCGCGCCGTGCTGTTCCAGCGAACGCACGATGTTCTTGATGGTCGATGCCTTCTGGCCGATGGCGACGTAGATACACGTCATGCCCTGGCCCTTCTGGTTGATGATCGCATCGACTGCCACGGCCGACTTGCCGGTCTGGCGGTCGCCGATGATCAGTTCGCGCTGGCCGCGGCCGACGGGAACCATCGCATCGATGGACTTCAGGCCGGTCTGCATCGGCTGCGACACGGATTCGCGGGCGATCACGCCCGGTGCGATTTTTTCGATCGGCGAGGTCAGCTTCGCTTCGATCGGGCCCTTGCCGTCGATCGGCTGGCCCAGCGCGTTGACGACGCGGCCGCGCAGTTCCGGACCGACCGGCACTTCCAGGATGCGGCCCGTGCATTTCACGGTGTCGCCTTCCGAGATGTGCTCGTAGGCACCCAGAATCACGGAACCGACGGAGTCGCGCTCCAGGTTCATGGCCAGGCCGAACGTGTTGCCCGGGAATTCCAGCATCTCGCCTTGCATCACATCGGACAGACCGTGGATGCGGCAGATACCGTCGGCAACCGAGATAACGGTGCCCTGATTGCGCACTTCAGCGCTGCCATCAATGCCTTGGATCCGGCTCTTGATCAGCTCGCTGATTTCAGATGGGTTGAGTTGCATACTAACTCCTAATTGTTTTCTCTCAGCTTGCGCGAGGGTATATGGTCTGCCGCAGGCGGCTGCCGTGATGCGGGCGTTACGACGTCAGCGCAACACGCATCTGTTGCAGCCGGGCGCGTACCGAAGTGTCCAGCACTTCGTCGCCAACCACCACGCGCACGCCACCGATCAGCGATGGATCTACCGTGACGCCTGGGTTGAGCTTGCGGCCGAATTTCTTTTCCAGCGTGGCGACCAGTGCTGCGGTCTGCGCAGCGTCCAGGTCGAATGCGCTGGTGATTTCGGCGTCCGCAGCACCTTCCACGCCGTTTTTCAGGTCGTGGAACTGGGTGCCGATTTGCGGCAGCAGTGCGATGCGGCCGTTTTCGATCAGCATCGACAGGAAGTTCTTCGCTTCCGCGGTCAGCGGCGATTTCAGCAGGGCGGTAATGGCGGCCAGCACATCGCTGTCCGACACCTTCGGGTTGCGGGCATACGCCAGCACCTCTTCGTGCGAACCGATCTGGGCCAGTTCGGACACCAGATCGGACCACTGCGCGAGGTTGCCAGCCTGGGCTACGCGGAAGAGGGCTTCCGCGTAAGGACGAGCGACGGTTGCGAGTTCAGCCATGATTACAGCTCGGTCGCAAGGCGATTCAGCAGGTCGGCGTGGGCCGACGCGGTGACTTCGCGCTTCAGGATTTGCTCGGCGCCCTTGACTGCCAGGTCCGCTACCTGGGCACGCAGTTGCTCGCGGGCCTGGGTGACTTGCTGCTCGGCTTCGGCCTTGGCGGCGGCGATGATGCGGTCCGCTTCGGCTTTGGCGTTGGCCTTGATTTCTTCAGCGATCAGCTGAGCACGCTTTTCAGCGTCCGCGACGCGCGACGCAGCTTCGTCACGCGCGGAGGACAGGGCTTCCGTAGCGCGCTTTTCAGCAGCCGCCATCGAAGCCTGGCCCTGGTCGGCAGCAGCCAGACCGTCCGCGATACGCTTGGCACGCTCATCCAGCGCTGCATTCAGCGCCGGGAATACGAATTTCATCGAGAACCAGACGAGCACCGCGAAGGTGATCATCTGACCGATGAGAGACATATTGATGTTCATACCTTGCTCCTAAAAAGTTTCCCCGGTTGGAGCGTGGATTACTGCGCTGCTGCGATAACGGCGTTCAGGAATGGGTTGTTGAACGTGAACAGCAGAGCAACACCGACGCCGATCATCGAGATGGCGTCCAGCAGGCCGGCGATAACGAACAGTTTGGTTTGCAGTTGTGGCATCAGTTCTGGTTGACGTGCCGAAGCTTCCAGGAACTTGCCACCCAGGATAGCGAAGCCCAGAGCGGTGCCGATTGCGGCCAGGCCAATGATGATTGCGACGGCCAGAACGGTCATGCTTTGTACTTGTGCGATCAGAGCTTGCATTTGAGATTTCTCCTAAGATTTAAAAAAACTACAGATACCAGATTTAAAAAACGTTTCTTGCATTTATTGCAGGGCACCTCGCGCAGCCCTTGCGGGCAGCGCGGGGTTCCCTTGTTTAGTGTTTCTCAACTGCGAGGCTGAGGTACACAACCGTCAGGGCCATGAAGACGAAGGCCTGCAGCGTCACAATCAGGATGTGGAAGATTGCCCATGGACCACCCAGCAGCCACTGTGCCCACCATGGCAGCAGCGCGATCAGGATGAAAATCAGTTCGCCGGCGTACATATTGCCGAACAGTCGCAGCGACAGCGAAATCGGTTTGGCGATCAGTTCGATCAGCTGGAAGATGAAGTTGACCGGTGCCAGGAAGATCGCGGCGACGCCATGCGCATGGAACGGTGCCGTGAACAGCTCTTTACCCCAGCCGCCGAGGCCCTTGGCCTTGATGGAGAAGCCGATGATGCACAGCAGGACGGCAAACGACATGCCGAAGGTGTGGTTCACGTCGGCGGTCGGCACGACGCGCAGCTTGTAGACGCCGAAGAACTCCAGCACGCGCGGCAGCAGGTCGACCGGCAGGAAGTCCATTGCATTCATCAGCCAGACCCACACAAAGATCGTGATGGCCAGCGGCGCGATGACGGCGCTTTTCGCGTGGAAGGCGCTGTTGACGGTGTCGTTGACCATTTCCATGATCCATTCGACGAAGTTCTGCAGCTTGCCCGGCACGCCGGCGGTCGCCCGCTTCGATGCGATGTAGAACACGCCCAGGAACACGAAGCCCAGGATCAGGGATACCCAGAAGGTATCCAGGTTGTACATGCCGTCGGCGCTCTGGAGGTGGGAAAGGTGGTGCTGGATGTATTCGGTGGCATTTGCCGGGCCTGCGTGGCCGCCCGCGTGTTCAGTCGTCATAATTAAGTTGATATTGAATTTAGAATTGTTGTCCGCATTCTTCTGGTTCGAAGAACGAAAACCGGCGATTAAACTGCGAGCAGTGAGAACCAGTACGCCAAGGTCGCCACTGCAAAACCCAAGATCAGCCAAACCGTAGCGGCCGATGGAAACAGCACCAGTGCGCAAATAAACAGCACTGCTGTTATGAATACTTTGACCATCTCGGCGCGGAAATGCCGCCGGAAGGTGACTTTGGCGTCGCCACTGTTGCCTCGCGTCACCATCAGCGCGTAAATGACGCTGCCGCCCAGTGCGATCGCGCCGCCCATGGCAGCGGACCAGCCTTGTCCCATCCCGGCGAAAAGCGCAACGAGAGCGGAAAAGAGGACGGCGATTGTGAATTGCAGGGCAACGATCCGAAACACCGGCCGGGCGATACTTTGTGCAGAATCACTCACTTGCCGACTTTCTTAACGTAGCTTTAAGACCCAAAGACACGGGATTATAGGTCCCTTACGATTGCCGCGTCAAACATGCTGCACCGCAACAGAGCAATGGAAAGCAACATTGCAACAACGTTTATCTTCCAAGACGACCAAACGCACCAACTCTGTGCATAAGTTGCCTGCATGGCATACTTAGCTCAGCCTTAAGAGGGTTTGACGGGACCTGGACCGATATCGGGACGGTACCGGGCCGTCGCAATAGACGTTCCGGCAAGGGTGGGGAATTTTTGTCGGCCGGGGACTGTCCCCGGCTTTTCGGGGCCTGTCCCCGGGGTTGCTTCTACTTCTTGGTGGCGCCAGACCGAAAACAACCCCGGGGACAGGCCCTTGCAGGGACAGTCCCCTACGGCCGCAACCGGGCCAGCACGCCATCCAGAATATCCAGATCGGCAAAGTCGATGATCAGCTGACCTTTACCCTTGCTGCCCATCTTGAACGCCACCGTCGTGGCCAGCGTATCGGACAGTTCTTCCTCGAGCCGCCGAATGTCGGCCGACTTCTCGCGCACCTTTGCTTCCGGCTTGGAGGTCTGCTCCTCGAGCGTGCGGGTCACCAGTTTTTCCGTCTCGCGCACCGACAGCCGCTTGGCGATCACCTGGTTGGCCAGCGTGATTTGGCTGGCGGCATCGACGGCCAGCAGCGCGCGGGCGTGGCCCATGTCGATGTCGCCGGCCATCAGCATCGTCTGCACCGGGGACGCCAGGTTCATCAGCCGCAGCAGGTTCGACACCGCGCTGCGCGACCGGCCGACGGCATGGGCCGCCTGCTCGTGCGTGAAGGCGAAATCGGTGATCAGCCGGTGAATGCCCTGCGCCTCTTCCAGCGGATTGAGGTCTTCGCGCTGGATGTTCTCGATCAGCGCCATGGCGGCGGCGGCCGTGTCGTCCACGTCGCGTACCAGTACCGGCACGTTGTCCAGGCCGGCGATCTGCGCGGCGCGGAAGCGGCGTTCGCCGGCGATGATCTCGTAGCTGGTCTGGCCGTTGGCCGTGCCGACGGGGCGCACGAGGATCGGCTGCATGATGCCCTGCGTCTTGATCGACGCGGCCAGCTCCTGCAGGCTGCCTTCGTCCATCCGCGTGCGCGGCTGGTATTTGCCCGGTTGCAGTTGCGCGACCGCCAGCTCGGACGGCTTGCCCTGCTCCGCCTGGTTGGACGCATCGCCGTTACCGCCCAGCAGCGCATCGAGGCCGCGGCCGAGGCCTTTCAGTTTTTTGGTTGCCATGATTGATTAGTTAGCTGGGGACTGTCCCTGCACAGGGACTGTCCCCGGGGTTGTCTTTGACTTTACTGCCGAGTCGACGGAAAGCAGAACCGGGGAAAGTCCCTTGCAGGGACAGTCCCCCGCCCGTTACATTTTCTTGATGCGCTTGACCATCTCCGCGCCGAACGCGATATACGCCTGCGCCCCCTTGGAGGACGGGTCGAACGTCACCCCGGGCATCCCATAACTGGGCGCTTCGGCGAGGCGCACGTTGCGCGGAATGATCGTCTTGAACACCTTGTCGCCGAAGTGCTGCTCCAGCTGGGCCGACACCTGCTGCGACAGCGTCATGCGCGGATCGAACATCACGCGCAGCAGCCCGATGATCTTCAGGTCCGGGTTCAGGTTGGCATGCACCTTCTTGATCGTGTTGACCAGGTCGGACAGGCCTTCCAGCGCGTAGTACTCGCACTGCATCGGGATGATCACGCCGTGCGCGGCGCACAGGCCGTTCAGCGTCAGCATCGACAGCGCGGGCGGGCAGTCGATCAGGATGAAGTCGTAATCCTTGTCCACCGCCGCCAGCGCATCCTTCAGGCGCTTCTCGCGGTTGTCCAGTTCCACCATCTCCACTTCGGCGCCGGCCAGCTCGCGGTTCGACGGCAGCACGTCGAAGCGCCCTGCTTCGGAACGCTGGCGCGCCGTGGCCACGTCGGACGTGCCCAGCATGACTTCATAGGTGGAAGCCGGCAGGCCCGCCTTGTTGATGCCGGCGCCCATCGTGGCATTGCCCTGCGGGTCCAGGTCGACCAGCAGCACCCGCTGGTTCAGCTTGGCCAGGCCGGCGGACAGGTTCACCGTGGTGGTGGTCTTGCCCACGCCGCCCTTCTGGTTTGCTACGCAAAAAATCTTCGCCATGTATTCTTGTTCTGTTTCAGGTTTTTGTTTATATCGTTTATACGATTTATACCGTATAAATCGTTTATATCATTTATACGGTATAAATGATTTATATCATTTATACCGTTGCTTCCCTCTGCACGAAAACCAGGTGCCGTTCCGCGTCCAGCCCCGGTACCCTGAGAGCCTGCAGATCCTGCACTTTCCAGTCGCCCGGTACCCGTTCGCGTTCCTCCTGCGGCGCCGTGCCTTTCAGCGCGATGAAGCGCCCACCCTCGGCCAGCAGGTGGTTCGACCACTCGATGAAGTCCGTCAGGTCGGCAAAGGCACGCGACGTGATCACGTCGAACGGCGTTTTTACCGTCAGATCCTGTACCTTTTTCGTGTAGACGGTGACGTTGGCAAGACCCAATTCCACTTTTACCTGCGTCAGGAAGGCGGTTTTCTTGTGCACCGTGTCGATCATCGACACTTTCATGTCCGGCCGGGCGATGGCCAGCACGATGCCAGGCAAGCCGCCCCCTGCTCCCACGTCCAGCACGTTCTGCGCGCCTGCGAAAGCCGGCACGGCGGCCAGCGAATCGAGCAGGTGCAGCGTCATCATCTGCAGCGGATCGCGCACCGACGTCAGGTTGTACACGTTATTCCACTTGTGCAGCAGCGCCAGGTAGTCCAGCAGCTGCCCTTGCTGCACGTCGGACAGGCCCAGTTGCAGCTCGTCGACGCCGTTTTTCAGCACTTGCGCCAGCGCGGCGCGCTCGAACAACGCCATTACGCCGCCTCGTCTTTCAGGGTCAGGAAGCCGCCGAAACCGGCCTTTTTCAGGTGCACCAGCAGCAGCGAAATGGCCGCCGGCGTCACGCCGGAGATGCGGGAAGCCTGGCCAAGCGTCTCGGGACGGTGCTTCGCCAGCTTCTGCCGCACCTCGACGGACAGCGCGGAAATATCCAGGTAATTGAACTCTTCCGGCAGCTTCAGGTTCTCGTAATGCTCGTGCCGCTCGACCTCTTTCAACTGGCGTTCGATGTAGCCGGAGTACTTCAGCTGGATCTCCACCTGCTCCTGCACGGCAGCATCGACGACGCCCGGGCCGCCCAGGTTCTGGCCTTCGATGCCGGTCAGCGTGACCAGTTTGTCGTAGTCCACGTTGGGCCGGCGCAGCAGGTCGGCCAGCGAATATTCGCGTTCAATGGCCTGGCCAATCACGCGTTCCGACTCCGCAGCGGCCAGGATACGCGGGTTCACCCACGTGGATTTCAGGCGTTCCAGCTCGGTGGCGACAGCCTCGCGCTTGCGTTCGAACGACTCCCACTGCGCGTCGCCGACGACGCCCAGCTGGCGGCCGATCTCCGTCAGGCGCATGTCGGCATTGTCTTCGCGCAGCGACAGACGGTACTCGGCACGGCTGGTGAACATGCGGTACGGCTCCTGCACGCCCTGCGTGACGAGGTCGTCGACCAGCACGCCCAGGTACGCTTCCGAGCGGGCCGGCGTCCACGATTCCTTGCCCTGCGTCTGCAGCGCGGCGTTCACGCCGGCCAGCAAACCTTGCGCCGCCGCCTCTTCGTAACCCGTCGTGCCGTTGATCTGGCCGGCGAAATACAGGCCGGCAATGGCCTTGGTTTCCAGCGACGCCTTCAGGCCCCGCGGGTCGAAATAATCGTATTCGATGGCGTAGCCGGGCCGCAGGATGTGGGCGTTTTCCAGGCCTTTCATCGAGCGCACAAGGGCGATCTGCACGTCGAACGGCAGGCTCGTGGAGATGCCGTTCGGGTAGAACTCGTGCGTCGTCAGGCCTTCCGGTTCGAGGAAGATCTGGTGCGATTCCTTGCCCGAGAAACGGTGGATCTTGTCCTCGATGGACGGGCAATAACGGGGGCCGACACCCTCGATGACGCCGGTGTACATCGGGCTGCGATCGAGGCCGCCGCGGATGATGTCGTGCGTCTGCTGGTTCGTGTGCGTGATCCAGCACGGCAGCTGCTGCGGGTGCATGGCCGTGTTGCCCATCACGGAAAACACCGGCACCGGGTCGAGGTCGCCGGGCTGTTCCGTCATCTGCGCGAAGTCGATGCTGCGGCCGTCGATGCGGGGCGGCGTGCCTGTTTTCAGGCGGCCCTGCGGCAGTTTCAGCTCTTTCAGGCGGCTGGACAGCGAGATGGCCGGCGGGTCGCCGGCGCGGCCGGCCGAGTAGTTCTGCAGGCCGACGTGGATTTTACCGTCGAGAAAGGTACCGGCCGTCAGCACGACGGCACGGGCCAGGAACTTCAGGCCGATCTGCGTGACGGCGCCGACGACGCGGTCGCCCTCCACCATCAGGTCGTCCACGGCCTGCTGGAACAGCCACAGGTTCGGCTGGTTTTCCAGCCGCGAACGGATGGCCTGCTTGTACAGGATGCGGTCCGCCTGGGCCCGCGTGGCACGCACGGCCGGGCCTTTCGACGAGTTCAGGATGCGGAACTGGATGCCGGATTCGTCCGTCGCGATGGCCATCGCGCCGCCCAGCGCATCGACCTCCTTGACGAGGTGGCCCTTGCCGATGCCGCCGATGGACGGGTTGCAGGACATCTGGCCGAGGGTCTCGATGTTGTGCGTCAGCAGGAGCGTCTTCTGGCCCATCCGGGCGGATGCCAGCGCGGCTTCGGTGCCGGCATGGCCGCCGCCGACGACGATGACGTCGAATTCAGTTGGAAATAACATGATGGAGAAAGCAAAATACCTAGGAGTGAGCCTCGATTATAAAGTTTTTTGGGTGCTGCGACTTTTTTAGGCAGAAATATTCTTGGATTGTTTCACGTGGAACAATCGTCCGGCAGTGCCGGGGGATTGAAAATATCAGCCATTACTGTTTCACGTGAAACAAAAAACCCGGCACGCGGCCGGGTTTGAGGCTAATGTTTCACGTGGAACGTTACCACCGTGCCCACGCATCGTAAGACGTCTTCACGATCAGGATCGTCACAACCACCAGGAATACCCGTCGCACAAAGCCACTGCCATGCTTCAACGCCAGCTTCGTGCCGACCAGCGAACCGGCCACCTGGCACCCGGCCATCATCAAACCAAGCTGCCACAGCAGGTGACCGCTGTAGCCGAACCACAACAGCGCCGACAGGTTGCACGCCACATTGACGACTTTGGCTACAGCGGACGCGCCGAGGAAGTCGAAGCCGAACAGCCGCACGAACAGGAAGACGAGGAAGCTACCGGTGCCAGGTCCAAAGAAGCCGTCGTAGAAACCGATGCAGCCGCCGATCAGCACCGCCAGCACGCGCTCCTTCGTGCCGCTGTGCAGCGGTGCATGGACGCTGCCCAGGTCCTTGCGCTTGAATGTATAGATGGCCACGGCAATCAGCACGAAGGGCAACACCGTGCGCATGAAATCGGCGGGAATCTTCGTCACCGTGTAGGCGCCGAAGAAGGCAAACGTGAAAGCGGCAAAGGCGGCGGGCGCGGCGGTCGTCCACGCAATCGAGACCCGCTTGGCGTAATTCACCGCGGCGGCGGCCGTGCCGAAGATGCCGGCCAGCTTGCTGGTGCCCAGCAGCGTGGCCGGCGCTGTGTTGCCGAACACAGAAAACAGCACGGGAATCTGGATCAGTCCCCCGCCCCCGACCACCGCATCGACCAGTCCGGCAGCGAACGCCGCCACTCCCAACATCGCAATATCCAGCATGACTTCTCCCGTGAACGAAGCGATATTGTACGGAAGAAAGCCGCCAAAAACTGACGGATGGGCTCGTGTCCATGTCGGTGCCTGACACCATGGTGTCCGAAGTGGACACGAGCTCGTCCATTCGCGAAAGGCTATTCGGGCACGTTCACTGTGGTGCCGTTGACGGTGATCGCATTGATGCCGGCAGTGGCCGAGATGGCCGGCACGTTGGCGATGGTGATGGGCGTGGTGTTGTCGCTGCGCACCGTCGTGCGGACGACCTGCGATGGCGGCAGCGGCGTCGCACTGTTCCGCAGATTGGCATGGACGGCATCGAGCGCGCGGAACAGGTACACGTGCAGCGGCACGATCGCATTCGGCAGCGCGTTGGCGAAGCTGTCGAAGTGGTTGGCATAGGTTACCTCGATATAGCGCAGCTTGCTGTTGGCACCCTCGGCCGACGCGTTCAGCCCCAGATACGCACGCGACGCATGGTTCACAGGAATCAGCGCATCCGACCGTCCCGACACGATCACGGCCGGCTTGCCGCGCAGATTGCCGGTGGCCTGCACCTCCGTCATGCCCGCCCTCACCCGCGCGCTCTGCGCGGCCATGTCGCCTGTCAGCGCGGCACCGGTGACGGCATCCACACCCATCGCCAGCGAGCGCAGGCACAGGAAGCCGTCCAGCGCCTGGTCCTCGATGCCGGACGTGGCCGACACGCCGAGGTTGTAAACCTTTGCACCACCGACCGACGCTTCGTAGATCGGCGTGCCAACGATGCCGTTCTGCGTGGCAAAGCTGGCCGCCTTGGCCGCAGCCGTGAACGGCACCGGATTGCCGCCGGCATTTGGCGTTGCCCAGCTGAAGCCGCAGACATTGTCCGTCACGGAAAACTTGCCATAGGCATTCACATAGGTCACCGCGACGAGGATATTGGTTAGCGCATGCAAGCCTTGCAGGGCTTCCGCATCGGCCGTCCAGCCGTACGCTTTCAGCCGCGCCTTGGCATCCGCCTGCCGCGCTGCCAGGTCGGCACCGGTCAGCATGCCCTTCTGCACCAGCGCCGCGCACCGGCCGGCACCCGCCGCGGTGATGCACGGCTGGTACAGCGCGGCATAACTCGAGTAATCCAGCAGCGGCCTGCCCTGCGCCGCCACGTTGGCACCGCCCTGCCGCACCGTGTAGCCGGTGGTCCGGTTCGGCTGCACCTGCGGCTCGGTGGCCGCCACGGCATCGATCAGCCCCCTGGTGTCCTGCTCCGCTGCCAACAGCGCGGCGCCGGCGCCGTTCGAGATGGACGAAGCGATCGTCAGCGTATTGGCTGGCGTGAAGCGGACGAGATGGCTGTTGCCATCCTGCGCCATGGCCCCATACTTTTCGTTCAGCACATAGAGCGCGAACTCGACGGCCTGCAGCGTGACGGTGCCCCAGCTCTTCTCCGGATTCTGCTGCGAGTGCGCATGCTTGAACGCCACGCGGCCCGGGTATTGCAGCGCGAACGCGGTGCGCTGCGCATCCGTCAGCTCGGGGGCGAAGTGCGCTTCCTTGCCCGCAACGGCGCGCGTGGCCCGCAGACCATTCTGACGGTTCACGCTGTCATCATCGAAGGTGTACAGGCCCGTGCCGCTGCCCTTGTCCGCGTACGCCACGGCGCAGTTGTTTTTGAGCCCCCATTCGCCCGCGCTGCCGATCGCACCATAGATGCCGCGCGAGCCGCTGGACGTGCCCGTGATCACGCACGGGTTCGCGGGATCGAAGCTGGCGGGCACCTGCACCATCAGCGTGACGTTCTGCTTGCCGGTGCCGTCGTCCGCGTAAGCCAGGTATTCCGTACCGGCGACCATGCCGCTGCCCGTCGTCACGCCGCCGGTGGCGTTGACGTTCGGGCCGTACAGCGTGCCGTAGCCGCTGTTGGCCGAGATATCGAGCACGGCGCGGTAGTTGGCGTGGATGGCATTGCGACGCAGCTCGCGTGCCGTGGGGTTGGCGGGATCGGCAAACGCGGGCGCCGCGGCAGCGAGGCCTGCGGCACCCAGCCCGGCCGTCAGCAGGTCGTCGGTAGTGCCATCGTAGCTGGTGGACGTCACCGTGCCCAGGTAGGAAGGCTTGCGGTTGATGTCGCCGCCAGGGTCGTCATCGTCGTCGTGGCTGCCGCAGGCGGCCAGCGCCAGCGTCGTGCTGAAGGCAAACAGTATCCTGCCGATGTGCATGATAGCTCTCCTGGTTATGCGGATTTTTTCTTGCCCAGTGCGGCAACGAGCTCGCCGATGATGCCGCGCCGGAACAGCAGCACGCAGGCAACGAAGATCAGCCCCGTCACCATGCTGACCGCCTCGCCCAGCGTGTTGAACCATTCGATGCCGGTGCCGCTGGCCACCAGCGTGCCGAAGTCGCCCAGCTTGTTTTCCAGCGCGATGATGATCAGGGCGCCCAGCAGCGGACCGGCCAGCGTGCCCATGCCGCCCACCAGCGTCATCAGGATGACGAGGCCGGACATCGTCCAGTGCAGGTCGGTCAGCGTCTCGAAGCCCAGCACGACGGTTTTCAGCGCGCCAGCGAGGCCGGCCAGCGCGGCGGACAGCACGAAGGCCATCAGCTTGTAGCGGTCGACGTCGTAGCCCAGCGAGATGGCGCGCGGCTCGTTCTCGCGGATGGCTTTCAGCACCTGCCCGAACGGCGAGTGCACGGTGCGCACGATCAGCGCGAACGCCGCCACGGCAAAGACCAGCACGACGAAGTACAGCGTCAGGTCATTCGACAGGTCGACCGTGCCCAGCAGCCTTCCCCGCGGCACGCCCTGCAGGCCATCCTCGCCGCCCGTGAAGTTGGTAAAGCGCAGGCCGCCGAAGTACACCATCTGCGCCAGCGCCAGCGTGATCATCGAAAAGTAGATGCCGGAGCGGCGGATCGCCAGCGCGCCCATCACGAGCCCCGTCAGCGCGGCGGCAGCCACGCCAACGAGCAGGCCCAGCTCGAACGGCACGCCCCACCCTTTCAGCGCGTTACCGGCCACATAACCGGCCGTGCCGAAGAACGCCGCGTGGCCGAACGACAGCAGCCCCGTAAAGCCGATCAGCAGGTTGAACGCGCAGGCGAACAGCGCGAAGCAAAGCAGCTTCATCAGGAAGACGGGGTAACCGACGAACGGCGCCGCCAGCGCGACCGCCAGCGCCAGCCCATAGCCGATCCGCTTGTTCATGGATGCCTCACTTTTCTTTGCCGAACAGGCCGGCGGGACGCAGCAGCAGCACGATCACCATCACGAGGAACACGACGGTGGACGAGAACTCCGGATAGAACACCCGCGTCAGCCCTTCGATGACGCCCAGCCCGAGACCGGTGACGATCGAGCCGAGGATCGAGCCCATGCCGCCGATCACGACGACGGCGAACACGACGATGATCAGGTTCGAGCCCATCAGCGGCGACACCTGGATGATCGGCGCCGCCAGCACCCCGGCAAAGCCCGCCAATGCGACGCCGAAGCCGTAAGTCAGCGTGACCATCAG
The DNA here is from genome assembly GCA_002454505.1 of Oxalobacteraceae bacterium UBA6704. Classification (GTDB taxonomy): domain Bacteria; phylum Pseudomonadota; class Gammaproteobacteria; order Burkholderiales; family Burkholderiaceae_D; genus Rugamonas. The sequence goes on from DKJA01000181.1 coordinate 63,666, forward strand.
CGGCACGTTGATGCCGAACGCTTCCACCAGCTTGGGGTTTTCTGTGCCAGCCCGAAGGTAGGCGCCCAGCCGGGTTTTCTCGATGACGAACCAGGTGGCGAAGCACACCGTCAGCGAGGCCACCACGACCCAGCCCCGGTAGTTCGGCAGGATCATGAAGCCCAGGTCCGTGGCACCCTGCAGCTGTTCCGGCGTGTCGAACGGCTGGCCGGACACGCCGTAGAACGAACGGAACACGCCCTCCACCAGCAGCGTGATGCCGAATGTCAGCAGCAGCCCGTACAGGTGATCCAGCTTGTACAGCCAGCGCAGCATCGTCTTCTCGATGACGATGCCCAGCAGCCCGACGACGAGGGGCGCGACGAGCAGCATCGTCCAGTAGCTGAGGCCGAAGTAACTCATGCCCATCCAGGCGAGGAAGGCGCCCATCATGTACATCGCGCCGTGCGAGAAATTGATGACATTCAGCAGGCCGAAGATGACGGCCAGGCCGAGCGACAGCATCGCGTAGAAGGACCCGTTGACGAGGCCCAGCAGCAGCTGGCTCATCATCGCGGGCAGGGGGACGCCGAAGATTTCCATGGACGCTCGCTGTGAGAAGATGGATGCAAAACCGGTGACAGGCACCTGATTCG
>DKJA01000183.1:0-13131 GCA_002454505.1 Oxalobacteraceae bacterium UBA6704
TCCGGCCGCGGCGTCGGCATGGACGTGGTGAAGACGGCTGTCGAGAAGAACCGCGGCGCGATCCACATCGATTCGGCGCTGGGCCGCGGCACCAAGTTCTCGATCCGCCTGCCGATCGAACTGTCGATCGTGCCGACGATGCTGGTGTCGACGTCGGACGCGCTGCTGGCGCTGCCGATGGCCGTCGTCGAGCGCGTGGTCGAGCTGCCGGAGACGTTCTCCGAAGTGGGCGGCGCGCCGGTGCTGAAGGACCAGGGCCGGCCGCTGCCGGTGCGTTCGCTGGCGAGCGCGCTGGGCTACGAGCTGTCGACCGAGCGCGTCGGCATCGTCATCAATGCGCCGCAGCCGTACATCCTGGCCGTGGGCGCCGTCGATGGCACCGCCGACCTCGTCATCAAGCCGATGACGGCGATCGCCGTCGAAGGCATTACCGGTACCGCCCGCTCCGCCGAAGGCGAGCTGGTGCTAGTGGTGGGTCTATCGTTCCTGATGGACGGTTGCAGGGGAAGTGTTCGCATGGCAGCATAAGCATCTTGCCAAGCCAGAAGCACCGAAAAGCCTGCGACCGCAAGTCGCAGGCTTTTTTGTTTTGGGGACTGTCCCCAGCGGGGACTGTCCCCGGGGTTGTTCTTGACCTCTGCAGCACGCCGGCGAAAGTGCAACCCCGGGGACAGTCCCTTGCAGGGACAGTCCCCGCAGAAGTAATCAGCGCCCTGGGCGCGCAGCACCGAATGCAGGAGACCGCGGCTCACGAGGCGGCAAGTCGGCTTGTTTTGCAGCGCACAAACTGTGGCATAATCAAAATGGAATTTCTTACACACAGGCTTCCGCAGTCATCATGAAGACGCTTTACGACAAACTCTGGGAATCCCACGTGGTGCGCACCGAAGAAGACGGTACCGCCATCCTGTACATCGACCGCCACCTCGTGCACGAAGTCACCAGCCCGCAAGCCTTCGACGGCCTGCGCGCGGCGCACCGCCAGCCATGGCGCCTGTCCGCCAACCTGGCCGTGGCCGACCACAACGTACCGACCACCGACCGCTCGCACGGCATCGCCGACCCGATCTCGCGCCTGCAGGTCGAAACGCTGGACCACAACACCAAGGAGTACGGCGTCACGTACTTCAACATGAACGACAAGCGCCAGGGCATCGTCCACGTGATCGGGCCGGAGCAGGGCGCAACGCTGCCCGGCATGACGGTGGTCTGCGGCGACTCGCACACGTCCACCCACGGCGCCTTCGGCTGCCTGGCGCACGGCATCGGCACGTCCGAAGTGGAGCACGTGCTGGCCACGCAGACGCTGCTGGCGAAGAAATCGAAATCGATGCTGGTACAGGTGGACGGCGCGCTGCCGGCCGGCGTCACCGCCAAGGACATCGTGCTGGCCGTGATCGGCGTCATCGGCACGGCCGGCGGCACCGGTTACGCGATCGAATTCGGCGGCTCGACGATCCGCGCGCTGTCGATGGAAGGCCGCATGACGGTCTGTAACATGGCGATCGAAGCGGGCGCCCGCGCCGGCATGGTCGGCGTCGACCAGACCACCATCGACTACGTCAAGGGCCGTCCGTTCGCGCCCGCCGGCCCGCACTGGGACCGCGCCGTCGATTACTGGCGCACGCTGCACACCGATGCCGGCGCGCGCTTCGACCTCGTCGTCACGCTCGATGCGGCGCAGATCCGCCCGCAGGTCACCTGGGGCACGTCGCCCGAGATGGTGGTGTCGATCGACAGCCGCGTGCCCGATCCGGACCACGAAAAGGATGCCGTCAAGCGCGAGGCGATGGAAAAGGCGCTGGTCTACATGGACCTGAAACCGAATACGGCGATCGAGGACATCCGCATCGACAAGGTGTTCATCGGCTCGTGCACCAACTCGCGCATCGAAGACCTGCGCGCGGCGGCCGCCGTCGTGCGCGGCAAGCAGCGCGCGTCGAACGTGCGGCTGGCGATGGTGGTGCCGGGTTCCGGGCTGGTCAAGGAACAGGCCGAGCGCGAAGGCCTCGACACGATCTTCAAGGCCGCCGGCTTCGAATGGCGCGAGCCGGGCTGCTCGATGTGCCTGGCCATGAACGCCGACCGCCTGGATCCGGGCGAGCGCTGCGCGTCCACGTCGAACCGCAATTTCGAAGGCCGCCAGGGCCAGGGCGGGCGTACCCACCTGGTGTCGCCTGCCATGGCGGCCGCAGCCGGTATCGCCGGCCATTTCGTCGACGTTCGCGCACTGCGCTGAGCGGGCCGCCGGCCCGGCGGCTTGCCGCGGGCCGGCCTCAACCAATTTATTTACATACCCACATCATGAAAACCCTGTTCGCCATCGCCCTCGCCACCATCGTTCTCACCGGCTGCAACACCGTCTCGGGCTTCGGCCGGGACGTGCAGAAGGTCGGCCAGGTCGTCGAAGGCGCAGGCAAAAAATAACGCGCGGCCCGGTGCCGCCGCATACTCCCAAGAGAGCAGCATGGACAAATTTACGATCTACGAGGGCCTCGTGGCCCCGCTCGACCGCTCGAACGTCGATACCGACGCGATCATTCCGAAGCAGTTCCTGAAATCGATCCGCCGCACCGGCTTCGGCCCCAACCTGTTCGACGAGTGGCGCTATCTCGATCACGGCGAACCGGGCATGGACAATGACCGCCGTCCGGTCAACCCGGACTTCGTGCTGAACGAGCCGCGCTACCAGGGCGCGTCGATCCTGCTGACCCGCAAGAACTTCGGCTGCGGCTCGTCGCGCGAGCACGCGCCGTGGGCGCTCGAGCAGTATGGCTTTCGCGCCATCCTGGCGCCGTCGTTCGCCGACATCTTCTTCAACAACTGCTTCAAGAACGGCCTGCTGCCGGTCGTGCTGACGGAAGCGCAGATCGATCATCTGTTCGACGAAGTCAAGGCCTTCCCCGGCTACCGCCTGGTGGTGGACCTCGACCAGCAGCGCATCCTGTCCTCGGACGGCAAGATCTCCTACCCCTTCCAGGTCGACGCCTTCCGCAAATACTGCCTGATGAACGGCCTCGACGATATCGGCCTGACCCTGCGTCACGCGGACACGATCCGCGCCTTCGAAGAGCGGCATCTGGCAAACCAGCCCTGGCTGGCCAACACCATCTGATAAGAAGACCATGAAAATCGCAATCCTGCCGGGCGACGGCATCGGCCCCGAAATCGTCGCCCAGGCTGTCAAGGTGCTCAACGCCCTCGACGAATCCTTCGAACTGGAGACGGCCCCGGTCGGCGGCGCCGGCTACGAGGCGTCCGGCCACCCGCTGCCGGACGCCACGCTGGCGCTGGCCAAGGCCGCCGACGCGGTGCTGTTCGGCGCCGTCGGCGACTGGAAGTACGACACGCTGGACCGCCCGCTGCGTCCCGAGCAGGCCATCCTCGGCCTGCGCAAGAACCTGGGCCTGTTCGGCAACCTGCGTCCGGCCATCCTGTATCCGGAACTGGCCGGCGCCTCGACGCTGAAACCCGAAGTGGTGTCCGGCCTGGACATCCTGATCGTCCGCGAGCTGACCGGCGACATTTATTTCGGCCAGCCGCGCGGCGTGCGCGAGTGCCCGGACGGGCCGTTCAAGGGCCAGCGCGAAGGCTTCGACACGATGCGCTACGCGGAAGGCGAGATCCGCCGCATCGCCCACGTGGCGTTCCAGGCGGCGCAGAAGCGCGGCAAGCGGCTGACGTCCGTCGACAAGGCCAATGTGCTGGAGACGTTCCAGTTCTGGAAGGACGTCGTCACCGACGTCCACAAGGAATATCCGGATGTCGCGCTGGATCACATGTATGTCGATAACGCCGCGATGCAGCTGGTGCGCGCGCCGAAGAAGTTCGACGTGATCGTCACCGGTAACATGTTCGGCGACATCCTGTCCGATGCGGCGGCGATGCTGACCGGTTCCATCGGCATGCTGCCATCGGCTTCGCTGGACGCCAACAACAAGGGCCTGTACGAGCCCTCGCACGGTTCCGCGCCGGACATCGCCGGCAAGGGCGTGGCCAATCCGCTGGCGACGATCTTATCAAGCGCGATGATGCTGCGCTACTCGCTGCAGCGCGAGGCGCAGGCCGACCGCATCGAGAATGCGGTGAAAGCCGTGCTGGCCCAGGGCCTGCGTACGCCGGACATCTACGAAGAGGGCACGACGAAAGTCGGCACCGAGCAGATGGGCGACGCGGTGGTGAAAGCGCTGGCGCAGTAAACCATCCGCGTGGCAGAAGCGTTACAGAACAACATCCAAAATCATCGAGGGCATGAAATGAAACTAGTAGGTCTGGTAGGTTGGCGCGGCATGGTCGGTTCCGTCCTGATGCAGCGCATGCAGGAAGAGGGCGATTTCGCTCACATCGAACCGGTGTTCTTCTCGACGTCGAACACGGGCGGCCAGGCGCCATCGATGGCGAAGAACGAAACGAAGCTGCAGGATGCCAGCGATATCGACGCACTGAAGCGCTGCGAGATCATCATCTCGTGCCAGGGCGGCGACTACACCAGCGACGTGTTCCCGAAGCTGCGCGCGGCCGGCTGGAACGGTTACTGGATCGATGCCGCGTCCACGCTGCGCATGGATAAAGACTCGGTGATCGTGCTGGACCCGGTCAACCTGAACGTCATCAAGGATGCGATGACGAAGGGCGTCAAGAACTTCATCGGCGGTAACTGCACCGTGTCGTGCATGCTGATGGGCCTGGGCGGCCTGTTCAAGGCCAACCTGGTGGAGTGGATGACGTCGATGACGTACCAGGCCGCATCGGGCGGCGGCGCGCAGCACATGCGCGAATTGCTGACGCAGTTCGGCACCATCAATGCGGCCGTCCGTCCGCTGCTGGACAACCCGGCCGCCGCGATCCTCGAGATCGACCGCCAGGTGCTGGCCACCCAGCGGGGCCTGTCGGCTGACGAAATCAAACAGTTCGGCGCGCCGCTGGCCGGCAACCTGATCCCGTGGATCGACAAGGACCTGGACAACGGCCAGTCGAAGGAAGAGTGGAAGGGCGGCGCCGAGACCAACAAGATCCTCGGCCTGGGCGCCGACTTCGGCTCCAAGCCGATTCCGGTCGACGGCCTGTGCGTGCGCATCGGCGCCATGCGCTGCCACTCGCAGGCACTGACGATCAAGCTGAAACGCGACGTGCCGCTGGACGAGATCAACAGCATCATCGCCCACGACAACGAGTGGGTGCAGTTCGTGCCGAACACGCGCGAAGACTCGGTGCGCGAGCTGACGCCGGCCGCCGTCACGGGCAGCCTGACGATTCCGGTAGGCCGCGTGCGCAAGCTGTCGATGGGCCCGGAGTACATCTCCGCGTTCACCGTCGGCGACCAGCTGCTGTGGGGCGCCGCCGAGCCGCTGCGCCGCATGCTGCGGATCGTGCTGGACAAGTGATTGTCGGGGGCTGTCCCTGCAAGGGACTGTCCCCGGGGTTGTTTTTCTGCCAGCAAACCGCGAAGGCAAAGGCAACCCCGGGGACAGGCCCCATGCGGGGACAGTCCCCCACGTCGTCCCCGTGAAACTTGCGTGCCCGGTAGCATGATGTTATGTTGAGATGTCTGGGAGAGCCACTTGCGTCCCGTTGCCAACTTAACACCATAGAATATGCCCGTACAAAAACGCTCCAGGGTTGCCTCGTTCGCGTTATCTGCATTGACCAGTGCCCTGATCGGCACGGTAATCCTGCCGGCGGCGCATGCCGCCGGTCTCGGCAAGCTGACCGTGTTGTCGGCGCTGGGCCAGCCGCTGCGGGCCGAGATCGAGCTGACCGCCGTCGCGCCGGCCGAGGCGGCCGACCTGGCTGCCAAACTGGCGCCCGCCGAGGCCTTCAGCGCCGCCAACATCGACTTCAACCCGGCACTGCTGAACCTGCGCTTCGACATCGACCGGCGCGATGGCCGCCAGTTCATCCGCGTCACGTCCACGCAACCCATCAACGAGCCGTTCGTCGACATGCTGCTGGAGCTGACGTGGGCCAACGGGCGCCTGGTGCGCGAATACACCTTCCTGCTGGACCCCGCCGAGATGCGCAGTGCGCAGGCGCCGCAAGTGGCTGCGCCGGTCGATGTCAGCCGCGCTACTGCACAGGCTGGAGCGCGGGCCACTGCGCCTGCAGCCGCACCGGCCGCCACCCCGGCGGCACCTGCGCCGCAGGCTGCTGCGCGACCAGTCGAGCCGCGCCGCGCCGAGCCGGCTCCAGCACCGGCACCGGCCGAACCGGCCCGCGACGACGTGCGCGTCAAGCGCGGCGATACGCTGTCCGGCATCGCGCAAGACCTGCGCCCGGCCAATGTGTCGCTCGACATGATGCTGGTGGCGCTGTACCGCGCCAATCCGGAAGCGTTCAGCGGCAACAACATGAACCGCCTGAAGTCGGGCACGATCCTGTCCGTGCCGAGCGCCGACACGGTGCGCGGCCTGGGCCGCTCGCAATCGCGCGAAGTCGTGGTGGCCCATGCGGCCGACTTCAATGCCTACCGCGCCAAGCTGGCCGGGCAGGTGGCGTCGTCCACGCCGGCCCGCGCGCCGGAAGCGCAGCAGAGCACTGGCGGCAAGATCACCGCCAAGGTGGAGGAGCGGCCGAACGCCGTCAATGCCGCGCAGGACCAGCTGAAGCTGTCCAAGGCCGGCGAAATCAGCGGGAGCACTGCGGGTAAAACCGGCCAGACGGGCAGCGCCGAAGACAAGATCGCCAAGGACCAGCAGGTGGCCGATGCGGCCGCCCGCGTCAAGGAGCTGGAAAAGAACGTCAGCGACCTGGAAAACCTGATGGCGGTGAAGAGCAAGGACGGCACCGAGGCGCAGAACCGCGCCGCCACGCCGGAACTCGACACGAAAGGCGCCCCGGTGCCTGCCGCGCCGCAGCCGGTGGCACAGGGCACTGGCGTCAACGCGCCCGCGGACAAGCCCAAGCCGGCCGCCAGGCCGCCGGCACCGGCGCCGGCCAAGGTCGAACCGGGCATCATGGACACGGTGATGGACAACATCCAGGCCATCGGCATCGCACTGGCGGTGCTGCTGGCTGGCGTGGGGCTGATCCTGTCGCGTCGCCGCAAGGCGAAGGAAGCGTTCGTCGTCAAGGAAGACCCGGTCGTGCCCGGCGCGGCCACGGCGGCGCCGTCGCTGTACGCCGATGCGGGCGGCCAGAGCGTCGACACCAGCAACAGCGTGTTCAACTCGAACTTCGCGCCGTCCGCCAGCCAGCTGGACACCAATGAAGTCGATCCCGTCGCCGAGGCGGACGTGTACATCGCCTATGGCCGCGATGCGCAGGCCGAGGAGATCCTGAAGGAAGCGCTGCGCACGCATCCGGAGCGCCACGCGGTGCGCCTGAAGCTGCTGGAGATCTACGCCAACCGCAAGGACCTGCGCGCCTTCGAAGCCCAGGCCGCCGAGCTGCACGCGCTGAGCCAGGGCCAGGGCGACGAATGGACGCAGGCGGCCACGCTGGGCCGCTCGATCGATCCGACCAACCCGCTGTATGCGGCGGGCGCCAGCGGAGCGGGTGCGTTTGCCGCGGCCGCCGTCGCAACGGGCGTGACCGCCGTGGCGGCCGACGAGGCGGCGCGTGCGTCCGAATTCGCCGCCGCGCTGGACGGCGCCGCGCGCGCCCGCGACGAGCAGGATGCGGCCACCGGCGGGCTGGACCTGGATCTGGACAGCGAGCCGGCCCCGGCGCCGGAAGCGCAGGTGAATGCGCTGGACTTCGACTTCGGCGATGCCACGGCGCTGCCTGCAGCTGACACCACTGACACCACTGACGCGGCTGCCGACACACCGGCGGAAGCGGCTGCGGAAACGGCCACGCCGGCGCCGGCGGAAAACCTGATGGACTTCGACTTCGGCGATCCCGTCGAGCCGGACGCCACGGCGCAGCCGCCGGCACCGTCCGTCGCGCAGCAGGCCGAGGAAGCGGAAGCGGACAAATACCTCGACTTCGACCTGGGCGGCCTGAGCTTCGAACCGGCGGCCGGCGACAAGCCGCCGGTGGCGGCGCAAGCGGCCGACGACAGCCTGGACCTGGCCTTCGACGAACCGGCCACCGCGCCGGCACCGGCGGCGGCACCTGCGCCGGCCGGCCTGGCGATGGACTTCGACCTGGACCTGCCGGGCGAGGAGCGCGCCGAGCCGGCACCTGCCTCGGCACCGGCGGCCGACCCGCTGGCCGAACTGGACCTGATGGACTTCGACCGGCCGCAGGACCGTCCGGCCAGCGAGCCGTCGCTGGCGCTGGACGACGATGCCGACCTGCCGGAGCTGCCGGCGGCCGATACGCCGGCCCCGGCGCCGCTGCCTGACTTCGACCTGAGCGGCATCGACCTGGACCTGGACGAGGAACGCGCCCACGATCCGGACGCCACCGCCACGCCGCAAGCCGCGGACGAACCGGCGGCGGACGAGCCGATGTCCGCCCATCACATGGAAATGGACACCAAGCTCGACCTGGCCATCGCCTACCAGGAAATCGGCGACAAGGAAGGCGCCCGCGAGCTGCTCGACGAGGTGATCCGCGGCGGCAGCGACCGGCAGGTGGAGCGCGCCAACCAGATGCTGGCGCTGCTGGCCTGACCTGCGGCCGGACTTGCCATCCTGACTTTGCGTATAATCCCCGCTCCGCAATATCACACGGACAGGCATTGAAACGCATCGCATTGGGAGTCCAGTACAACGGCGCCGACTGGCAGGGTTACCAGGTGCAGCCGCACGGCCAGACCGTGCAGGACAAGCTGGAGCAGGCCCTGGAGAAATTCGCCCGCGTGCGCATCGGTACCACGTGCGCAGGCCGCACGGATGCCGGCGTGCACGCGCTGGGCCAGGTCGTTCATTTCGACACCGACCTGCAGCGCGACACGCATGCCTGGGTGCGCGGCCTTAACGCCTTCCTGCCCGATTCGATCGGCGTGCGCTGGGCGAAGGAGCTGCATGAGGTGATTCCGTTCGGCGAGGCGGAGTTCGACCAGGAAGGCGACTTCCATGCGCGCTTCTCGGCCCGCTCGCGCACCTATCACTACCTGATGTACAACCACCGCGTGCGCGCGCCGCTGCTGGCGGGCCGCGCCGGTTACTATCACCGTCCGCTGGACGTGGCGCTGATGCGGGAAGCGGTGCGGCCGATGATCGGCCGGCACGATTTCTCGGCCTTCCGCGCCGCCAGCTGCCAGGCGAAAACGCCGGTCAAGGACATGCACGAGATTGCGATCGAGCGGCATGGCGACATGCTGCTGTTCACGCTGCGCGCCAGCGCCTTCCTGCACCACATGGTGCGCAACATCGTCGGCGCGCTGGTGTATGTGGGGCAGGGCCGCGAGAACACGGCGTGGCTGGGCGAGCTGCTGGCCAGCCGCGACCGCACGCAGGCCGCGCCCACCTTCATGCCCGACGGCCTGTACCTGGCGCAGATCGAATACGATGCCCGCTGGGAGCTGCCGCAGGAAACGCCGCGCATCCTGCCGGCTTTTTGAGGACACCGCATGCCACGCACGCGCATTAAAATCTGCGGGCTGACCCGCGAGGAAGACGTGGCCGCCGCCGTGGCCGCGGGCGCCGACGCGATCGGCTTCGTGTTTTATCCGAAGAGCCCGCGCTACGTGACGCCGGCCCGCGCCGCCGAACTGATCGCCACGCTGCCGCCGTTCGTCACGCCCGTCGGGCTGTTCGTCAATGCCTCCGCAGAAGAAGTGGCCGAGACGGTGCGCGTGGCGCCTGTCGCGCTGCTGCAGTTCCATGGCGACGAGACAGCCGCCCAGTGCGCCGCTGCCGCTCAGGCCGTCAACCGCCAGTTCGTCCGCGTGTTCCGCGTAAAACCGGACACCGGCGCATCCGAGCTGCTAGAATATGAAGCTCAATGCCGCTCGTCGTCGCCGCTGTTCGCGGGTCTGCTGTTCGACACGTACGTGGATGCCTACGGCGGCGCAGGAAAGGTTTTCGATTGGTCCCTCATCCCAAAAGAACTCGCGCATCGGGCCGTTTTAAGTGGTGGCTTGAGCGTGCAAAATGCGACTGGCGCGGTAGCCCAGTTACGCCCGTACGCGGTTGACGTCAGCAGTGGCGTCGAAGCCGCGAAGGGCATCAAGGACGCCAGCCTGATCGCGCAGTTCGTTGCCGCGGTCCGCGCCGGCGACTCGGGGAACGCCGCCTAGCCGTGCCGGCACGGCGTTCCCGTCCCGATTCCAGGAACGCCATCATGAATGCACACGATCCGAAGAGCGCCGCCGCGCTGTTCCACGCCACCGATTACCAGCTGCCCGACGCCACCGGCCACTTCGGCCCGTACGGCGGCTCGTTCGTCGCCGAAACCCTCACCTATGCACTGGCCGAACTCAACGAAGCCTATGCGCGCTACAGCCACGATGCCGAATTCCTCGAAGAGTTCCGCTACGAGCTGAAGCACTTTGTCGGCCGTCCTTCGCCGATCTATCACGCGAAGCGGTGGTCCGATATCGCCGGCGGCGCGCAGATCTACTTCAAGCGCGAGGACCTGAACCACACCGGCGCCCACAAGATCAACAACGTGATGGGCCAGGCGCTGCTGGCGAAGCGGATGGGCAAGCCGCGCATCATCGCCGAAACGGGCGCCGGCCAGCACGGCGTGGCCACCGCCACGATCTGCGCGCGCTTCGGGCTCGAATGCGTCGTCTACATGGGCGCCGAGGATGTCAAGCGGCAGGCGCAGAACGTCTACCGGATGAAGCTGCTGGGCGCCACCGTCGTGCCCGTCGAATCGGGCTCGAAGACGCTGAAGGATGCGCTGAACGAGGCGATGCGCGATTGGGTGACCAATATCGAGAACACCTTCTACATCATTGGCACGGTGGCCGGGCCGCACCCGTACCCGATGCTTGTGCGCGATTTCCAGTCGGTGATCGGCGAGGAATGCCTGGTGCAGATGCCGGAGATGACGGGCCGCCAGCCCGACTACGTGCTGGCCTGCATCGGCGGCGGCTCGAACGCGATGGGCATCTTTTACCCTTACATCGACCAGAAGGCCACGCAACTGATCGGCGTGGAAGCGGCCGGCGAGGGGCTCGACACGGGCAAGCATGCGGCATCGCTGACGAAGGGCTATCCGGGCGTCCTGCACGGCAATCGCACTTACCTGCTGCAGAGCGACGACGGCCAGATCATCGAAACGCACTCCGTCTCGGCCGGCCTGGATTACCCGGGCGTGGGCCCCGAGCACGCCTGGCTGAAGGATTCCGGCCGCGCGCAGTACGTGTCGGTCACCGACGACGAGGCGCTGCAGGCCTTCCACGACTGCTGCCACATCGAGGGCATCATCCCGGCGCTGGAATCGTCGCACGCGCTGGCCTACGCCGCCAAGCTGGCTGCCACGCTGCCGAAGGACAAGATCGTGCTGGCCAACCTGTCCGGCCGGGGCGACAAGGACATGCATACGGTGGCCGAGCGGATGGGGCTGAATTTCGGCTGATGTTGCTTAAAAAATGGGGCGGTCCGGCGATCCGGCAGACCCCATTTTTCGAGAAACATTTCCTGGAAAATGGGGCGGTTCGGCGATCCGGCTGTCTCCAGTTAAGAAAAACTTTTGCCGAGAACCATCATGTCCCGTATCGCCCAGACCTTCGCAGCGCTGAAAGCGCAAAACAAAACCGGTCTCGTGACCTTCATTACTGCCGGCGATCCGTCGCCGGCGCAGACGGTGCCGCTGCTGCATGCCCTCGTGGCGGGCGGCGCCGACGTGCTGGAACTCGGCGTGCCGTTTTCCGATCCGATGGCCGAGGGCCCCGTCATCCAGCGCGCATGTGAGCGCGCACTCGCGCATGGCGTCGGTATTCGCCACGTGTTCGACTACGTCCGCGAGTTCCGCAAGACCAACCAGACGACGCCCGTCGTGCTGATGGGCTACGCCAACCCGATCGAGCGCATCGGCGCCGATGCCTTCATCGAGCAGTCGCGCGAAGCGGGAGCGGATGGCGCCATCGTCGTCGACTACCCGCCGGAAGAATGCGAAGAGTTCGCTGGCAAGATGCGTGCCGCCGGTCTCGACCTGATCTTCCTGCTGGCGCCCACGTCGACGCCGGAGCGCATCGCCCAGGTGGCCAAGGTGGGCGGCGGCTTCTCTTACTATGTCTCGCTGAAGGGCGTCACCGGCGCCGGCAACATCGACACCGCCCAGGTCGCCGAACGCATCGCCGCCATCCGCCAGCACGTCAGCCTGCCGATCGGCGTCGGCTTCGGCATTCGCGACGGCGCCACCGCCAAGGCGCTGGCCAAGGTGGCCGACGCCGTCGTCATCGGCAGCCGCATCATCCAGGAAATCGAAGCGAGCCCGCCCGAGCAGGCGCCCGCCGCCGTGCAGGCCTTCGTCGCCGGCATCCGCCAGGCGCTGGACGAGTAAGCACCCGCTCTACAGCCGAGGCCGTGTCCACCTTGGTGTCTGACACCGACAGTGACACGGCCTCATTAGTCAGTCGCCGAATTTTGCTGCCGAGTTCGTGTCCGCGTCGGTGTCTGACACCATGGTGGACACGAGCTCATCCATTGCGCGGCAGCCCGCATGGAAACTCACGCTCGTGCGCAATCTTGCCAAAGTTGAATGTTCGACACGGCAGGCGGAAACCGCTACACTGCGCGCTCAAGTCAGAGCAACAGGAGAAAACATGAGCTGGTTGGAAAAACTTCTGCCCCCACGGATCCAGCGTTCGGATGCTGCTGCGCGCAAGACGATGCCCGAGGGGCTGTGGGTCAAGTGCCCGTCGTGCGAAGCCGTCCTGTACCGTACCGACCTCGAATCGAACCTGCACGTGTGCCCGAAGTGCGACCACCACATGCGGATCCGCGCCCGCGAGCGCCTCGACGCGCTGCTGGACGCCGGCGGCCGCTATGAAATCGGCCAGGAAGCGCTGCCCGTCGACACGCTGAAGTTCAAGGACAGCAAGAAGTACCCGGACCGCCTGAAGCAGGCGATGGACGCCACCGGCGAGACCGATGCGATGGTTTGCCTGGGCGGTTCGATCATGAGCCTGCCGGTCGTCGTGGCGTGCTTCGAGTTCGAATTCATGGGCGGCTCGATGGGTTCCGTCGTCGGCGAGCGGTTTGCCCGCGCCGCGCAGGTGGCGCTGGAGCAGAAGGTGCCGTTCATTTGCATCACCGCCACGGGCGGCGCGCGCATGCAGGAAGGCCT
>DKJA01000183.1:13311-18234 GCA_002454505.1 Oxalobacteraceae bacterium UBA6704
CGCGCATGCAGGAAGGCCTGCTGTCGCTGATGCAGATGGCGAAAACCACGTCGATGCTGACCAAGCTGTCCGAGAAAAAACTGCCGTTCATCAGCGTGCTGACCGACCCGACGATGGGCGGCGTGTCCGCCTCGTTCGCCTTCATGGGCGACGTCGTGATGGCCGAGCCGAAGGCGCTGATCGGTTTCGCCGGCCCGCGCGTCATCGAGAACACCGTGCGCGAGAAGCTGCCGGAAGGCTTCCAGCGTTCCGAGTTCCTGCTGACCAAGGGCGCCATCGACATGATCGTCGACCGCCGCAAGATGCGCGAAGAAATCGCCCGCCTGCTGGCGCTGCTGCAGAACCAGCCGGCCGAAGTGATCGCGTAAGCTTTCGCATGTCATACAAAACCGGGGCGTTTCCAAGCGGAGCGCCCCGGTTTTTGTTTGGGCGCCTGACGCCGAACCTCCGTCCGCGCTAGAATTGCGCCTTTCCGCATCCGTACTTCCCATGTCCACACCGACCACCCTGCCAGAATGGCTCGCGCTGCTTGAGTCGCGCCACGCCGAAACCGTCATCAATATGGGCCTGGACCGCGTCCGCGCCGTCAAGGAACGCCTGCAGCTGGCGTTTTCCTGTCCGGTGATCATGGTGGCCGGCACCAACGGCAAGGGTTCCACCTGCGCGATGCTGGAATCGATCCTGCTGCGCGCCGGTTACAAGGTCGGCCTGTACATCAAGCCGCACTTCCTCGACTTCAACGAGCGGGCCCGCATCAACGGCGACCTGGCCACGGATGCCGCGCTGGTCGAGGCGTTCGATGCCGTCGAAGCCGTGCGCGGCGACACGACGCTGACCTACTTCGAGTTCACCACGCTGGCCATCATGCACCTGCTCAGCAAGGCGCAGCTCGACGTCGTCATCCTCGAAGTGGGGCTGGGCGGCCGGCTCGATGCCGTCAACGTCATCGATGCCGACGTGTCCATCGTCACCAGCGTCGACATCGACCACGTCGACTACCTGGGCGGCACGCGCGAGCAGATCGGTTTCGAGAAAGCCGGCATCTTCCGCCCCGGTAAGGCGGCGATCTGCAGCGACCCGGTGCCGCCGCAGACGCTGATCGACCACGCCGAGGCCATCGGTGCCGACCTGTGGCTGATGGGCCGCGACTTCAATTACTCCGGCGACAAGCAGCAGTGGAACTACGGCGGCCGCGCGCAGCGCCGCAATTCGCTGGGCTACCCGAGCCTGCGCGGCGCCAACCAGCTGCTCAATGCGTCGGCGGCGCTGGCGGCGCTGGAAGTGCTGAAGAACGAGCTGCCGGTGGGCGCGCAGGAAGTGCGCCACGGCCTCGTGACGGTCGAGCTGCCGGGCCGCTTCCAGGTGCTGCCGGGCCGGCCAAGCGTGATCCTCGACGTGGCGCACAACCCGCACGCGGCGTCGGCGCTGAGCCAGAACCTGGGCAATATGGGCTATCACCCGTACACGTTCGCCGTGTTCGGCTCGATGCACGACAAGGATATCGACGGCGTCGTCAAGGCGCTGGGCGGCGTCATCGACCACTGGTGCCTGGCCACGCTGCCGTCGCCGCGGGCCGCGACCGCGTCGGAACTGGCCGCGAAAGTGCAGGCCATCGTGCCGGATATTCATCAAAATGCGCAGGAAAAGACCGTCAACGTGTTCGATACGCCGGCACAAGCTTTTGTAAATGCAATGAGCCGGGCCGGCGAGAATGATAGAATTGTGGTCTTTGGATCGTTCCTCACGGTGGCTGGCGTCATGGCTGCCCGGAAGTCCTCCTTACACTGAGAAATTCACGCATGGGCTTGTTCTCGAAATTCGGTAAAAACAAGCAGCAGTCCCCGGAAGACAGCGGCTACTACCGCGCCGCCGACGACCGCGCCGTCACGGAACGGGCCCGCTCGAAGCGCGCCTCGTCCGCCGACGAAGGCCCGGGGGCCACGCGCACACGCAACCGCAAGGAAGCGCCCGATCCCGTCCTCCCGGAAAAGAAACGCGCCCGCCGCCGCCTGGTCGGTGCGATCGCGCTGGCGCTGGCCGTTGCCATCGGCCTGCCGATGGTGCTCGATTCGGAGCCGAAGCCGCTGGCCAACGATATCGCCATCCAGATCCCGTCCCGCGACAAGCCGGCCGATGCGGAACCTGCGCCGCAGGTCGCCGCCGCCGCGCCCAGGACGCGCCAGGCCGACGCACTGGACCAGAGCGAGGAAATCGTCGAGCCGGAAGACGAGCCGGTGACGCCGCCGAAGCCGGCGCCGAAGGTGGCCGCGACGGCCCCGGTGGCACCGCTGCACCTCGACAACCCGAAGCACGACACGAAAAAGCCGGAACCGGAAAAAGTGGCCAAGGCCGAACCGAAACCGGAGCCGAAGAAGGCCGATCTGAAGGAACCGAAGTTCGCCGAAAAGAAACCGGAACACAAACCCGAGCCGAAGCAGGAGCCCCGCCGCGCCGAAGCCAAGTCCGACGACGCCGCCCGCGCGCTGGCGCTGTTGGAAGGCAAGCCGGCACCGGCGGCCGCGCCGGCCGACAGCGGCCGCTTCGTGATCCAGGTGGCCGCACTGTCGGCCAAGGACAAGGTCGAGGAACTGCAGGGCAAGCTGCGCGCCGCCGGCATCAGCTCGTTCACGCAGAAGTCGCCGTCCGGCGAGCTGACCCGCGTGAAAGTGGGCCCGTTCGGCAGCCGCGAGGAAGCGGAGAAGGCCAAGGCCCGGCTGCAGAAGATCGGCCTGTCGGGCAGCCTGTCGCCCGCCTGATGTCGTTCTGCCGTGACGATTTTTGATTACGTGGTCCTGTTCGTGCTGATTGCGTCCGTGATCATCAGCACCATGCGGGGCCTGGTGAAGGAAATGCTGTCGCTGGCCGGCTGGATCGTCGCCTTCGTGGTCGCCAATGCCTATGGCGCGGCGCTGGCGCACCTGCTGCCGGACATGATTCCCGGCGAGGTGATCCGCCTGATCGTCGCCTTCATCGCGCTGTTCATCGGCGTGCGCATCCTGATGGGCCTGCTGACGATGGCCGTCTGCGCGCTGGTCGAGGCGGGCGGGCTGGGCCTGGCGGACCGGGGCCTGGGCGGCCTGTTCGGCCTGGGGCGCGGCCTTGTAATCGTGCTGGCCGGCGTCATATTGTGCGGGATGACGGCGATCCCCCAGCAGGACTTCTGGCGCCAGGCGCTGCTGTCGCCGCTGGCCGAGAGCGGCGCGCTGACCGTGAAACCCTATCTTCCCGCTGCTTTCGCGCAGCACGTGCAATTTCAGAATTCCTTAAATCCGTAGCATCCCCGTTCAGGAGCACCATATGTGTGGCATCGTCGGCGTCGTTTCCCATCAACCTGTCAATCAGCTGCTGTATGACGCGCTGCTGCTGTTGCAGCACCGCGGCCAGGATGCGGCCGGTATCGCGACCAATCACAGCAGCATGTTCTCGATGCACAAAGCCAACGGCCTCGTGCGCGACGTGTTCCGCACCCGGAACATGCGTTCGCTGATGGGCAATTCGGGCATCGGCCACTGCCGCTACCCGACCGCCGGTTCCTCGTCGGAAGAGGAAGCACAGCCGTTCTACGTCAACGCGCCGTTCGGCATCACGCTGGCCCACAACGGCAACCTGACCAACTGGGAACAGTTGAAAAACGAGATGTACAAGAACGACCGCCGCCACATCAACACGGACTCCGATTCGGAAGTGCTGCTGAACGTGCTGGCCCACGAGATCCAGAAAGCCACCACCGGCTATTCGATCGACGCGAACACGATCTTCCAGGCCGTGACGGTGCTGAACCGCCGCGTCAAGGGCGGTTACGCGGCCGTGGCGCAGATTTCCGGC
This sequence comes from Oxalobacteraceae bacterium UBA6704, assembly GCA_002454505.1. Taxonomy (GTDB): domain Bacteria; phylum Pseudomonadota; class Gammaproteobacteria; order Burkholderiales; family Burkholderiaceae_D; genus Rugamonas. The sequence goes on from DKJA01000183.1 coordinate 17,137, forward strand.
GTCGGCCTGCTGGGCTTCCGCGACCCGTTCGGCATCCGTCCGCTGTGCCTGGGCATCAACGAAACGGAGCAGGGCGCCGAGTACCTGATCGCCTCCGAATCCGTGGCGCTGGAAGGCACCGGCTTCCGCTTCGTGCGCGACATCGCGCCGGGCGAAGCCGTGTTCATCGACAACGACAACAACCTGCACAGCCAGATCTGTGCCGACAATCCGTCGCTGTATCCATGCGTGTTCGAATACGTGTACCTGGCCCGTCCGGATTCCGTCATCGACGGCGCGTCGGTGTACAACACGCGCCTGAAAATGGGCGAGTACCTGGCCGAGAAGATCAAGCGCGAAGGCCTGGCCGACGACGTCGACGTCGTCATGCCGATTCCCGATTCGTCCCGTCCGGCCGCCATCCAGCTGGCGCTGCGCCTCGGTGTCGAGTACCGCGAAGGCTTCATCAAGAACCGCTACATCGGCCGCACGTTCATCATGCCGGGCCAGGCGATGCGCAAGAAATCCGTGCGCCAGAAACTGAACGCCATCGGCGACGAATTCAAGGACAAGGTCGTGCTGCTGGTCGACGATTCGATCGTGCGCGGCACCACCAGCCGCGAGATCGTGCAGATGGCCCGCGAAGCCGGTGCCAAGAAAGTGATCTTCGCGTCCGCCGCGCCACCGGTGCTGTACCCGAACGTGTACGGCATCGACATGCCGACCCGCGACGAGCTGATCGCCCACGGCCGCACGGTCGAAGAAGTGTGCAAGGAAATCACGGCCGACGCGCTGGTCTACCAGGACCTGGAAGACCTGAAGCGGTCGATCTCCGACGTCAACCCGGCGCTGACGAAGTTCGAAGCGTCCTGCTTCGACGGCAAGTACGTGACGGGCGACGTGTCGGCGGACTACCTGGACCGCATCGAGTATGCGCGCCACAATCCGAAGGAGAAGGGCGCCGAGGATGCCGCGCGCACGCAGCTGAACCTGAACGCGGCAACCACCGAAGGTTGAGCTTTGGGGACTGTCCCCAGCGGGGACTGTCCCCGGGGTTGGTTTCTGCTGAATTCAAATACAACCCCGGGGACAGTCCCCCGCGGGGACAGTCCCCAGCCA
>DKJA01000183.1:18448-18648 GCA_002454505.1 Oxalobacteraceae bacterium UBA6704
ACAGTCCCCAGCCAACATGAACGATAAAACAACCTACGGCTTCACCACCACGATCTTGCACGGCGACCGCCAGAAGGCCATCGAGCATGGTTCGCTGCACAAGCCGATCCACACGTCGGTGGCGTTCGGCTACGGCGATGCGCGCCAGCTGGCGTCGGTGTTCCAGGGCCGCGAGCCGGGCTTCCGCTACGGCCGCCAGG
>DKJA01000183.1:18944-19067 GCA_002454505.1 Oxalobacteraceae bacterium UBA6704
CCGTGTTCCAGTCGCTGCTGCGGGCGGGCGACCATGTGGTGTCGTCGTCCTTCCTGTTCGGGAACACCAACTCGCTGTGGCAGACGGTGGCCGGGCAGGGCGTCGGCGTCGATTTCGTCGATG
>DKJA01000005.1 GCA_002454505.1 Oxalobacteraceae bacterium UBA6704
CGACGATGAATTCATCGTCGCCCGTCTGGATCACGATGCCGCCGCGCTCCTCGAACTCGGCGTCGGTGGTCGGCCCCCACTGGTTGGCGAAGCTGACGTCCAGCGCATAGTCACCGAGGCGGCTCTGCACATTGGCCTTGTCCACCACGCCGTCGTACGACACGGCCGCCTTGAAGCCGCGCATCAGGTCCTTCCCCTGCGCGGCGAGGATCAATGGCGACAGCTGGTTCAGCACCGCGTAGGCAGCCGGCAGATTGTCGGCCTTGGCATCCTTGATGTTCTCGATGGCGAACGGCGAGAAGCCGATCGCATCGAGCTCGCCGATCATGTAGAACGCGTTGGCGGCCACTTCCGGCCGGCCGGCGCGGTTCGCTTCCGGGATGAACAGCGGATTGTCGGGACGCTTGAACTGCTTCGCCCAGTGGATGAAGTTCGGGAAGTACGTGTCGATGGCGAGAATGTCGATCGCCGGGCCGGCCGCCTTCCACACGTCGAACAGGTGCGGCAGCGGGCCCGCGCTCGGGTACTCGCCGGGCTTCTTGCCGGGCCGGTTCAGCGCCACGTTGACGAACATCGGCAGCGCATACTGTTCCTTGCCGGCTGCCGCCAGGCCATTCGCAAATACGGCGTAATACCAGGCCTGGAAGACTTCCTGCGCCTCGATGGAGTCGCCGAAGACTTCCGTCCACGTGCCGGCATTGCGGGTGCCGTGCGCTTCCCACAGGCTGCGCACGTACGGATGCAGCGTGGCCTTATGCGCCTGCAGGTAAGCCAGCAGCGCGCCTGGAACCGGCTGCCGCAGCGCCGCATCGGCCAGCGGACCGTAGTCGCGCACGTCCGGCAGCATGCCGATCTCGTTCTCGACCTGCACCATCAGCACGGTGCGCTGCGGGTCGACCTGCTTCAGGTGCTGCATCAGCCTTGCAAAAGCCTTGCGGTCCGCGTCGAGCGTGTCATTGGAAAACGGCGTCAGTAAATCCTGCGGTTCGCCTGCCTTGTTGCGGGCGCGGGGGAAGCGCGTGTTGTCCTTCTTCACCCACGCGGGCACATAGGTGGACATCGAATTCTTCCACGCGCCGAACCACAGCAGCACGATGCGCGTGTCGTTGGCGCGGGCCTGCTTCAGCATGCCGTCCAATACAGTGAAATCGAATTTGCCTTCGGTGGGTTCGACCTGGTCCCATTCGACGGGCGCCAGCAGCGTGTTGATGCCGATCGCCTTCAGGCGGGGCCACAGCTTGTCGAGATGCGGGAGATGCGATGCGGAAGAGTTATACAGTTCGCCGCCAAGCACCAGATAGGGCTTGCCGTCGACGATCAGCTGGGTGGTGGTGCCCTGCTGGCGCAGGGCGGGAATGTCGGCGGCGCCGGCCGCCGCCCAGGTCCCGAAGGACCCGGACAGCGCCAGTGCCAGCACGACGGCTTGTTTACGTACCGCGTAAAGCGCCGTCATGCGCGGATCAGAACTTCATCCGCAGGCCCACGGCGAACGTGCGGCCCGGATCGTACTGGCTCATCGTGGCGTTGGCGAACTGGAAATAACCGCGGCGCACAGCCTTGTTCAGGTTGACGACGTCGAAGGTCAGCATCGGCAGGCCTTCGCGGTCGAACACCTGGTCCAGCTCGATGGCGGACGAGAAGTCCCACTGCTTGTACGTGTCGCCGAACAGTGCCGCGGCGGTGATGCCGCTCTGGTTCGCGTTCGCCACCTGGCTGCCTTGCGAGTACGTGTGCGTCAGGCGCGCCATGTAGCCGTGGTTTTCGTAGTACACGCCGAAGTTGTTGGTTTTCTTCGGTACGCTCAGTGCGATGAAGCCGTTCGAGCCTTCTCCGCTGGCCTTCTGGTTGATCAGCGTCAGCGTCTCGTTGAAGCCGAAGCCCTTGATCGGCAGCAGCTTGTCGAGCGGCTGCACCCAGCCCAGTTCCAGGCCGCGGATGCGCAGGATGCCGTCGGCGTTGCGCGGGCGGGTCATCACGACCTGCGCCACGTCCGGACCGCCGCGCGAATCGATCGCCTGCTGCTGCGCCGGGATCAGCGTGCCGTAGTTGATGCCGTACTGGGCCAGCGCCGTGAACGGCATGCTGATGTTCTCGTTCACCGTGAAGCCGTTGACGCGCTTCTGGAAGCCGGTGATCGAGATATAGCCTTCGCGGCCGGTGTACCAGTCGAGGCCCAGGTCGATGTTATCCGACAGGTAAGGCTTCAGCGCCGGATTGCCCATCGTGCCCACGTCCGCCGACACGCCCGAGAAGTTGATGCCAGGGCGGAGCGAGTCCGGATTCGCGCGAGTCATGCTGCGCGATGCGGCGGCGCGGAACACGAGGTCCTTGCGCAGGTCGACGGCGATGGTCCCGGACGGCAGCGTGTTGCTGTAGTCCTGGTCCAGGTAGACCCACTGGCTGACGTTCGGGTATTTGCTGCCGTTCAGCGTCAGGCTGGCGTTGCGCGGATCGGAGATCGAGTTCAGCGAACCCACCTGCTGGTTGGTGCGGATGTAGCGCACGCCCACGTTCCAGCGCGTGTTGAAGCCGGCCGGTGCCAGTTCGCCGCTTGCCTCGAAGTAGACCGCCTTGGCTTTTTCGCGGATGTAGCCTGCGCTGGCACCCGTCGACGATGCGCCCGAATCCGGCGCGGAGCCGTTGTAGTAGTCGTAGTTCGAGTCCTGGCGGAAGCGGTCCCAGTCCAGCGCCAGCTTGCCATAAGGGCCCGGAACCAGGTAGTTCTGCAGCGCGGCGTTGGTGATCAGCGAACCCTGGTACGTCAGCGGCGCGGTCTGGCCGGCGGTGTAGCCGGTGCCGTAGCCCGGGTACAGCGCAGCGGCGCTGGCGCCCGGCGTGCTGGCGCCGTCGCATGCCGGCGCGCCGTTCGGGCCCTGCAGGAACACGGTCGGGTTGTTGCCGCAGACGGCAGCCTGCCATGCCGCGGAGTTGTCCTGCGCGCGGATCTGGCGGTTGATGTCGTCCCACGCGAAGCCGCCCTTGATGGTCAGCTTCTTGTCGCCCCACGCCAGGTTGCTGTGGAAGCCCTTGCTTTCCGTTTCGCGCAGCTCGTTCTGGATGTTGACGCGGCCGCCCACCCACTGGTAGCTCGCCGGGTTGTTCAGGTCCAGGCTCGACGAGATCGATGGCACGCCGCCGTTGTTCGTGTAGGTGACCGTGTTGCCGCTGTTCGGCGCCGTGATCGGCATGACCGTCGGCGCTTCGTGCGTGAAGCGGCTGCGGTTGTAGTTGCCCTGCACGTCCAGCGCCAGCTTCGGCGTGATCTTCCATTCCATGCCCGGATTGATGCCCAGCAGGTCGACCTTGTCGCGGCGCGGGCCGAACTCGATGAAGTTCAGCGCATTGGCGTAGGTGGCGGAAGTGACCGTGCAGCCGTTGCTGCAGTCGCTCTGGTCGACCTGCATGTTCAGCGGGATGCCGGCGTTGTTGCGCACTGCCCAGGTGTAGGCGTTGCGCTGCATGTCGTCGTCCTTCTTGCTGTACATCGTGTCGACGTAGAAGTGCAGGTCTTCGGTCGGGCGGTATTCGCCGGACAGCACGGCGGAGATCTTGTCCTTGGTGCCGTAGTATTCCATCGTGCGACCGAGGCGCGGGATGATCGCGTTGTCGATCTGCTGGATCGTCAGGCCCGGATTGTGCGCGAGCAGGAAGGCCTGGTCGATCGGCGTGCCCGGCACGAGGCCGTTGCCGGCGCCGACCGGCACGGTGGCGGGGATCGTCCAGTTGCCGCCGCCCGTGTTGTTGCGGGTCGGCGAGCTGCTTTGCGCGGCGGTCAGGTTCGGGTTGGTCCAGCCGACGGTCTCGAAGCCGGTGGTGCGCGCCTGCTGGCGCGAGAACGAGATGCCGCCCAGGATACCGTACTTGCCGTCCCACGTATTGGACCAGATGGCCGTGCCGCGGCCGCCCGCCTTGTCGGCGATCTGCTGCTTGGTGCCGGTGATGCTGATCGACGTCTGGCGGCCTTCCTTGTCGAACGGCCGCGCGCTGCGCAGGTTGACGACGCCGGCGGCACCGCCTTCGATCTGGCCGGCCGTCGGGCTCTTGCTGACGGTCAGTTTGGTGAACAGGTCGGTCGGCAGCAGGTCCAGGTCGACTTCGCGGTTCGTGCTGGCACCGTCGACGGGGCCGGACGACGCCACGGCGATCGGCGAGTTATTCAGCAGGATCTTGGTGAACGACGAACCGAGGCCGCGGATCTGGATGGTCATGCCCTCGCCCGTCACGTCGCGGCTGACGCCCACGCCCGGCACGCGGCTCAGCGATTCGGCGATGTTCTTGTCCGGGAATTTGCCGAGGTCTTCGGCATTGATGGAGTCCTGGAAGCCGACGGACTCGCGCTTGTCCTTGGCCGAGGACAGCAGGCTGCTGCGGTAGCCCGTCACCTGGACGGTCTGCATCTGTTCTGCCGGTGCGGCGGCAACGGGGGCTGCTGCGGCAGCGGGCGTGGTGGTCGTTGCGGGGGTCGCTTCCTGGGCGTAGGCCTGGGCGATGAGGCTGGCCATCGCGGTCAAACCCAGCGCGACGCGCCGGCCGGCGGTCGATCGATGATTCATGGTTTGTCTCCTGTTTTTATCGGCGCTGCGCGCTCTCGTGTTGCGTTTTATAAGCGCAGCGAGTTCGAGTGTAGAAGTCGCACGACACAAAGTCAACATTTTTTAACATCAAATGTTATGCGCAACCATTGGCCTCGGGCCAAGGGATTTACGGAGGCAGTTATCCCGTAGATATTGGGGAAACAGGGAATTTACAACGCGACAGAAACGAGCATCCTGGCACATCGATGATGCTTATAAACAACAGCCATGGTCAACGATGATAGCGCCATCGTGACAGCGTTTGCAACAGATGAGCTCGTGTCCACCCTGGTGTCAGACACCGACGTGGACACGAGCTCTACTGTGCTTCTACTGCCGGGCTCGTGTCGATGTCGGTGTCTGACACCAAGGTGGGGAAAGCGGACACGAGCTCGACCGTTGCTACTTCCACACCTGCGTGGCGATGCGCAGCAGGTTGCCGCCGCAAGCCTGGGCCAGCGCGTCGTCGTTCCAGCCGCGGCGGCGCAGCGCGTCGATCACGGCGGGGAAGTCTTCCGGCGCCAGCATCGTCATGTCGGCGCTGTAGCCGCCGTCGGCCGGGAAGGTGTGGCGCATCTTTTCCAGGTACTCCGTCAGTTCCTGCTGGTCGTAGATGTAGTCCAGCCCGAAGCCCACGTGCGCGGGGCCGACCAGCTGCGCCACGTGGTCGGCATGGCGCGCCACCGCATCGGCGAGGTCGCGCTGCGCGCCGAGGAACAGGCTGATGCCGTTGACGCACACCACCCCGCCCCGCGCGGCGCAGGCCCGGATCGCATCGTCGCCGATATTGCGCGGATGGTCGTGCAGCGCCCGTGCGTTCGAGTGCGAGAAGATCACCGGGTTCGGCGATTCGTCGATGATGGCGCGCGCCGTCAGCGGCCCGGCATGCGATGCGCAGGCGACAATGCCGCTGTCCGCCATCTCGCGCAGCAGCCGGCGGCCGCGCGCCGTCAGGCCCGCGTCGTCGTCATGGCACCCACCGCCGTGCGCATTGTTGCGGTTATAGGCCAGCAGCATCCACCGCACGCCGAGATCGTAGTAAAGCTGCACCAGGCCATGCTGCTCCGCCACGGCCGACGCGCCTTCGATGTCGAAGCAGACGCCAAGCTTGCCCTCGCGATGCGCGCGCTGCACGTCGTCCGCGCTGGCGATCAGCATGTATTCGGCGGAATGCGCCTTCACCCAGCCGCGCACTTGGGCCAGCATCAGCACCTGCTGTTCCAGTGTGCTTTCGCCGAAGCCGACATTGATCGACACGACCGTGAAGCCGGCCGCGCGGGCCCGCGCCAGCTGCGGCAGAAAGCTGTCGTCCTCGGGCCGGATCGGCATGCAGGCGTGGTTGTCCCACACGATGTGGGAGCGCAGGAAGTCGGCGGTGGCAGGCATTGAATTCTCCAAATTGGAAAATTCAAGGGTAGGCGCTTTCCCGAGACGGCGCAAGTTACCCAAGCAATTATTTTCCGGGATTGAAAATTACGGCCGGCAGATGGCTGCGGCGCTACTTGCGCACGCGCAATATGTGCCCCCTGCCCGGTCCTTATATTTCCTAGACGAATGTTAGTCACATCGCCCGGGAGATATCGCATGCCTGAATTAAGCAGCGACATGCCGCGCCACGAGGACATCGTCCGCCTGCTGCAATCGGGCCGCCTGCTGCGCCTGCATTTCCCCCACGGCGACGGCCCGCAGGCGACGCTCATCGTCAACACGCTGTTCGCGCAGGAAGAGCTGTCGCGCGGCTTCCGCTTCGATGCGGAGCTGCTGTCCGACGACGCGTCGATCCCGCTGAAGGACAT
>DKJA01000157.1 GCA_002454505.1 Oxalobacteraceae bacterium UBA6704
CCAGCCGACAGTCCCCAGCCAACAGTCGCCCGCCTCAATCAAAAATACTTGATCCCCCTCCCGAAACCCGGGAACTACTCGCGCCATTCTTGTCTTACCTATCACGTATGTGACGACGTGGTACCGACATCCAGGGAGGTAGCATGAGAGCGAAACAGCAGAAGGGCGCCGCTGTGGCGATGGGGGATGGCAGCTATGGCGAGGAGGGCGGCACGAAAGGCATGCAGGGCAGCGACGGCAATGGCATTTCCCAGTATCAGATGGCGGGTGAGCAACCGCTGGGCTGGGCGGATCCGAACGATCGCGGCATGCCCGGCATCTCGAAACGGGGCCCGCAGGAGGGCATGCCGCCGGGCGGCATGGATGAACGGGCCGACAGCCGCGACGATGGCATGCCCGGCGGCGGCATGAACGATGGCGACGGCGGTTCCGGCGGCCCGTCCGGCCCGGGCGGTGGCGCCGGTGGCGCCGGCGGATCGGGCGGCTTCAACTTCGGCGGACCGGGCGGCTTCGGCGGCGAAAACCAGCCGCAGGTGCGGCGCTGTGCCACCATGGATGTGCATCGCCGGCTGCTTTCCACCAATCCGGCTTACGCGCGTGCGCGCGACGACATCGAAATCCAGGCGCTGCGCTACGAGTCGGGTGGCCAAAGCACGCAGCGAACCGGTATCACCCGCATTCCCGTGGTGGTGCACGTGGTCTGGAATACAGTCGCGCAGAATATCAGCGAAGCGCAGATCGCCAGCCAGATCGATGTCCTGAACCGCGATTTCCGCCGCACCAATCCCGACGTGAACACGACGCCGGCGCCGTTCCTGCCGCTGGCCACCGATGCCCGCATCGAATTTTTCCTGGCCACCGTCGATCCGAACGGGGCAGCCACGTCGGGGATCGATCGCCGGCAGACCACGGTGGCCTCGTTCAGCGACAACGACGCCGTCAAGTCCAACGCCAGCGGCGGCCTGAATGCCTGGCCGGCGGCGCGCTACCTGAATATCTGGGTCTGCCAGCTGGGCGGCGGCCTGCTGGGCTATGCCCAGTTTCCCGGCGGTCCGGATGCCACCGACGGCGTCGTCTGCCTGCACTCGGCGTTCGGCACGTCCGGCACTGCCGCGCCGCCATTCAACCTGGGCCGGACGACGACCCATGAAATCGGCCACTGGCTCAACCTGAACCACATCTGGGGCGACGACGGCACCGGCTGCTCCGGTACCGATAACGTTGCCGATACGCCCAACCAGGGCGGCGGCAATACCGGCGTGCCGACCTTCCCCCATGTATCGTGCAATAACGGGCCGGACGGCGACATGTTCATGAACTACATGGACTATGTCGACGACCGGGCGATGGTGATGTTCAGCGCCGGGCAGGTGGCCCGCATGCAGGCCTGCCTGGACGGGGTACGCGCCAGCATCGGCCTCGATACGGCCACGGCCAGCCGCACCAGTTCCGGGCCGGCAGTGGCGTGGGGGCCGAACCGTCTCGACGTGTTCGTGCTCGGTACCAACCGGGCGCTGTATCACAAATGGTGGGGCGGTGCGGCCTGGGGGCCGGCGCAGATCACCTTTGAAAACCTGGGTGGCGTGTGCTGCAGCGTGCCGCAGGCGGTGTCCCGGGGGCCGAACCGCCTCGATGTGTTCGTTACCGGCACCGACAGCGCGCTGTATCACAAATGGTTCGACGGCGCGGCCTGGGGCCCGTCGGCGACGGGTTTTGAAAACATGGGCGGCGTCTGCACGGGCGAGCCGCGCATCGTGTCGTGGGGCCCGGACCGGCTCGATGTATTCGTGCTGGGCAGCAACCGCGCGCTGTTCCACAAGTGGTTGAGCGGCGGCACCTGGGGGCCGTCGCTGACGGGCTATGAATGCCTGGGCGGCGTCTGCCTGGGGCAGCCGGAAATCGTGTCGTGGGGGCCGGACCGCCTGGATGTCTTCGTCATCGGCACCGACCGGGCGCTGTATCACAAATGGTTCGACGGCAAGGCCTGGGGCCCGTCGGTGACCGGCTACGAGCGGCTGGGCGGCGTCTGCACATCGCCGCCGCGCGCGGTCTCGTGGGGCCCGGACCGGCTCGACGTCTTCGTCAACGGGGCCGATGGCGCGCTGTATCACAAGTGGCTGAGCGGCTCCGCCTGGGGGCCGTCGGCCGACGGCTTCGAGCGGATGGGCGGCATTTGCGTGACGCCGCCGGAAGCGGTGTCCTGGGGCCCGAACCGCCTCGACCTGTTCGTGATCGGCACCGACAGCGCGCTGTACCACAAATGGTTCGACGGCAGGGTGTGGGGGCCGTCGCTCACGGGCTACGAGAAACTGGGCGGCATCTGCACGTCGCCGCCGCGCGCGCTTGCGTGGGGCCCGAACAGGCTCGATGTGTTCGTCACCGGCACGGACAGCGGGCTGTACCACAAGTGGCTGAGCGGCGGCGCCTGGGGTCCGTCGCAGACCGGCTACGAGTTCCTGGGCGGCGTGATTTCGGCGTTCCGCGAAGGCGAACCGGCACCGGCCGGACTGCCCGCAACGGCGCAACAGCCGGCAATTTCAGCAACGGCGGCCCAGAACCTGCAGCAACAGGCACCGGCCACGATGAACGGATGACGGAGGAACCATGAGCGAACAGTCACGCACCGGTGTCGTGGGCCAGGCCTGGGCCCACTCGTTCGAGGAAGACGAGGGCGACGTGCGCGTCTATCGCCCGCGCGACACGTTTCCCTTTCCCCCCACCCGCCGCGGGCGGGAAACGCTGGTGTTCGACGCCGCTGGCAGGCCGACCACCGGCGTACCGGGGCCGGACGACCGCGGCATGCCCCAGCAAGCCGCGGCGCCGTTCGACATCCTGGAGGCGGGGCCGGACAAGCTCAGGGTGAAGATGCTCTGAGGCGCAAACACGGCCGCCTGCCAGCGCACGCGGCCGGATCCACCCGCCCTTTCGCTCGCGAGAGGGCGCCTCGTCATCCACCCACAACGGTGACATCCGAGTCGGCACACTTCAACAAGTTCCCACTGCGCAATCTTTTAGTGATAAAATTGGTAATAACTAAATGCTAATAAATACTCACCAATTCTCACGGGGCGCGATGAACAAGAAAATACTGGTGAAAGCCGGGGCAGCCGTTGCGATTGTCGTCGCGGGGCTGGTGGCTTACCGGACTTTCGGCTGGGGCAGCTTCACCGGGCCCGTCAACCCGCTCGGGCTCGACCTGGCCAAGCCCGATGCGCTGATCGTCACGCAAAGCCTGTCCACCCTGCCGCGCGACCTGCTGACCATTCCGCTGGCGCGCGACGTGCTGCGCGAAGACTTCCTGTTTTATTACGAGCAGAACGAGGACCGCCTGGGCCTGAAGGGCAGCCTGCGCCGCATCGCCTACGAGCACGAACTGGGCTGGGGCGACCAGCTGATCCGCATGGTGCTGGACCAGCCGGCCGACGTGGCGCTGTGGCGCGATGCGGACGGCTCGCTGAAGCACTTCGCCATCGCCGTGTCGCGCAATGGCATGACCCGCCTGCTGGAAGAAGCGGGCAAGGTCGCGCTGAAGGACACGCAGATGCGCGTCGCCGGCAATCTGCGCGTGGATGGCGACGACGTGACCGTGTTCGCGCTGGACTACGCCTATCAACGCACGATGCTGCTGGCCGCCCATGGCGAACGGCTCGTCATCCTGTCCAGCCCCGGCATGCTGTATGGCGGCGCGGACGGGAAGAAGGCCGACAGTGCGGCGGAAACGGCCGTCGTCGGCCTGCTGACGAAAGACGCCGCGCGCCAGCGCGTCTTCCACGACCAGTTCCATCTCGCCAAAGCTGCACCCGGCGGCCACAGCATCGCCGTCAAGGCCGACTTCCTGTCGTTCGGCTACCAGCCTTTCTTCGGCGCGCTGGAAGCGCTGCGCTTCGACTTCAGCAAGGGCGCGTGGCAGTCGCAGGCGCTGCTCGATGCGGGCAAGCTGCGCAAGGGCGGCTACGACAGCGGCGCACTGTGGCCCGTGCTGCCGCATAACGCGGCCGCCTGCTTCAGCGTGCCGGCCGACTGGACGGCGATGCAGCCCGTGCTGAAGCGCATCGACAGCAAGGCACCGCTGCTGCCGCTGGCGGAACAGATGAACGGTCCGGCGGCCGCCTGCTGGTATGGCAACTCGCGGCTGCACACGCCTGTGTTTGTCGCAACCCGCGCACCGGCCGCGCAGAATGCCGCAGCGAATACCGATTCTTTGCTGGGCGGCCTGTTTGCCGCCACGGTGGGCGGCAAGGGCGATGCACCGAAGGCGGCAGCCGCCAACGGCGCCACGCGCTGGCAGCGGACTGTGGCAACCAGCCAGGGCGACGCGACGCCGACACTGGCGGCGGCGGGCAATCTGGTCGTCTTCTCGGCCGATGAAAAACTGGTCGAACAGGTGCTGGCCGTGCAGCGCAAGCAGGCCCCCGCGCTGGCCGACCGTTTCAGCGATGCGGGTCACACGGTCGGCGTCATCGCGCCGGCCGCGCTGGCGCAACTGATCGAAACGGAGGCTTTCGGCAGCCTGCCGCCGGGCCAGGAACCCGTGCTGCGTGCGGCCGCCGACCAGCATCTGGTGCCGCGCCTGAACGCGCTGAAAAAATATCCGCCTTACCGCATGGTGCTGAAGCAGCTGCCGCAATCGGGCATCGCCTGGGAACCGCTGGAATGGCAGGCACTGGGCCGCTGAACGGGCGGCGGCGCCTGTGCCTGCTGGCGGCGTGGGCCGCGGCGGCACCGGCACTGGCGCTGAAAGGGCCGGCGTCGGCGCAGGTGCGGCTGTCGCAGGCGCAGACGCGCGCCTTCCAGGCGTGGATGCTGCGCATCGTCAGCGCGCAGATCGAACGGGGTCCGTCGCCCCGCTGGCAGCACCGCGACTGCGCGGGCCTGGTGCGCTTTGCCGTCAACGAGGCGCTGGCGCCGCACGATGCGAAGTGGCTGCGCGCGAACGGCATCGGCACGGACCGCCGCCTGCCGCCCGAGCTGGACCTTACGCCGACGCAGGCGGCGCTGCGCAACCGCTGGGTGCAGTCGGATGGCCAGGCTGGCCACTTCGTCACCGCACTCGCACTGGTGCAGAACAACAGCCGCTTCGTCTCCCGCGAGATCGGCCAGGCGCTGCCCGGCGACCTGCTGTTCTTCGACCAGGGCGACGAGCAGCACCTGATGGTGTACATGGGTGTGCGCATCGCGTACCACACGGGCACGGTGACGCCCAACGACAACGGTCTGCGGACCGTCGATATTCAACAACTCACGATGTGGAAGGACACGCGGTGGCAACCGACGGTCGACAATCCCAATTTTGCCGGCGTGTTCCGGCTCTCCTTTCTGTCATGAAGCTGAAGGTTCTGACGACAACGCTGATGGCGTGGCTGGCCTTGTTGGTCCTGTTTTCCATGCCGGGCGGCGCCGCGCTGGCCCAGCAGCCGAGCAATTACGCAGCGCTCAGGGGCGAGCCGTTCTTCCTGCTGTCCGACGCGAGCTTCGGCACGGCGGAAGAGGCGCGCGTGCGGCTGGAGGTGCCGGGCCGCGACATGGCGCGCATGAACCTGGAAGCGTATTCGGGTGCCGACATCGTCGTCTACCGCGTGCCTGCACCGCTGGAGTTCCTGAAGAAGCAGCGCAACCTGCACCGCGTGCAGGTCGAAGGCAACTACCAGGGCGAAGGCCTGGCCAATACCCTGCGCTATCTGTGGGACAGCTGGTGGAAGCAGTCGCGCCCCGTCTGGCGCAAGCTGTTCTCGGCCGACGCGCGCACGGCCGTCACCGCGGAGCAGCCGAAGCTGGCGACCAGCGAAGCGATCCGGCGGCCCACCGTCTTCCAGAACAACCCGCAGTACAAGCCCCTGAAGGGCTACGACATGGTGGACAGCTTCCGCTATCCGCTGTGGCAGGCGAAGCACATCGAGCCGCCGAAAGGCGTCAAGCTCGATGGTTCGAGCAGTGACTTCATCCAGGCCGGCGCCGGCAATGTGATGATCCCGATCGGCAAGCGCAAGCCCGGCCTGTACCTGGTGGAGGCCATCATCGGCGAGCACCGCGCCACCACGCTGGTGTTCGTGTCGGACACGGTGGCGGTCACCAAGGTGTCGTCCGGCCAGATGCTGGTGTGGAGCACGCGGCGCGACAACGGCGCCGCCGTACCGGGTACGAACGTCGTGTGGACCGACGGCACCGGCGTGCTGCAATCGGGCGCCACCGGCGCGGACGGTGTCGCGTCGCTGGAGCGGGGCAGCCCGGAACACACGTACGTGATGGGCGAGGACAAAAGCGGCGGCGTGTTCGTTTCCGAGAATTTTTACTACGACAGCGAGATCTACAACACCAAGCTGTATGCCGTCACGGACCGGCCGCTGTACCGCCCTGGCGACGAAGTCAACGTCAAGTTCCTCGGCCGCGAATTCACGTCGGCGCGCGCATCGCAGGCCGCGGCGGCAGCGCCGGTCGGCCTCACCGTCTACGACCCGAACGGCACGCCACTGCTGACGCAAACGCTGCAGCTGTCGCCGGAAACGGGCACCGAAACCCGCTTCCGCCTGCCCGAGCAGGCCGGCGCCGGCGGCTACGAGCTGCGCTTCAGCTACCAGGGCGGCCTGTATGGCGCAGCCTTCCGCGTGGCCGAATACATCAAGCCGCACTTCGAGATCAGCGTGCAGCCGGCGAAACCCGAGTTCAAGACGGGCGAAAAAGTCACCGGCACCATCGCGCTGCGCTATGCGGACGGCAAGCCGGTGAAGAACGCGGCGCTGACGCTGTCGCTGCGCGGCCAGCAGAACACGATGGTGGAAGGCGAACTGCGCTACAGCGGCCTGTTCCCCGTCGACCTGAAAACGGTGGAGCTGAAGACGGACGGCAGCGGCAACGTGGACTTCACGCTGCCGCCGGCGGCCGACCCGTCGCGCTACATCCTGACGATCCTCGCCACCGACGGCGCGGCCTACCGCGTGCGGGCCACGCGCGAACTGCTCATTGCGCGCTCGGCCACCACGTACCAGCTGAAGGCGGCGCGGCAGTTCTCCGATCCAAACCAGTCGGTGCGCTTTGCCGTCACCGCGCAAGGGGCGGCTGGCACGCTTGCCAAACCCGTGCGCTGGGAGATGGTGCAGCTGGAAACGCAGGCAAAAACGGAAGGCCCGTTCAATCCCACCGCCACCACCTGGGACGTCAAGTTCCCCGCGTCCGGCTCATACCAGTTGAGCCTGCGCGACGAACGGGGCAACCTGGTGGCGGCCACCAGCCACTGGGTCACCGGCGCGGGCGTGAAGACGACGCCGGGCAGCATCGAGATCGTGCTGGACCGCGCCCGCTACAAGGCCGGCGAGACGGCCGAAGCGCTGGTCACGTTCTCCGATCCGGCGGACCAGGCATTGATCACGCTGGAGCGCGACAAGGTCGAGCACCACGGCCTGCTCAATGGCGGCGCGGCATGGTTCCAGGCCACGCGCGTGGCGCCGAACCAGTGGCGCGTGCGCATCCCCGTGCTGGACGAGCACGGGCCGAACGTGACGTTCTCCGTGGCCCGCGTGCGCAACGGCGAGTTCGTGTTCGAGAACGCCGGTATCCAGGTGATCGAGCCGCGCATCGCACTGGCCTTCGCCACCGACAAGGCGGTCTACCAGCCGGGAGAAAAGGTCACGCTGGACGTTACGGCCACGCTGGACGGCAAACCGCTGTCCACGCTGGTGGCGCTGGGCGTCGTCGATGAAATGATCTACGTGCTGCAGCCGGAAATCGCGCCGGACATCGGCGACTTCTTCTATCACCCGCGCCGCAACAATGTGCGCACGACGGCCAGCCTGTCGTTCATCAGCTACGACATGGCACAGGGCCGCATCAGCGGCGCGCCGGCACGGCACAACTACAACGAGCGGGGCGTGAAAGTGCTGGAGCGGCCGCGCCGCGACAATGTCGATACGGCGCTGTGGGCACCAATGCTGAAGACGGATGCGGCCGGCCGCGCGCGCGTGACGTTCACGATGCCCGATGCGCTGACGCGCTGGCGCATCACGGGCCGCGCCATGGACGCGCAAGGTCGCGTGGGCCAGCGCACCGGCTACGTGCGTTCCGATAAAGCGTTCTATGCGAAGTGGACGGCACCCGGCTGGATGCGGGCCGGCGATGCGCCGCGCACGTCCGTGGCCATCTTCAACCAGGGCGGCACGAAGCAGGCGCTGGAAGTGGCGCTGACGGCCAACGGCAGCACGAAGACGGAGAAACTGGACGCTGCGCCCGGCATCAATTACGTCGACTTCCCGCTGACAGGCGGCGTGCTGCACCTGGAAGTGAAGCAGGGCGGCAAGGTGGTCGATGCGCTGGATGCGGCGCTGCAGGTGCAGCCGGCGGGCTGGAGCAGCCCGCGCGCGCTGACGGTGCCGATGACCGGCGCCGCCACGCCGATCCAGCTGCCGGCCGATGCGCGCAATGTGCGCGTGTCGTTCGCGCAGGGCGCATCGAGCCATTTCGCCCGCATCGCGGACGACCTGATCGAGTATCCCTACGGCGGCGTCGAACAGACGGCCAGCCGCATCATCCCGCTGACGATGGCGGCCAACAGCGTGCCGCCCGATGCAAGTGGTCTGAAAGATCGTCTGATGGCCAGCCTGCAGAACCAGCGGCTGCGCCTCGTGTCGATGGCGGGACCGGATGCGGTGTTCGGCTGGTGGGGCAACGGTACGCAGGACAGCGCGCTGATGACGGCGTATGCGTACTACGCCGACTGGTACGCGGCCCGCGCACTGAAGATCGACCTGCCGCCCGAGCACTGGGAAAACCTGCTGAAGGTGTACAGCGAAAAAGGCCTGAAGGAGAGCATCGGCCACCGCGCACTGGTGCTGTGGATGGCCCGCGACATGGGCCTGCCGACGAAGACGCTGGCCTCCGGTCTGCTGAACGACGTGACGGCTGCGACGCCGGCGGCGGGGCCGCACCGGCAGGGCGCCGCAGGCAGCGTGGTGCTGGGTGCGGACGACGACGTGGCGCAGGCGATGGCACTGGGCCTCGTGGCGCTGGTGGCATCCGACAATGGCATGGCGCCCGTGCCGGCCGTGCAGGAGCGCTTCGCCGCCGCGTGGGCCACGTTGCGCGCCACGCAGGCGCCGGCCGCACAGGCGCTGCTGATGCTGGCGGGCGAAGCGCCGGCCACGCAGGCCGAAGCCGTGCTGGCCACCGTGCGGGCCGACATGCCGACGATGGACCGCGCACTGACGCTGCTGTGGGTGCAGAAGAAACTGGGTGGCGGCGCGTTCGGCAGGGCACCGTCCGTCGAACTGGCGAGCCCGTGGCGGAAAGTCGATACCGCCAGCGGCCAGGCGCTGTGGCGGTGGATGGATCCGAAGACCTTGCCGGTGCAGCTTGCCGCCGCCGCGCCGGCCGGCACCGTCGCCATCGTGCAGTACGACAGCCGCGCTGCCGAGAATGCGGCGCTGCCGGTGACCGTCGAACGCCGCATCCTGCGCATGAAGGCGGCCAAGGGCGGCTATGAAACGGAACCCGTCAAAGCCGGCGAGGCGCTGCGCACGGACGAACTGTACCTCGACGAGATCCGGCTGAAACCGGCCGCCGCCGGCCAGCAGCGCTTTGGCCTGCTGGAAGTGCCGCTGCCGCCCGGTGCGAACGTGGAGCCGACCACGTGGGGCATCGTGATGGCGGCATCGCAGCCGATGCCGCTGGAGCGTGCCCGTCATACGGACCGACCGGACGGCTATGCGGTGCCGGTCGATCCGCTGGAGGGGGAAGTCACCGTGCGCCACCTGCTGCGCTTTGCCCAGAAGGGCAGCTATGTGCTGCCGCCGGCCCGTTACTACCGCGTCTACCAGCCGGAGCAGAAGGCGTTCGAAGGCGACGGCAAAACGACGCGCACGCTGAAGGTCGAATAATGCGTGCTGTCCTGTCCACCATGCTGCTTGCCGTGCCGTTGCTGACGGAAGCGGCATCGCTCGACATTGCGTGGTGGCGGGATGGCGGCATCAACGTAAAGCAGTTGCGCGACGGCGGGCCCGCGCCACGGCCGTTCGACGGCAGCCGCGAAGTCCCGCTGGGCAGCCTGTGGAAGCTGTTCGTGTTCGTCTACGCGGTGGACACGCGCACGCCGACGCCGGACTACCGCTGCGGCGGCCGCGATCCGGAAGAAGTGTATTGCTGCGACGCCGGAAAATCCATCGAGCGCAACGCCGCACTGGCGCAATCGTGCGGCCCGTTCTTCGCACCGCGGCGGCTGGCCATCGGCACCGTGACGTGGCGCGCTTTCTGGACCAAGCGGCTGGGCACCGCGCCCGCCGGCGAATTCGCGTGGCTGGCCGATCCCGCCAATCTGACGCCGGAACGGACGGTGCGGCTCGACAGCCTGCTGCGGGCACTGGCCGCCGTGCCGCCGGCCAGCCGCGACGAAGCGGAAGCCGCGCTGCTGCGCGTGGTGCTGGACGGGCGGGGTGCCGACACGGTGCGCTGGTTCGGCAGCCAGTTGCGCGTAAAAACGTTCTCGTGGCACGAGACGCTGGGGCGGGGCGGCCCGAATCGGCGGCTGGGCGGCGCGGCCGGCTGGCTGGCCGACGGCACGCCCGTGTGGTTTGCCGGCACGGGCGCCAGCGCCGGCATCTTCCGCCAGTGGGCGCCGCGGCTGGCGGCTGCATTGCCTACAGCGCAGGCGGCGGACAGCGGCTGCGTCGTCGTCGATTTCTTTGCGCGCTACCCGGTGCGCAAAGTCACGGGACCGAACGGATCCGTTACCGACGGCCCGCTGCATGGCCGTCATGCGGTGCAGTTCGAGAACGGCAACAGCCTGGCCGTGCAGGGCAATGGCGACATGGTGGTAAGCCGCGACAAAGGCCGGCTGCATGTGCGGGTCCGCTTCACCGTCAATGAATATGTGGCACGCGTGGTCGACCGCGAGGGCAGTGCGCAGGAGCCGGAAGCGGCGAAGGCGCTGGCGGTCGCCGCGCGCAGCTATTTGCAGCAGAACTCGCGGCGCAGCGCCGGCTGCCAGCAGATCGCCGACAGCAGCGCCACGCAGCGGGTCAGCCCGAATCCCGCCACGCCGGCCGCGCTGGCCATCGCCGGCTGGACCGATCAACTGGTGATCGACGGCGCCACCGTGCGCTATCACCGCGACACGCCGGCACCCGGCACGCTGGCCTGGACGCAAGCCGTGCAGCAGGCGCGCCAGGGCAAGCGTTTCGACGAGCTGCTGGCCGCGGCCTGGCCACGCGGTGCGCTGGGCATCGCCGGCAACAGCGGCACCAGCTGCCAGCGGCTGGCGAGCAATGAAGCGTGGCTGGTGCGCGCGCTGCCCCGCTGGGAAAAGCTGCTGCGCGCCGAAGCGGGCTACGAACGGCCGGCCGAACTGCCGTCCGTCTGCGCGCTGGCCACGGGCGCGCCGTATTCGGAGCAGTCGCGCAACCGCATCTTCATGCGGCCGCTGACGACGCGCGAAGACCGCATCACGCTGGCCCACGAATACCTGCACATCGGCCTGCGCATGCATCCGCGCGGCCAGGACGAAGCCTATGTCGAGCGCATCGCGCGCCGGCTGGCCGACATGAATCCGGAGACCTTATGAACCGACGCATCCTCTTGTTGCTGATGCTTCTTCCCGCTGCGGCAGCGTTGGCGCAGGATCGTACGCTGGCGACGCCTTCCGGCGGCTGGAACCGCGCCGGCCTGACGGACAAGTCGCAGGAGCTGGCCAAGAACTACCCGTATTCGCTGATCGACCGGGGCGCGCAGAAGAACCGTCGCATGATCGCCGGCCACCTGGCGCAGGCGGGCGACAAGCGGCCGTTTCCGAAACTGGTCGTCAACGGCAATCCCACGCCGCTGTACACGGATGGCGATGGCCGCTATGCGCGCGCCTACTCGTTCGGCTCGGGCTCGAACAGCGTGGAGATCCGCGGCCAGGACGGCAAGAGCGTCAAGCGCGTGCAGTTCTACGAAGCGGACCATACGCGTCCGCAGCCTGTCATCCGCGTCATCGCGGCGTGGGACGACAACCAGGCCGAGGTGGACCTGCACGTCGTCACGCCGGATGGCCAGCATGCTTTCTGGGCGCATCCCGCGCTGAGCAATGGCGGCGGCCTCGATGGCGATACCGTCGATGGTCCCGGCCCGGAAAATTTCGTGATGACGGCGCCGCAGCGGGGCATCTACCAGGTGTGGATCAATTACTGGGGCAATTTCGGCAGTTCCGGCTACCACTTCGACGAAGCGACGCGCCAGCGTCCCATCATCACCACGCGCATCACGCTCGTGTTCAACGAAAACACGGCGAAGGAACGGCGCGAGGAATTCGTCGTCCCGCTGCGCAGCATCGGCGAACTGACGCTGGTGAAAACCTTTACTTTTTAATCGACGATGAAACTGCGCTGCTTTTTCCTGCTGATGCTGCCCGCGCTGGCCCACGCCCAGGTGACGATCGACGCGCCGAAAAGCGGCTGGCGCAATTCGGCCGGTGCGCGCGAGCAGTACACGCAAGGCGTCAACTATCCGGCCAATGCCGTCAACCTGCAGCCGGGGCAGAGCGAGACGGCGCAGATCCGCGGCCGCATCGCGGGTGCATCGAAAGGCACGCCCGCCACGCTGGTCGTCAACGGCGTGGCGATGCCGCTCGACGTGCAGGAGAACGGCGCGTTCGCGCGGCCGTACGGCTTCGGCAGCGGTTCGAACAGCGTCGAAGTACGCTCTCCGGACGGCAAGAGCCGTGCGCGCACGCAGTTCGTCGACGGCTACGAGGGCAAGACGCAGTCCCGGTTGCGCGTCGTACTGTCGTGGGACAGCACGGGCACGGACCTCGACCTGCACGTGATCGCACCGGACGGCGGCCATGCATGGTACGGCAACCGCGTGATGCCGAATGGCGGGGCGCTGGACGTGGACGTGACCACCGGCTATGGCCCGGAGATCTTCTCCAGCGCCGCGCCGCCGAAAGGCAATTACCACGTCTACGTCAATTATTACGGCAGCGGCGCCGACCAGTCCGTGCTGACGGTGGCGCAGGTGGCCATCATCACCAACGAGAACACGCCGCGCGAGAAGCAGCAGATCTTCCGCGTGCCGCTGCGCGCGGCCGGCGAGCTGACGCTGGTGAAGTCGTTCGTGTTTCCGTAACTGCACGGCTGGCCAGCGTGGTGCTGCGCGGCGCCACCCGGCTGTACAATGGTCGTTCAACGAACAAGGATGTCCATGAACGAGCAGTTGGCCAGACAGGTGGTGCTGGTGCGCGCCATCGAGACCACCGACACCAAACACGAAATCCTCAGCGAGGACGACCGCCGCTACGCCACGCGCACCGCGCGCGAGCTGGCGCAATGGCAGGCGGCGGACATGAAGTCGCCCGCCACGTCGGTGCACTTCCTGCAGCAGCGCGCCGAGCAGATCATCAAGAAGCTGACCCAGCGCCACACGGCGTTTGCCGCATTCGCAAAACGCAGTCCCGGCTTGCATGGCGTGGCCTGGCTGCTGCCGGTGCTGGCGCTGGTAGTGGGCTTCGGCCTGGACCGCATCACCGATCCGCACCGCGTGGACCTGCTGTCCGCGCCGCTGCTGGCCATCGTCGCGTGGAACCTGCTGGTGTATCTCGTGATGCTGATCTGGCTGTGCATCCCGAAGGCGGGCACCACGCACTTGCGCGCCGCATGGATACGGCGCCTGTCCGTCGGCAAGGCGGCGATGCCGCGCAAGATGCCGCATGCCTTGTCCGCCGCGCTGTTCGCGTTCATGGCCGAATGGGCGCAGCTGAGCGCGAAGCTGAACGCGGCACGGCTGGCGCGCACGATTCATTTGTCCGCCGCGCTGTTCGCCGTGGGCGCGCTGCTGTCGCTGTACGGGCGGGGTGTGCTGGCGCAGTATGGCGCCGGCTGGGAAAGCACCTTCCTCGATGCGCAGCAGGTGCACGATATCCTGGCCATGCTGTTCTGGCCCGCCACCGCGGTGCTGGGCCTGCAGGGCTTCACGCTGGCCGATGTGCAGGCGCTGCATTACACGGCCGGCGCCGCGCCCGTGGCGACGGGCGGCGCCCGCTGGGTGCACCTGTATGCGGCCACGCTGCTGCTGCTCGTCGTCGCACCGCGCTTTGTCTTCGCGCTGTTTGCCGCGGTCCGCGCCGCGCTGCTGAAGCGCCGCTTCCCGCTCGACCTGCAACAGCCTTACTTCCGCCAGTTGAGCGATGCGGCCGGCGGCGAAGCGGGCCTGCTGCGCGTGCTGCCCTACAGCTTCACGCTGGATGAGGCCCGCAGCAAAGGGCTCGAAGCGGTTGCCGTCACGCTGCTGGGCGAGCGGGCACGCGTGCGGCTGGTGGCACCGGTGGCTTACGGTGCCGAGCCAGACCTGGATCCGCGCGACCACGCCGTCACGCTGACCGCATTGCTGTTCAACCTGGCGGCCACGCCGGAAAAGGAAAACCACGGCCAGTTCCTGGCGCAGATGGTGCGCGAGCTGCCGCAGAAATTCACCGTGCTGATCGACGAATCCGGCTTTGCCGCGCGCACGGTCGAACCGCAGCGCGTGCGCGAACGCATCGAGCTGTGGCGCGAGTTCTGCATCTTCCACGGCGCCGAGCCGACCATCGTCGACTTGCTGGCCGTGCCGGGAGAGCCGGCATGAGCGAACAGATCCAGCTGGCGCTGATCTCCCACACGAACAACGGCAAGACGACACTGGCCCGCACGCTGCTGGGCATGGATGTGGGCGAAGTGCGCGATGCGGCCCACGTGACGGCGCTGAGCGAAGCGCACACGCTGCTGGCCACGCGGGAAGACGATCGCCTGCTGCTGTGGGATACGCCCGGCTTCGGCGATTCGGTGCGGCTGATGAAGCGCCTGTCGATGGCGAAGAATCCCATCGGCTGGTTCCTGCGCGAAGTGGTGGACCGCTACCGCGACCGGCCGTTCTGGCTCAGCCAGCAGGCGCTGCGCGCGGCACGCGATGCGGCCGACGTGGTGCTGTACCTCGTCAACTCGGCCGAGCGGCCCGAGGATGCGGGCTACCTGCCATCCGAGATGAAGATCCTCGAGTGGGTGGGCAAGCCGGTGCTGGTGCTGCTGAACCAGATGGGCCCACCGCGGCCCGCGCACGAGGAACTGGCCGAGCAGATGCGCTGGCGCGAACACCTGCGCCAGCACGTGGCCGTGCAGGGCGTGCTGCCGATGGATGCGTTTGCCCGTTGCTGGGTGCACGAGCGCGTGTTCTATGAAGCGCTGCCGGCGCTGCTGCCGGAAGCGAAGCGCGAAGCCTATGGCCGCCTGTTCGCGGCATGGGAAGAGCAGAACACCGAGCGTTTCAGGCAATCGATGGCCGTCATCGCCCAGCACCTGGCCGATGCGGCGCGCGACCGCCAGATGGTCGAAGTGGTCGAGAAGAGCATGCTGGGTAGCGCGCTGAGCATCGTCGGCATCGGCAAGGGCGACGACCGCAAGCGCCAGGAACGGGCGATGAACACGCTGGTGGCGCGCCTTAATCTCGGCATCGGCCAGGTGACGGTCAGCCTGCTGTCGCTGCACCGGCTCGATGCCAGCGCGGCGCCGACCATCAATGCCCGCGTCAGCAACAACTTCGTCGTCAAGGCGCCCGTCGAGAAGGGCCAGGCGGCGCTGCTGGGCGCGATCGTGTCCGGTGCCGCCACCGGCCTGTCGGCCGACCTGGCCGCGGGCGGCCTGACGCTGGGCACCGGTGCGCTGCTGGGCGGCGTCATCGGTGCGCTGACGTTTGCCGGCGCGGCGTGGGGCTTCAATGCGGGCACGGACCGCCACCATCCGTCGATCACGCTGTCCGACGAATTCCTGCGCACGCTGTTCGTCTCCAGCGTGCTGCGCTACCTGGCGGTGGCCCACTTCGGCCGCGGCCGCGGCAACTTCGTCGAGAGCGAGGCGCCGGCCTTCTGGCAGGACGAAGTGGAGCAGGCCGTCGCGTTGCGCGAGACGGAACTGGCGGCGCTGTGGCGCACGCTGCGCGAACAGCAGTCGCCCGAGATCGGCCCCGTGGCCGCGCTGCTGGCGGACGTCACGAAGCAGGTATTCGCGCGGCTGTATCCGCAGCAGCTTTAAGGCGCAGCTTCAATCCATCCTTGGCAGGATCAGGCAACACCTCGTCAGGATCGGTCTACCGCTGCGCGACCGGCCGGGTCTACCATGAACCTTCGTTCATACGGAGGATCCGGTCATGAAAACCATCGACAAGATTTACATCGGCGGCGAGTTCGCCACCCCGCACGGCACTGAAGTGATGGAGCTGTTCAACCCCGCCACCAGCGCGCTTGCGGCGCGCGTGCAGCTGGCGGACGAAGTGGATACGCAGCGCGCCATCGCCGCTGCGACAGCGGCCTACAAGAGCTGGCGGCACACCACGCGCGAACAGCGCATGGACTACCTGCAGCGCCTGCACGACGTGGTGGCGCAGCATGAAGCGGAGATGATCGCCACGATGGTCGAGGAATACGGCGGCCCCCTGACCATCAGCACCGGTACCACGCGCCGTGCCGCGGCGTCGTTCGCGTCGGCGAAGAAAATCCTGGCCAACTACCAGTTCGAACGGCAGGCGGGTACGGCCAAAGTGGTGATGGAGCCGCTCGGCGTCGTGGGGCTGATCACGCCATGGAATGCCAACTACGGCTTCATCTGCAGCAAGCTGTCGATGGCACTGGCCGCCGGCAGCACTGTCGTCATCAAGCCTTCCGAACTGTCGTCGGCGCAGACCGAACTGCTGACGCGCATCCTGCACCAGGCGGGCCTGCCGGCCGGGGTGCTGAATATCGTCACGGGCCGCGGCGACACGGTCGGCGCCGAAATCACCCGCCATCCGGACATCGCCAAGATCTCCTTCACCGGTTCCACTGCCGTCGGCAAGGCCATCGCCCGCGGCGCGGTCGACACGATGAAGCGCGTGACGCTGGAACTGGGCGGCAAGTCGCCGACGATCCTGCTGGACGATGCCGATTTCGCCAAGGCGATGCCGCTGGCGATTGCCGCCGCGACGATGAACAGCGGCCAGGCCTGCCTGGCCGGCACGCGGCTGCTGGTGCCGCAACACCGGCTGGAAGAAGCACACCGGCTGGCGGTAGAACAGATGGAAGCGCTGCAGGTTGGCAATCCCCGCGACGCTGCGACGAAGATCGGCCCGATGGTCACGCAAACGCAGTGGCAGCGCGTGCAGGGTTATATCCGCAAGGGCATCGAGGAGGGCGCCACGCTGCTGACGGGCGGCGCAGGCAAGCCGGCCGGCCTGGAAGACGGCTGGTTCGTCCGCCCGACCATCTTCGGCAATGTGCGCAACGACATGACCATCGCCCGCGAGGAGATCTTCGGCCCGGTGCTGTCCATCATCCCGTACCGGGACGAGGAAGACGCCATCGCGATCGCCAACGACACGCCTTATGGCCTGCACGGCTACGTGTTCGGCGGCGACTTGGCTCGGGCCAATCGCGTGGCCGCGCGCATCGTTGCCGGACGCGTGTTCGTCAACGGGCTGTATGATGAGCCGGAAGCGCCGTTCGGCGGTTTCCGGCAATCGGGCCTGGGCCGCGAGTTCGGCATCTTTGGCTTCGAACAGTACCTGGAACCGAAGGCCCTGCTGGGATATGACCACCCCCTCTAGTACGACACTGCAAACTCTAAGACGCGCGGTGCGGCGTCATTTCGCCGGCGTGCCGGCCGGCCAGCGCGACGTGGCCACCAGCATCCCGTGGCTGACCTTCATCCGCATCGCCGCGCCCACGCCCACAGGGCAGGGCATGCTGGAACCGTCCATGTGCCTGCTGGTGCAGGGGCAGAAGCAGCTGCTGCTGGGGCAGGACGTGCTGGATTATGGCGCCGGCAGCTATGTGCTGTCGGCCGTGGACATGCCCGTCTCCGGCCAGGTCACCCATGCGACGGCCACGCAGCCCTACCTGGGTATCCGCATCGACCTCGATCCGAAGGAGGTGGCCGCCTTCCTGCTGGAGATGGAGCCCGCCGTGGCACCGGCACAACAGGGGCGGCCTGCTGCCTACATCGAGCAGGCCGATGCCGCGCTGCTGGACGTGTTCCGCCGCCTCGTCGACCTGCTGGACCGCCCGCGCGACGTGGCCGTGCTGGCGCGGCTGCTGAAACAGGAGCTGACGTATCACCTGTTGATGGCGCCGTCCGGCGGCACGCTGGCCGCGGCGGTGCTGGGCAGCAGCGGCGAGCCGGCCGTCGGCAAGGCGATCCGGTGGATCCGCGACCATTACGACGAGCCTTTGAAGATCGATGCGCTGGCGCGGCACGTCCGCCTCAGCGCCTCGGTGCTGCACCGCCGCTTCAAGCAGGTGACGGTGATGAGCCCCCTGCAGTACCAGAAGCACGTGCGGCTGCTGGAAGCGCGCAAGCTGCTGATGAATGGCGGCGTGGAGGCCGCCACCGTGGCCTTCCGCGTCGGCTACGAAAGCCCGTCGCAGTTCAGCCGCGAGTACCGCCGGCTGTTCGG
Source organism: Oxalobacteraceae bacterium UBA6704 (assembly GCA_002454505.1). GTDB lineage: Bacteria > Pseudomonadota > Gammaproteobacteria > Burkholderiales > Burkholderiaceae_D > Rugamonas. Next base: position 18,415 of record DKJA01000157.1, read on the forward strand.
CGCGCCGCCGCTGCGGGACGCCGAACAGCTGCGGCACCAGCTGCCCGAGCCCTGATCAGGCAGCAAAGCCACCATCGATATTCAGGCTGGCACCCGTCACGAAGCCCGCTTCCGCGCTGGCCAGGTAGGCCACCATGCCGGCGATCTCGCTGGCGTCGGCGTGGCGGTCCAGCGCCATCAGGCCGTGCATCGATTTGCCGAAGTCCGTGTCGGCCGGGTTCATGTCCGTGTTGACCGGCCCCGGCTGCACATTGTTGACCGTGATGCCGCGCGGGCCCAGGTCGCGCGACAGCCCCTGCACGAGGCCTTTCAGCGCCGATTTGCTCATCGCGTACAGCGCGGCACCCACGAACGGCATGCGGTCCGCATTGGTGCTGCCGATATTGATCACGCGGCCACCTGCGCCCATGTGCGCCACGGCGGCCTTGATGGCGACGAACACGGCGCGCACGTTGACGGCCACCGTTGCATCGAAGTCCTCCAGCGTGGCCGTGGCGATGTCGCCGGCACGGAACACGCCGGCATTGTTGACGAGGATGTCCAGCCGGCCGAAGCGGCGCTGCACGTCGTCGATGGCGGTCGTCAGCGCCGCCGCGTCGGCCGCATCGACGCGCAATGCCACGGCCGTGCCGCCGGCGGTTTCGATTGCCGCGGCCAGCGCCTGGGCCGTATCGGCCGAGCTTTGATAGGTGAAGGCGACCGTGGCGCCGTCGGCGGCCAGGCGGCGGACGATCGCTGCGCCGATGCCGCGCGAACCGCCGGAGACGAAAGCGACTTTGCCTTGCAGGTGATTGGTGGTCATGATGTTTCCTTTAGAAGTGGTTGGGATGGATGCAGTATCTTCCTTTCATTCCTTGTCCGCTAGCCGGTAAAAGCGATCATCAGTTTCAACTGAAAGGAATAGCGAGGCAAAGCCGCCACGTTTAGATTCCGTTAGGCAATAGCTATCAAGAAATGTTTTGTAGGCAACCCGAACCGGGTCTACCATGGTCATTCTTCCTTTTCGTAAAGGGGTCTTTCATGTCAGAAGCTGCAAAATTTCGCCTCGTCACGCGCAGCGATTTCGACGGTCTGGTCTGCGCCGTGCTGCTGAAACACCTGGACCTGATCGACGACATCGTCTTCGTCCATCCGAAGGACATGCAGGACGGGAAGATCGCCATCACGCGCCGCGACATCACGACGAACCTGCCGTACGTGCCGGGCGCCTACCTGGCATTCGACCACCATCTGTCGGAAACGCTGCGCAACACGGGGCGCCCGGAAAACCACGTGATCCGTGCCGATGCGCCGTCGGCCGCGCGCGTCGTGTACGACTACTACGGCGGCGCGCGCACGTTCCCGGCCACATGGCAAGCCATGCTTGCCGCCGTCGACAAGGGCGACTCGGCGCAGTTCTCGCGCGACGAGGTGCTCAATCCGAAGGGCTGGGACCTGCTCAATTTCCTGATGGATGCCCGCACGGGCCTGGGCCGCTTCCGCGAATTCCGCATCTCCAACTACACGCTGATGATGGACCTGATCGACGCGTGCCGCCACCTGACCATCGACCAGATCATGGCGCTGCCGGACGTGCGCGAACGCCGCGAGCTGTACTTCCAGCATGCCGAGTCGTGCCGCCGGCAGATCCGCCGCTGCGCCACCGCGCACGGCAATCTGGTGGTACTCGACCTGCGCAACGAGGAGATGATCTATGCCGGCAACCGCTTCGTCATCTATGCGCTGTTCCCCGATGCGAACATCTCGATCCACGTGCTGTGGGGACTGAAGCAGAAGAACACCGTGTTCGCGACCGGCAAATCGATCCTGAACCGCACGTCCAACACGAATATCGGCGCGCTGATGCTCGAATACGGCGGCGGCGGCCATGCCAATGCGGGCACCTGCCAGGTGGACAACGAGATCGCCGAGGAAGTGCTGGGCGCGCTGGTGGCGCGCATCAACGCCGAAGGCTGATACGCTGTCCAGCTTGAAGAACGGGGCCTGCCTTGCCTAGAATGGAAGGTGCCGCGCCGCGGCAAGGAGTCTGCATGGAGGAGCGCATGAGCTATCACCTGGAAGGCCGCCTGCTGGAAGTGTGCAACTGCAACGTCCTGTGCCCGTGCTGGATCGGCGAGGACCCGGATAACGGCACCTGCGACACGATCGTTGCATGGCGCATCGACAAGGGCGCCGTCGATGGCGTCGAAGTGGGCGGCAACACCATTGCCGCCGTCGCCCACATTCCCGGCAATATCCTGGCCGGCCACTGGCGCGCCGCCATCTTCGTCGACCGGAATGCGTCGGCGGCGCAGGAACAGGCGCTGCTGAAGGTGTTCACCGGCCAGGCCGGTGGCCCCGTCGCCGATCTCGCCGCACTGATCGGCGAAGTGGTTTCCGTCGAGCGGGCGCCGATCCGCTTCACCGTCAACGAAGGCAAGGGCGAGCTGGCCATCGGCACCGATTACTACGCCGAGCTGGAGCCGTACCGGGGCGCACTGGGTGGCTTGACGACGCTGACCGACACCGTGTTCTCGACCGTGCCCGGCGCCCCCGTCTTTGTCGGCAAGGCGCCGGCCTACCGCTCGCACAATGCCACGCTGGGCATCCGGCTGGACCTCAGCAATCATAACGCCCTGCAAAGCACGTTCTCCTTCGATGGCTGACAGCGCGAGCCATCACCAGCGGGCCTTCCTGCCGCTGCTGGCCGCACTGGTCGCGCTGGCCTGGCTGACGCTGTGGGCGTGGTCGCGCAGCCCGTACGGCCGCTATCTCGCGCATGGCGACTGGACGGCGGATGGTCCGGCCGCCGCACTGTGTCGTGCCGGCGGCCCGCTCGTTCCGCTGGTGCTGACGGCTGCCGCATGGATCGTCATGACGGCGGCGATGATGCTGCCCACCACCTTGCCCCTGTTCGATACGTTCGGCCGCGTCGTCGCCCGCCGGCCCGACCGCAGACGCCTGCTGCTGTTGCTGGGGCTGGGCTATATGGCGGCGTGGGGCGGCTTCGGCATGTTCGTCCATGGCCTGCATACGGCCGTGCTGGCGCTGCTGCCGGTGCCGGCCCGGTATGGCTGGCTGGCCGGCGCGGCCACGATCGCACTGGCCGGCGCCTTCCAGTTCAGCAGCCTGAAACGGCGCTGCCTGGCGCAGTGCCGTTCGCCGCTGCCGTTCGTGTCGCGGCATTGGCGCGGCACTGCACCTGCGTGGAATTCGTTCACGCTGGGCGCGCATCACGGCCTGTTCTGCGTGGGCTGCTGCTGGGCGTTGATGCTGCTGATGTTCGTCGTCGGCATGGGCAGCCTGGGCTGGATGCTCGTGCTGGCGGCCGCCATGGCGGTGGAAAAGAACGAGCGGTGGGGGCGTTATCTCGGCACGCCGTTGGGCGTGGCCTTGCTGGCCTGGGCGGGCTTGCTGGTGTGGCGTCATGCGTGAACGCGGCGCGGCGTTCGCGCAGACGGCCGCCTTGACCGTCATCGCGATGGTGGCGTTTGCCGCCAATTCGCTGCTGTGCCGTCTCGCCTTGCAGCGGGCCGCCATCGATCCCGTTTCCTTCGGCGCCATCCGGCTCGTGTCGGGCGCCATCGCACTGGCCGTGCTGGTGCGGCTGCGCGCAGGCGAGCGCAAGGCTGCTGCCGGGGACTGGCCGGCCGCGCTGGCGCTGTTTGCCTATGTCGCGTGCTTTTCGCTGGCTTACCGCAGCCTGGCGGCGGGAGCGGGCGCCCTGATCCTGTTCGGCGCCGTGCAGCTGACCATGTTTGCCGCCGGCTTGCGGCACGGCGAGCGGTTTGCGTTGCGCGCCTGGGCCGGCCTGGCGGTGGCGGTTGGCGGCCTGGCCTATCTGCTCATGCCGGGTGTGGCGGCGCCCCCGGCGCACGGCGCGCTGCTGATGGCGGTGGCCGGCGTGGCATGGGGCGTGTATTCGCTGCGCGGGCGCGGCGTGGCCGATCCGCTGGGCGCCACGGCGGCGAATTTCCTGCGCGCGGCGCCGCTGGGGATCGTGCTGTGCCTGCCGTTTGTCGCCAGTCTGCATGCGGGCTTCGACGGCGTGCTGCTGGCGCTGGCGTCCGGTGCCGTGACGTCCGGCGCAGGGTATGCGATCTGGTACACGGCGCTGCGGGGGCTGACCGCGCTGCAGGCCGCGACCGTGCAGTTATCCGTGCCGCCGCTGGCCGCATTCGGCGGCGTGCTGCTGCTGGCGGAACCGGTCACGCCGCGGCTGTTGCTCGCATCCGTTGCCATCCTCGGCGGGATCGCGCTGGTGCTGACGGCGAAACGCAAAACGGCGCAGCCTTCGCAGGCTGCGCCGTCGTCGCAACGTCCGTGATGACCAGCTGATCAGACGATCGCTTCGACTTCTTCCTTCTCCGGCAGTGCAATCCGGTTGTCCGTGCTGAACTGGTAATCCTTGAAGATGTGTTCCGCCGTCGGCAGCTGGTACTCGCCGTTGGCCAGCTTGTGCGTGGTGTCCTTCAGGCGGTACGTGTAGTGGCCGCACGTCCAGCAGTTGAAGTTGCGCATGTGCGTGCACAGGCACGTCTTGTCCATCACGTGGATACCCTTGTCGCTGCCGCCGTTGGCGACCACTTCGCGGTTGTACGAATTGATGTATGAGCAGTTGCCCGTCGCGTCGAGCAGGTAGCCGTACGATTCGCAGCCGGGGCGCGTGTTGGTGCCGATGGCCGGCGTGTTGCGCAGCATGCGCATCGGGTAGCCGGTCGGCGACACGCCGTTGACGATCACGTCTTCCTCGGATGCCTTGGCGTATTCCTGCTTGACCTTGGCCGGCAGGCCGCATTCCTTGGCGATCGTGAAACGGGTGGCCACCTGCACGCCGGCCGCGCCCATCTCGAGGAACGAGACGGCGTCGCTGCCGGTGAAGATGCCGCCGGCGGCGATCACGGGAATGTCCAGCTGCTCCTGCTTCATGTAACCGAGGATCTCGGCCATGATCGTGTGCAGGTCGTAGTCCTGCCAGTCTTCCAGGCCGAAGCCCAGGTGGCCGCCGGCCAGCGGGCCCTCGACGATGACGAAGTCGGGCAGCCGGTTCAGCTTCTGGTTCTTGCGCAGGAAGATCTGCAGCGCCCGCACGGACGACACGATGATGCCCAGCTTCGCTTCGCGGAAGCGCGGGTGGTCCGCCATCAGGCCGAAGGAATTGAAGTGCAGGCCGGCCGACAGCGTGATGCCGTCGATGCCCGCATCCAGCGCCGCGTTCAGGCGCACGCGCAGCGTTTCGCGCGGGCCGTTCATCGTCAGCTTTTCCATGCAGTTCACGAAGATCAGGCCGGGGCCTTTTTTCGCTTCCATCGTCTTGCCGATATGGAGGCGCTGCGCCTGCGCCAGGCGTTCCAGGTCGAACTGCACCACCGCCTTGTCCATATTGTTGATGTTGAACTTGTACAGCTTCGTCTTGTCCTTGACGAAGGTGGTGTCGAAGCGGCGGTCGGAAACGTCTTCCACCATCGCGTCGGAAATATGGCCGATACCGCCCAGGCGTGCCGCTTCGAGCGCCAGCTCGGACGTGGAAATGTCCACGCCCATGCCGCCGATCATGATGGGCACGTACTCTTTGTCGCCGAACCGCAGGCGGAAATCATCAACACGTTTCATTGCTATCCTCAGGAACCACAGGCTTGCTTACTCGATCAGTCGCGGAAGTTGTTGAACTCCAGCGGGGTGTCCGCCACTTCCTTGCGCAGCAGCGCCATGGCCGACTGCAGGTCGTCGCGCTTGGCACCGGTGACGCGCACGGATTCGCCCTGGATGCTGGCCTGGACCTTCATCTTGCTTTCCTTGATGATCTTGGTGATCTTCTTGGCCGTTTCCGTCTCGATGCCGTTCTTCACCTTGATCACCTGCTTGACCTTGTCGCCGCCGATCTTCTCGATCTTGCCTTCGTCGAGGAAGCGCACGTCGACCTTGCGTTTGGCGAGCTTGTTGGTCAGCACGTCGCGCACCTGGCTCAGCTGGAAGTCGGAGTCGGCGAACGCCGTCAGCTCGTGCTCCTTCTGTTCCACGCGTGCATCGCTGCCCTTGAAGTCGAAGCGGGTCGTGATCTCCTTGTTGGACTGATCCACGGCATTGCGCACTTCGATCATGTCGGCTTCGGACACTACGTCAAACGATGGCATAAAATTTCCTTTCGATACTAATGCTTGGTTCGCGGACCACGCCGCGAAAGATGCGACATTTTAACGGACAAAGAGGCGAACGCTCGGTCGTTTTTGTGCCTTTCCCTCTATAATCGAGCAAATTACCCGGTCAATCATGCATTCCGAACTAGTCATTTCGAACGATATTTCCCTCCGCGCGCTCAATACCTTCGGCATCGACGCACGCGCCCGGCACTACGCGCGGATCACCACCACGGCCCAGCTGGCGGCCATTCTGGCCGATCCGGCGCTGGCCGCGCTGCCCCGGCTCGTGCTGGGCGGCGGCAGCAACCTGGTGCTGACGGGCGACTTCGCCGGCCTCGTGCTCCACCTTGCCACGCAGGGCAGGGAAGTGCTGCCGGGCGACGGAGAACACGTGCTGGTGCGCGCGCAGGCGGGCGAAAACTGGCATGCATTCGTGCAATGGACGCTGGACCAGGGCCTCGGCGGCCTGGAAAACCTGTCCCTGATTCCCGGTACCCTGGGCGCCGCGCCCATCCAGAATATCGGGGCGTACGGGCTGGAAACCAAGGACGTGTTCCACAGTCTCACCGCTTTCGACCCGCTCTCGGGCGCCACGGTAACGCTGGACCGCGCCGCCTGCCGCTTCGGCTACCGCGACAGCATCTTCAAGCAGCAGCCGGAACGGGGGCTGATCGTGCTGGACGTGACGTTCGCGCTGCCGCGGGCGTGGCAGCCCAACCTGCGCTATACGGAGCTGGCCAACGAAGTGAAGTCCGAACAGCCGACGCCGCGTGAAATCGCCGATGCCGTGATCGCCATCCGCCGCCGCAAGCTGCCCGATCCGGCCGTCATCGGCAATGCCGGCAGCTTCTTCAAGAATCCCGTCGTGCCGGCCGAACAGTGCGCCGCGTTGCTGGCGCGCTTCCCGGCGCTGGTCCACCACCGGCAGGAAGACGGCACCGAAAAGCTGGCCGCCGGCTGGCTGATCGACCAGTGCGGCTGGAAGGGCCGCAGCCTGGGCGCGGCGGGCGTGTACCCTAAGCAGGCGCTGGTGCTCGTGAATAACGGCGGCGCGACGGGCGCCGACGTGGTGGCGCTGGCGCGGGCGATTCAGGCCGATGTGCGGGAGAAGTATGGGGTGGGGCTGGAGGCGGAGCCGGTGTTTGTGTAGCGGGGACTGCCGGATCGCCGTACCGCCCTGCAAGGGACTGTCCCCTCTTCTGTTTTTAAGTTCAACCAGGCGCCGGCAAAGTCAAAAGCAACCCCGGGGACAGTCCCCATGCGGGGACAGTCCCCAACTATTCCACAGCGCTGACGGCGCGATTGCGCCCATCGCCCTTTGCGCCATACAGCGCCTTGTCGGCGCCGGCGATCAGGTCGGCCGGGCTGGCATCCACCGACGGCACGAAAGTGGCCACGCCGATCGACATCGTCACCACGCCGTGGTCGGAGCGGGGGTTGTCGATGGCCAGGTCGGCCAGGTTGCGGATGCATTCGTCGGCCAGCTGGCGGGCGCCGGCGGCATCGGTATCGGGCAGCACGATCGCGAATTCCTCGCCGCCGTAGCGGGCCGCCAGGTCGGCCGGGCGCTTCAGGCAGGCCGTCATCACGGCCGCCGCCTTCTTCAGGCACAGGTCGCCGGCCAGGTGGCCGAACGTGTCGTTATACAGCTTGAAGCAGTCGATATCGCACAGCAGCAGCGACAGCGGCCGGCGTTCGCGCTGGCCGCGCTGCCATTCGTGCGCCAGCGTCTCGTCGAAGCGGCGGCGGTTGGCGATGCCCGTCAGGCTGTCCAGTGCGGCCAGTTTCTGCAGTTCGATATTCGCTTCGGCCAGCTGCTTCTGGCTCTCGCGCAGGAACTTGAACGCTTCGTCGCGCTGCAAGCGGCTGATGTAGGCGCCCGAGTGGTAGCGCACGCGCGCCAGCAGTTCGAGCCGGTCCGGCAGCTTCACCAGATAGTCGTTGGCGCCGACGGCAAAGCCGTGCGCCTTCAGCTTCGGCTCGTCCTTCGCCGACAGCACGATCACCGGCACGTGCGCGCTGTTTTGCTGTTCGCGGTAGCGGCGGATCAGGTCGAAGCCGTCCACGCCGGGCATCACCAGGTCCTGCAGGATCACCGTCGGCTGCAGCCGCTGCGCGCAGTCGAGCGCCTGGTTGGGATCGGTGACGAAGTGGAATTCGATGTCGGCCTGGTCGGCCAGCATGCGGCGCACCGCCTCGACGACCAGCAGCTGGTCGTCCACGAGCAGTACGCGTACCTTGAATTTGGTGGGTTTGTATTCCGGTTCCGCGCCAGCGGCGACTGCCTGGTACATCGGCTTTCCTGTATTCGTTGAAACGGCGGCGGCGGCCGCGCAAAAAATTTTAAAGCCTGCCGCCGATGGTACTGCGCAGGAACGGTCCGATCTTCTCCAGCGGCAGGATCATCTGCGCCGCATCGAGCTCCGCCGCGGCGCGGGGCATGCCGTACACGGCGCTGGATGCCTGGTCCTGCGCCACCGTCGTCTTGCCGGCGCGGCGCATGGCCAGCAGGCCTTCGGCGCCGTCGCGGCCCATGCCGGTCAGCAGCAGGCCGATCGCATTGCCCTGCCAGTGCTGCGCCACGCAGCGGAAGAACACGTCGACCGACGGTCGGTAAGCATACTCGCGCGGCACTGCATCGTACCGTAACTGTAACTTTTGATCCAGTACCAAGTGGTCATTGCTCTTGGCGATCATCACCGTGCCGGGCCGCAGTTCGTCGCCATGGTCGATCGCGTGGACGGGCATGGCCACCTGGTCGGACAGCCATTTGGCGAAATGGTCGGCGAAATTCTCGTCGATGTGCTGCACCACGACGATCGAGCAGTTGGCCGGCGGATGCCAGCCGGCCAGGATGCGGGCCAGGGCCAGCGGGCCGCCGGTGGAGGCGCCGATCGCGACGAGCGTCTGGATGCCGGCATCGCGGCGCTCCGGCGCAGGGGGCGTGGCGCGCGGCTGCATCGCCTGGCTGCCGCCGCTGTGGCGGATCAGCTTTTCCATCGTGCGGATCTTGGCCAGCAGCGCCGCGCCGCCTTCGGTATGGCCGGGCATCAGGATCGGCGTGGCCGTCACGTCCAGCGCGCCGGCGCCCAGCGCGCGGAACACCTGGTTGACGCTGTCCTGCGGGCGGCCGGTGACGACGAGGATCGCGCACGGCGACTGTTCCATGATGCGGCGGGTGGCTTCCACGCCGTCCAGCTCGGGCATGTTCAGGTCCATCAGCACGAGGTCGGGCCGGTTGTCGGCGCACATGCGCACCGCTTCCAGGCCCGTGCGGGCGATCCACGCCACCTCGTGGTGGGGCGTGCCGACGACGACGCGGCGCAGCGCCTCGGCGGCCATCGGCACGTCGTTGGCAATGCCGATCTTCATCGCGCGCCCTTCATCGGAAAGCATCCCCGATCAGGTCCGCCACGGCGTCGAGCAGCGTCTCGTCGTGGAAGCTGCCCTTGGTGAGATAGTAGTCGGCGCCGGCCGCAAGGCCGCGCGCCCGGTCTTCCGGGCGGTCCTTGTACGACACGATCATCACGGGCAGCTTGTGCAAATGGATGTCCTTCTTGATCAGGTTGACGAGTTCGATGCCGTCCATGCGCGGCATGTCCACGTCGGTGATGACGAGGTCGTAGTCGCCGGAGCGCACGACGTTCCAGCCGTCGATGCCGTCCACCGCGATGTCCACTTCGAAACCGCGGCCGGACAGCAGCTTGCGTTCCATCTCGCGCACCGTCAGCGAATCGTCCACGACAAGGATGCGCTTCATTGTACGCCTTGCCGCGCCGTCGGCGCGCGCCAGTTGGTGCAGGCCGCCTTCGGCCAGCAGCTTGTCGATGGACAGCAGCAGGTCCGGCACGTCGAGGATCAGCACCGGCTCGCCGTCGTTGAGCAGCGCGGCGGCGGAAATGTCGCGCAGCTTGCCGAAGATCGGCTCGATATTGTGCACGGCCAGGCTGCGCTCGCCGCGGATCGCGTCGACCACCAGCGCATAGCGGCGCGCGCCGCTGCCGATGACGATCACCGACAGCGTTTCCTGCTGCGGCGAGTCGCCCAGGTCCAGCACCTGCGCGGCCGACACGAGGCCCAGGTGTTCGCCGTCCATGTCGAAGAACTGCTTGTTCTCCAGCGTGTGGATCGAGGCCAGCGGCACGTGCAGCACGCGCTCCACCTTGACGATGGGGATCGCGTACGTCTCGCCCTGCACGTCGGCGACGATGGCCCGCACGATCGACTGCGTCAGCGGCAGCGTGATGTGGGTGTGGAAGCCGCGGCCCGGTTCCGCGTCGAGCCGCACGGTGCCGTTCTGCTGGCGGATCGTGTCGGCCACGATGTCGAGGCCCACGCCGCGGCCGGAAATCTCGGTGATCTCCTCCTTCAGGCTGAACGCGGGCAGGAACAGGAATTCCATCAGCTCGGACTGCGACATCGCTGCCGCCATCGCCTGCGTGGCCATCCTGCGTTCGACGATGGCGCGGCGGATGCGCTCCGCATCGATGCCGCGGCCATCGTCGCGGATGTCGATGTTCAGCATGCCGGCCAGGTGGCGCGCCTCCAGCACGATGGTGCCGCAGGCTTCCTTGCCGGCCAGCGCGCGCTCTTCCGGCATCTCGATGCCGTGGTCCACCGCGTTGCGCAGCATGTGGTTCAGCGGGCTTTCGATGCGGGCCAGGATGTCGCGGTCGACCAGCGTGTCCTCGCCGCGGATCTCCAGCCGCACGTCCTTGCCCAGGCTGCGCGCCAGGTCGCGCACCATGCGGGGGAAGTGGTGCACGCCGTCGCGGAACGGCCGCATGCGCAGCGCCAGCACCTCGTCCACCATGCCCTGCGCCACGCCGAGCAGGCGGCGTTCGTACTGCTCCATGTCGGCGATGTGGGCCAGCGTGAACTGGCGCAGCGGCTGGCTGCGCAGCAGCACGTCGGCCGCCTTCTCGCCGAGCGCCGGGTCGCCGCTGCGGGCAATCGCTTCGTGCAGCTCGTCGAACGCGGCAAACAGCGTCGCCTGGTTGCGCTTGTTGCGCTGCAGGGCCTGGATCAGCGGCTGCATCTGGTGCGCGCTGATGCGCGCCTCGCTGGCCAGCGACAGCAGCCGGTCCGAATGCTGCTGGCGGCCGGTGCGCTGGGCGGCTGTTTCCGGCGCAGCCGCGATCTCCGTGCCAGGCTCCTGCACCGCTTCCGGGGACGGCTCGGCCAGCATGACCGGGGCCGGTGCCGCGACGACAGGCGCCGGCGCAGGTGCCGGTGCCGGGGCAGGGGCGGACATTGCCGACTCGGGCAGATACGCGATGCCGGCGATGGTTTCCATCGTCAGCGTGATGCGGTCGCGGTTCTCGCCCAGCCAGGCCGGCAGGCCGCTTTCCTTCAGGTGCGAGCACTGCACGATCAGGTCCACGCCGGCCAGCAGCACGTCGACGCGGTTCGGCGACAGCGTCAGCATGCCGTGCTGGGCGGCGATGAACGCGTCTTCCATGCCATGCGCCAGCTGGACGATGACGTCCAGTCCGACGATGGCGGCGGCGCCCTTGATCGAGTGCGCCGCGCGCATCATCGATTCCAGCGCGGCCGGATCGGCGTGGCGCTCCATCGCCAGCAGGCCGTCCGTCAGGATCTGCGTCTGGCTTTCCGCCTCCATGCGGAACAGTTCCAGCATCGAGAACTGGCTCAGGTCTTCATTGCTCATCGCAGCGTCCTCGCCAGCTGGTGGCCCACCAGGCCCGTGTCGAGCAGGCCGATCTGCATGTCCCGTTCCGGCAGCACGCCGGACAGGAACCGCTGCACGCCCTTGTTGATCGTGGCGGCCGGCGGCAGCACGCGGCTGCCGGCGTAGCGCACGATGCCATGCAGGTCCGGCACGGGCAGCGCGTACGACTGTTCTTCCCACCGGATCAGCAGCAGCCGCGCGAACGTGTGGCGGCCGGCGCGCGCCGCGCCGCCGCCGGTGTCGATGCCCAGCAGCTCGGCCAGGTCGACGCAAGGATACAGCTGGCCGCCCACGTTGACGATGCCGCGCAGGCCCCGCGCGGCGCGGTGGGGCAGGCGGTGCGGCAGTGCCTGCGGCGCCACCCTGGCGCACAGCGCCGTGGGCAGCGCCAGCCATTCCGCACCGATGCGGAAGACGATGGCCGACGCATCGGCCTTCTCGCCTGCCGTTTCCGGCGCGCGGAAGTGTTCGGCCCAGTCGCGCAGGTAATCGTCGTCGACGGCGCGCGCCAGGTGGCGCCGGGCGGCATCCTGTGCCGTGTCCTTGGTATTCATGGTGTGACCTTGTCAGGGCTGAGGCGGCGCCAGACGCGCCCGGCACGCGCCTTCAGCGTGGCCGCCGTGGCGGCGTCGCCGCGCTGCCCGGCCAGCAGGGCCAGGTGGCACAGCGCATCGTAATGGTCCGGCGCCAGGTAGATGCAGCGGCGCAGGTGGTTTTCCGCTTCGTCCGGCGCCGACTGCTCGCTGACGAGCCCCAGCAGGAACCAGGCGTCCGCGTTGCCGGGCTCGCGCGCCAGCACGGCACGGCACAGGCGTTCCGCTTCGCCGGGGCGGCCCTGGTCGGCCAGCCGGCGCGCTTCGTCCAGCACTCCGGGGGCTGGCGCATCCGGCGGCACGACCGGCGCAGGCGGAGGAGGGCGCGGCACCGCGCGCCGTTCGACGAACACCGGCCGCGGGGCCGGCGGCGGCGCCGCGATCATCGCGGCAGTCGCCGTGGAGCGGGGCTGCTTCGGCCGCGGTGCGGCCAGGCCGTCGGACATGGCCAGCGGCAGGCCGTGCCAGGCGGCCGGCGCCGTGTCCTGGCGCGCAGTCGTGTCCTTGCGCAGCGCGAACGCCTGGCGGTACGGCAGCACCGCGAAGCCGTTGCGCACGAACGAAGGCACTTCGGCGTAACCGGCCAGCAGCACGCCGTCGTCGGCCAGCAGCGCGTACAGCCGGGAGATCGCCGTGGCCGTCGTCGGCGCATCGAAATAGATCAGCAGGTTGCGGCAGAAGACGATGTCGTAGGTGCCGGCCGGCGCAAGGTCGGTGGTCAGCAGGTTGCCCTGGCTGAAGCGCACGCGGGCGCGCAGCGCCGCATCGATGCGGTACTCGTCGTCCCCCTCGTGCGTGAAGTGGCGGTCGCGAAAGGCCAGGTCCTTGCCGCGAAAGGCGTTGCGGCCGAAGCGCCCCTCCCGTGCGCGGGCGATGCATGCGGCGGACAGGTCCACCGCATCGATCGCGAATGCCGTCGGCGGCACGCCCGCATCGGCCATCGCCATCGCCAGCGTGTACGGTTCCTCGCCGCCCGCGCAGGGAATCGACAGCATGCGCAGCAGCCGGGTACCGGCGGCGAGGCGCTTCTTGGCGTAAGCCGCGGCCACCGCGAACGCCTGCGGATCGCGGAACAGCCACGATTCCGGCACGACGACCAGTTCCACCAGCGCCGCCAGTTCGACAGCATCGATGGTGGCGGTATAGTCGTCGCGGTCGACGAAGCCGGTGGCCGCCATGCGCGCCTGCACGGCCCGGTCCACCGTCGTGCGCGACAGGTTCAGGCCGGTGGCGCCGCGCAGCATCTCCAGCGCTTTCATGCGCCGTCACCCTGCGGCTGGAACAGCACCGCGCGCAATGCATCGGGCAGCATCCTGCCCGGCTCGACCAGCTGCACGATGCCGTGGGCATCACCGGCCACCCTGTCCAGGAACGGGGCACCCAGCACGCCGGCCGGCGCCAGCGCCCCTTCGGCCACGTCCTGCACGCCCAGCACCCGTTCGGCCAGCAGGCCCAGCGGATGCACGGTGCCGTCCGGCGCCGTGTAATCGACCAGCACGATGCGAGTGTCCAGCTGGCGCGGGCCCGGCGTGACGCCGGCGATGCGCGCCACGTCCAGCACGGGCACCGGTGCGCCGTGCAGGTTCATCAGGCCGGCCACGGCGTCCGGCGCCTGCGGCATCGCCTTCAGCGCCATCAGCGGCAGCACGCGCTGCACAGCGTGCAGCTGCAGGCCGTAGCGGTCGGCGCCGATGTGGAACAGCAGGACTTTCATGATTTTTGGCTCAAGGCGCTCAGACGTTCACCGCGAACGTGGCCACCGACGACTGCAGGTCGCTGGCCGCATACTGCAGCTGGTGCACCGCTTCGCTGGTGGCTTTCAGCGATTCCACCGTCTGCTGCGTGGCGTCGTTCAGCTGCATCATGGTTTCCGTGATCTGCTGCGCGCCGACGGCCTGCGACTGCATGCCCTGCAGCACGGCGTCGAACTGCGGCGCCAGCTTCTGCACCTGGTCCATCACGCCGGACAGCTGGTCCGTCACGGCGCGCACTTCGCCCACGCTGCGGCGGATCTCCTCGGAGAACTTGTCCATGCCCATCACGCTGGCCGACACGGCCGACTGCATTTCCTTCAGCATCTGCTCGATGTCCCACGTGGACACGGACGTCTGGTCGGCCAGCCGGCGGATCTCGGTGGCGACGACGCTGAAGCCGCGGCCCGCCTCGCCGGCCTTCTCGGCCTCGATGGCCGCGTTCAGCGACAGGATATTGGTCTGGTCGGCCACCTTGGTGATCGTCGTCAGCACGCTGTTGATGTTCGACGCCTTTTCCGACAGCGCGGCCAGCTTGGCGTTGATCGAGTCCGTCGCCGACACCATGTTCTGCATCGTCGCATCCATGCGTCGCAGGTTGTCCTGCGCGCCGGCCGTGGCGGACGTGGTGTAGTCGGCCACCGCGGTGGCGTCTTCCATCGTCTTCAGCAGCTGCGACGTGTTCGACGAGATTTCCTTCGTGGTGGACAGCACTTCCACGCTGGTCTGCGCCTGTTCGACACCGGTCGCTTCCTGCTGCTTGGCCGATGCGGCGATTTCGGTGGCCGACGTGGTTACCTGGATGCCGGCCTTCTGCACGTTATTGAGCAGCAGGCGCAGGTTGTCGAACATGCGTGCCAGGCCCTGGCCCAGCTGGCCGATCGCGTCGTTGCCGGTGATTTCCACGCGGCCCGTCAGGTCGCCCGATGCGGCCTTGGTGACGACGCCCAGCAGCGAATCGACCTTCGAACGCAGCTCGTCCGAGCTTTCCCGCTCGCGCTGCAGGTTGTCCTGGATGGACTGCGCCATCCGGTTGAATTCCGTGGAAACCTGGCCCAGTTCGTCGCGCGTGACGACATCCACGCGGGCGCCCTGGTCGCCGGCCGCGATGCGGCCCACCACGGTGGTCAGGTTGTTCAGCGGGCCCATGATCGCCCGCGTCAGCGCGTAGACGATCAGCAGCGCCAGGATGATGCACACGGCGCCGCCGGCGACCAGCACCAGCGTCATGTCGCGGCGCAGGTCGGCGGCCGCCTGCGAACGTTCGGCCAGCAGCGCGCTCTCTTCGGCGCGGGCTTCCTCGAGCAGCGTGTGGACGGCCGTGACGGCCGGGCTGCCCTGCTGGAACTGGGCCATCTTGCCGATGGTGTCGGCCGCGCCGGGCGCATCGCCCAGCTGCTGGCGGCGCACCGTCTGCGGCTCGACCACATCGCGGATCCAGGCCAGGATCATCGTCTCGATCTTCCTGGTGCGCGCCGCCTGCGTCGCATTGTCGACGACGAGCTTTTGCAGCGCATCGATGCGGGGCGGCAGTTCGGCGACTTCTTCGCGCACCTTGACCAGCCGCGCCTCGGTACCGGTCAGGTAGTAGCCGCGCGTCTCGGCCTGGATCTGCATCACGCCGTTGCTGACGCCATCGATCCCGTGCAGCACCTGCATCGTGTGCCGGTCCCACGCATTCGCTTCGGACAGCCGCTGGAAGTTGTAGTAGGCCAGTACCAGCAGGATCAGGATCACGGCGAGGATGCCGCCGAATCCTGCGTACAGCTTGTTCTTGATGCTGAGGTTATCGATCATCGTGGTCTCTCGGGTGCGCAGAGTTCGTATGCGACGCAATGTAACATTTTCCCGCCATCAGGCGAGCCGGATTTGCAGGGGGATTTTCGGCAGCGCGGCGCATGTAAAAAGGGCCGCCCGCGAGGGCAGCCCTTGCATGCTGCAATCCTGCTAATGCTTGTTCAGCAAGCTTATTGACCGCGCTTCAGTCTGGCGTTGGCCGCGATGCGCATGCGCAGCGCGTTCAGCTTGATGAAGCCGCCGGCGTCGGCCTGGTTGTAGGCGCCGCCGTCTTCGTCGAAGGTGGCGATGGTCTGGTCGAACAGCGAATCCGTTTTCGAATCGCGCGCGACGACGATGACGTTGCCCTTGTAGAGCTTGACGCGCACCCAGCCGTTGACGGTGGCCTGCGTGTGGTCGATCAGCGTCTGCAGCGCCACGCGCTCCGGTGCCCACCAGTAGCCGTTATAGATCAGCGACGCGTAGCGCGGCATCAGGTCGTCCTTCAGGTGGGCCACTTCGCGGTCCAGCGTGATCGATTCGATGGCGCGGTGCGCCTTCAGCATGATCGTGCCGCCCGGCGTTTCATAGCAGCCGCGCGACTTCATGCCGACGTAGCGGTTTTCCACCAGGTCGAGGCGGCCGATGCCGTGCTTGCCGCCGACGCGGTTCAGTTCCGTCAGCACTTCGGCGGCGCTCATGCGCTTGCCGTTCAGCGCGACGATGTCGCCTTTTTCGTATTCGATGTCCAGGTATTCCGCCTCGTCCGGTGCCTGTTCCGGCGACACGGTCCAGCGCCACATCGATTCCTCCGCTTCGGCACTCGGGTTTTCCAGGTGGCGGCCTTCGAACGAGATGTGCAGCAGGTTGGCGTCCATCGAGTACGGTGCGCCGCCGTTCTTGTGCTTCATGTCGATGGCGATGCCCGCATCTTCCGCGTACTTCAGCAGTTTTTCGCGCGACAGCAGGTCCCACTCGCGCCACGGCGCGATCACCTTGACGCCGGGTTTCAGCGCATAGGCGCCCAGTTCGAAGCGCACCTGGTCGTTGCCCTTGCCGGTGGCGCCGTGCGAGATCGCATCGGCACCCGTTTCGTTGGCGATCTCGATCAGGCGCTTGGCGATCAGCGGCCGGGCGATCGACGTGCCGAGCAGGTATTCGCCTTCGTACACGGTGTTGGCGCGGAACATGGGGAACACGAAGTCGCGCACGAATTCCTCGCGCACGTCATCGATGAAGATGTTTTCCGGCTTGATGCCGAACTTGATCGCCTTGGCGCGCGCCGGCTCCAGTTCCTCGCCCTGGCCCAGGTCGGCCGTGAAGGTGACGATTTCGCACTGGTAGTTATCCTGCAGCCATTTCAGGATCACGGAGGTGTCCAGGCCGCCCGAATAGGCGAGGACTACTTTCTTGATGTCGCTCATGCTGGTTCCAATATCAACTAAATTAACTAAACGATATAAACTATTTACTGTCCTGTCAGCCGTCGATGCGGCCGAGCAGCAGGTATTCGATCAGCGCCTTCTGGATGTGCAGGCGGTTTTCCGCTTCGTCCCACACGACGGACTGTGGTCCGTCGATGACGTCGGCGGACACTTCCTCGCCGCGGTGGGCGGGCAGGCAGTGCATGAACAGGGCGTCCGGCGCAGCGCGCGCCATCTTGGCGCTGTCGACGATCCAGCCGTCGAACGCCTTCAGGCGGGCCGCGTTTTCCTGCTCGTAGCCCATGCTGGTCCACACGTCGGTATTGACCAGGTGCGCGCCTTCGCAGGCGTCGGACGGATTGTCGAACAGCGTGTAGCGGTCGGTGGCGACCAGCGACATGTCCATGTCGTAGCCCTTCGGCGTCGACACGTTGACGTGGAAGCCGAATACCTCGGCCGCCTGCAGCCACGAATACAGCATGTTGTTGGCATCGCCGATCCACGCCACCGTCTTGCCCGTGATCGGGCCGCGGTGCTCGTAGTAGGTGAAGATGTCGGCAAACACCTGGCACGGGTGGTGTTCGTTGGTCAGCCCGTTGATGACGGGCACCCGCGAATTGGCGGCGAAGCGCTCGATGATCTCCTGGCCGAACGTGCGCACCATGATGATGTCGCACATGCGGGACATCACCTGGCCGGCGTCTTCCACCGGTTCGCCGCGGCCCAGCTGCGAGTCGCGCGTGTTCAGGTAGATCGCGGCGCCGCCCAGCTGGTGCATGCCGGCCTCGAAGGACAGGCGCGTGCGGGTGGAGTTCTTCTCGAACACCATCACCAGCGTGCGGTCGATCAGCGGGTGATAGATCTCGTAGTTCTTGAACTTGCGCTTGATGAGGTGCGCGCGCTCGATCACGTATTCGTATTCTTCCAGCGAGAAGTCGGCAAACTGGAGATAGTGCCTGATCGGTTTTTGTATGGACATATTCACAACGATGTTGCGGCAAAGGCGCTGGCGCCCTGATTTACCGTGGCTGTTGGGGGCAGGAGCGCCTTTGTTAGCCGGAATAGCAAAAAACATTATAAGGGGTTTTGCAAGCCACTAATAGTGGTGGGGACTGTCCCTGCAAGGGACTGTCCCCTGTTCTGCTATTACTGTGATCAGTCTAAAAAATAAAAGCAACCGAGGGGACAGTCCCTTTCAGGGACAGTCCCCTTAGTAAATCGAAGCCTCGGACGCCGGATCCTGATCCGGCGCCACCAGCGGCAGCTCCAGCGTGAACGTCGTGCCGGCACTGCCGCTGCGCACGGCGATCTGCCCGCCCAGCAGGCCGGTGACGATGTTGTAGCTGATCGACAGTCCCAGTCCGCTGCCGCCCTGGCCCAGCTTCGTCGTGAAGAACGGGTCGAAGATGCGCGACAGGTGTTCCGGCGGGATGCCCACGCCGTCATCGCTGAACGTGACGGCCACCCGGCCATCGGTGCCGGCAGTGGCGACGAGGTGCATGCGGCCCCCATCGCGGCCATCGAAGGCATGCAGCAGCGCGTTGTTGATCAGGTTCGTGACCACCTGGCCGAACGGGCCGGGGTAGCTGTCCAGCACGATCGTATCGGGCACGTCGAACGCGATGCGGTGGCTGGACGCGCGGATGCGGTTCATCATCGTCGCCACGATCTCGTGGGTGACCTGCTGCAGGTTGAACTGGCGGCGCTGCTCCGTCGTGCGGTCGACGGCCACCTGCTTGAAGCTGGCCACCAGGTCGGCGGCACTGTGCAGGCCGCGCATCACCAGTTCCGACGCCTTGCGCGCGTCGGCGATGAACGCGGCCAGTTCCGAGCGGCGCAGGCCGGTGCCGTTGAGGGCTTTTTCCAGTTCGTCCGTCTTCTGTTCCAGCGTGCTGGCGATCAGCAGGCTGTTGCCGATCGGCGTGTTCAGTTCGTGCGCGACGCCGGCCATCAGCGCCCCAAGCGCCGCCAGCTTTTCCTGCGACACCAGCTGCGACTGCGCTTCCTGCAGCTGGCTGTAGGCCTGCGCGTTGTCGAGCGCAATCGCACCGTAGGTGCACAGCGTGCGGAAGATCAGCCGTTCGCGCTCGCCGTACGCATGCGTGCCGATGGCCTGCACCGACATCGCGCCCAGCGTGCGGTCGCCCAGCAGCAGCGGCACGAACAGCGCGCTGGCGCACCGTTCGCAGGCGTCCAGCGTGGGCACTTCGCGGGTCAGGTCGTCCACGTACACTTCGCTGCGTTCGCGCACCGCC
>DKJA01000027.1 GCA_002454505.1 Oxalobacteraceae bacterium UBA6704
GGGGACAGGCCCCATGAAGCCGGGGACAGTCCCCCATGACTGCGCAGTACGCATTTGCGCCAGCGCAAAGCCCCCGCTGAACAGCTTGTTACAGTGGAATGGTCTCAGTTGTAAAAAAGACCATACAAGATTACACATCAGGGGAGAAACAGGAGGGGATGAAATGACGATCCGCTACGGCTGTTTCTTCAGCTACGCGCATGGCCAGCACGCCTACATGAGCAAGTTCAAGAACGACCTGATCGACGCGCTGCGCTGCTACCTGGAACCGCACCTGGACACGGAAAAGGAGTTGTTCGTCGATAGCGAGCAACTGGGTGGAGGAGACGACCTGGACCGGAAAATCGCCCTCGCGCTGTGCGAGAGCGTCTGCATGATCGTGATCTACACGCCGAAGTACGAAGCGCATGCCTACACACGCCGGGAATTCGCCGCGATGCAGCTGATCGAGGCGGAGCGGCGCACGTGGTATCCGCTGCCCAGCCACCTGATCATCCCGGTGATCATGACGCGCCACCCGCTGAGCCTGCCCCCGCAGATCAGCGCGCCGGGCTTCTATGTCGATTTCTCCCGCTACACGCTGGCGACGGGCGACCTGAAGACCAACCCCGACTATCTGCCGGACATCGACAAGATCGTCCAGCGCATCGTGGCGCACTACCACTACCTGAAGTACAGCATCCCCGCCGGCCACGATTGCAGCCGGTTCGTGCTGCCGCCCATTCCGCCGGAGTGGCGGCCCGCGCCGCCGCCGCACTTTCCCCGCTGACTCCGCGCCGGAACCTCCAACGCTCTACTCATTCAAGGACCGCCATGGAACCGCAACGCCTGTCTTTGCCTCCGCTGGACGAACCCGGTGAAGTCGTCACCTTTCATTCCCACAAGGGCGGCACGGGGCGCACGATGGCCCTGGCCAACCTGTCGGTGATGCTGGCCCGCCGCAACAATGCGACGGTGCCCACGCTGATGATCGACTGGGACATGGAATCGCCGGGCCTGCACCATTATTTCGGTGTCAGCGAAGACGGGCCGGGCGTGCTGGAACTGTTCGAGGCCTGCCGCGACCAGCTGCTGCGCTGCAGCCGGCTGCCGGGCGCGCAGGACGATGCGGAACTGGCCCAGGCGGTGCTCGATGCGGTCGGCTGGGAGCAGTACGTGACGCGCGCGGACAGCAGCCGTCCGCTGTACCTGATGCGGGCCGGCCGGCAGGATGCCGGCTATGCCGAACGGGTGGCGCGGCTCGACTGGGAGGCGCTGTTCGACGCCTGCCCGGCGTTGTTCCGCGTGTTCGCCGCGAACACGGCGCGGCGCTTCCGGCACGTGCTGGTCGATTCGCGGGCCGGCCGTACCGCCACGGCCGGCATCTGCACCACGCTGCTGCCCACCAAGCTGGTGCTGGTGTTCACGCCGAACCGCCAGAATCTCGACGGCCTCGAAGCGCTCGTGCAGCGCGCCACCACATGGCGCCGCAGCCACGAGGACGAGCAGCGCGAGCTGCTGATCTATCCGCTGCCGTCGCGCGTGCAGATGGACGATTCGGCGCAGCGCTCGCTGTGGCGCCGCGGCGATCCGGAGCGCCATATTCCCGGCTACCAGCCCGTGTTCGAGCGGGCGCTGGGCGAGGCGTACGGCCTGGCGCGCATTTCGCTGGAAAGCTACTTCGACGAAGTGCAGCTGCAGCAGGCGCGCTGCCTGGCCTGCGGCGAGCCGCTGCCCGTCGGCGCGGACGACGAGGACGACCGCTTCTCCGTCACGCGCACCTTCCAGGCCTTCCTCGGCTGGTTCCTCGGCGGCCACCGGCCATGGCAGTCGCGCGACGAGATTCCCCTGCTGAACGCCGTGGCGCAGGGCCGCGCGGCGATGGAACGGGGCGGTGGGCGGGGCGTGTCGCTGCCGCTGGCGCGCGACCTGGCCCGGCTGGGCGAACTGTACCGCAGCGAGGGCCGCCACGAGCAGGCCGCCGCCTGCCTCGAAGAGAGCCTGGCGCTGCACGTGCTGATCCTGGGCGACGATCATGCCGATTCGCTGGACAGCAAGGCGGCACTGGCCGACCTGCTGTTCGAGCGGGAGCAGTTCCAGGAAGCGCAATACCTGCAGGAAGCGGTGCTGGAGGCGCGCGAGCGGATGCTGGGCGCCAGCGCGCCCGCCACGCTGGATGCCTCCACGGCGCTGGCCGCCACGCTGGCGCAGCAGGGCCAGTACCCGGAGGCATTGACGTTGCAGGATGCCGTCATCGATGCGCACCAGCGCGCGCTGGGCGGCGAACACCTCGTCACGGTGGAAAGCCTGGCCGTGCGGGCCGATATCCTGTGCCATGCCGAGCAGCTGGACGATGCGGGCGAGGTGCTGGAACACGTGCTGGCGCTGCGCTCCCGCCTGCTGGGGCCGGACCATGCCGACACGCTGCGCACCCGCAAGGTGCTGGCGCTGGCGCAAGGCCATCTGCGGCACGCCGGGCCGCCGGCCGTGCGCGACGGGTGGGCCGGCAGCGGCCAGGGGCCGAACCGCGTCGTCAGCGTCGGCCAGGCCGGCTATTTTGCCCGGCGCGCCCGCAAACCGGGGCCGGACGAACCGGCCGCCGAGCATGAACTGTCGGCGCCACGTATCGGCGCACGCTGATTCTGCTGCGCACCGCCGCTTTTTTCAGCATGCGGAACCGTCCGCATGCGCTGGGCGGTCGTTGCTTCAGGTAAAATTCCCGGCATGAGAATCCTGATCAGTAATGACGACGGTTACCTGGCACCGGGCATCAACGCGCTGGCCGAGGCGCTGGCCCCGATCGCGGACATTATCGTGGTGGCGCCCGACAGCAACCGCTCCGGCGCGTCCAACTCGCTGTCGCTGGACCGGCCCCTGTCGGTGCAGCAGGCCGCCAATGGTTTCTATTTCGTCAACGGCACGCCCACCGATTGCGTGCACATCGCGCTGACCGGCATGCTGACGGAGCGGCCGGACCTGATCGTTTCCGGCATCAACAACGGCCCGAACATGGGCGACGACACGCTGTACTCCGGCACCGTGGCGGCCGCCACCGAAGGCTACCTGTTCGGCATCCCGGCCATCGCGTTCTCGCAGGGCGAATGGGGCTGGGCGCACATCGACGATGCGGCCCGCGCCGCGCGCGACATCGTGGAGCGCTATGCCGACATCGTCGCCAGCCCCTATCTGCTGAACGTCAATATCCCCAACCGGCCGTACGACCAGCTGGGTGCGCCCGTCGCCACGCGGCTGGGCCGCCGCCATCAGGCCGAGCCCGTGATCCGGTCGCAGGACCCGCGCGGCCGCGAGATCTTCTGGATCGGGCCGCCGGGCGCCTGCAAGGATGCGGGCGAGGGCACCGACTTCCACGCCGTGCAGCAGGGACGCATCTCGATGACGCCGCTGCAGATCGACCTGACGCACCGTCCCCAACTCGAACTCCTCGCCAGGGCCCTCGGATGAGCGACAAGCCCCGTACTTTCCCGCTGCCCCTGTCGTCGGTGACGGACAAGGGGCAGAAGAAGCCGTCCGTGCTGCCTACCGTGGCCACGCCGCAGACCGCCACCCGCAATGCCGCGCAAAGCACGCAGCCCTGGCGCCCGCAGCCGGCCGCCGTGCCCGTGCGGCAGCACGTGCCCGAACGGCCGCAGCCCGCCGCGCCGCGCCAGTTCGCGCTCGTGTCGGAGGGCGTGCGCCGGGCGATGGTGGCGCGGGTGGCGAAGCAGGGCGTGCAGGATCCGGTGGTGCTGGGCGCGCTGGAAACGGTGCCCCGCCACATGTTCATGGACGAAGGGCTGGCGGCCCAGGCGTATATCGATGCATCGCTGCCGATCGGCCACCAGCAGACGATCTCGCAGCCGTACATCGTGGCGCGGATGATCGAGGCGATGCGGCAGGGGAACGACCTCAAGCGGGTGCTGGAAATCGGCACCGGCTGCGGCTACCAGGCGGCGGTTTTATCGTGCGTTGCGCAAGAGGTGTATTCCATCGAGCGGATCAAGCCGTTACATGAGCTGGCGAAGGCCAACCTGCGGCCGCTGCGGATAGCGAACCTGCGTCTGCATTACGGAGATGGTATGCTTGGGTTGCCCCAGGCAGCGCCATTCGACGGCATCATCCTCGCGGCCGCGGGCCTGGAAGTACCGCGGGCGCTGCTGGAACAGCTGGCGATCGGCGGCCGGCTGGTGGCGCCCGTGGGCGAGCGCACCCAGCATTTGGAGCTGGTCACCCGCGTGGCCAAGTCCGAGTGGGTGCGCCAGACGCTGGAAGACTGCCACTTCGTACCGCTGCGCCCCGGTACCGTATAGCTGGGGACTGTCCCCGCAGGGGCCTGTCCCCGGGGTTGCATTTGACGTTGATGTTCCAGCCGGCGTAGAGACGAGTAGAGAAAGTAATCAAAAAATTAGATGAGCATGACGAAAAAAAGTTCCCTGTTTGTATTGTTGCCGCTGGCGGTGCTGACCGCCTGCACGTCCACCCCGAACCAGGCGCCGGTGGTCGAACGTCCGATCGCGCGCCATTCGTCGCCGGGTCCCGCGCCCGCGCCGGTGCAGGAGATCAAGGACCGCGAAGGCTATTACACGGTGCGCAAGGGCGATACGCTGCTGCGCATCGCGCTCGATAACGGCCAGAATTACCGCGACCTGGTCACGTGGAACAACCTGGCCAACCCGAACGACATCAAGGTCGATCAGGTGCTGCGCGTGGCCCCGCCGGAAGACGCGCCGGGCGTGCGCACGGCCGCCGTTGTCATGCCGCCGGACACGACGAAGATCCCGCCGCCGCCGAAGAAAACCGAGCCGAAAGGCGACAAGAAACCGTACACGGACGGTGCGATGGCGGACCTGCAGGGCGATGGCAAGCCCGCCGCGTCGGCAACCAAGCCGGTGCAGGTGGCCAGCGCCAAGCCGTCCGCACCCGCACAGCCGGCGGCGCCGGCGATGTCCGCCGAAGACCGCGACGTCAGCTGGATGTGGCCGTCCGACGGCAAGGTCGTCGCACAGTTCGACGAAGGCCGCAGCAAGGGCATCGACATTGCCGGCCGCCCCGGCCAGCAGGTGCTTGCGGCAGGTGCAGGAAAGGTGATGTATGCGGGCAGCGGCATCCGCGGTTATGGTAATCTCGTCATCGTGAAGCATAGTAATGGCCTGCTTTCCGCTTACGCCCACAACCGCGCCATCCTCGTCAAGGAGGGCCAGACGGTCGGCAAGGGGCAGACCATCGCCGAGATGGGCGATTCCGATTCCGACACCGTCAAGCTGCACTTCGAGATCAGGCAGCAGGGCAAACCGGTCGACCCGTCCAAGTTCCTGCCCAACCGCTAGGTGTTCCCATGACCAGCTCGCCGCACGATCATCTGGAAGACGACTCGCTACCGGACGATTTCCCGGACGAGCAGGTGGACGATGCGGATGAGCAGGAGGGCGGTTCCGACAACGAAACCCGCTCGTCCGGCACGGTGCTCGAGACGGTCGACGAGCTGAAGAAAGTGCTGGCGGCGGAGCTGTCCACCGACACCACCCAGCACTACCTGAACCAGATCGGCACGCGGCCGCTGCTGACGGCCCCGCAGGAAGTGCACTTCGCCACGCTGGCCAAGCAGGGCGATTTCGCCGCCCGCCAGAAAATGATCGAGCACAATCTGCGGCTCGTCGTCTCCATCGCCAAGCATTACATCAACCGCGGCGTCGTCCTGCTCGACATGATCGAGGAGGGCAATATCGGCCTGATGCGCGCCATCGACAAGTTCGAGCCGGAGCGGGGTTTCCGGTTTTCCACCTATGCCACGTGGTGGATCCGCCAGAGCATCGAGCGGGCCATCATGAACCAGGCCCGCACGGTGCGCCTGCCGGTGCACATGGTGCGCGAACTGAACCAGATCCTGCGCGGCAAATACCACCTGGAAGCGCAGCACCACAACGGCAAGGACGCCACCGCCGAGGATATCGCCGAGCTCGTCGGACGCCCGGTGGAGGAGGTGCAGGACATCCTCGCGCTGTCCGAGCACGCCACGTCGCTCGACGCGCCGCTGGACAACGACCCGCAATCGTCGCTGATGGACATGCTGCCTGGCGACGTGGACGACAGCCCGGACGCCCGCGCCGAACACCACGAAATGACGCAGCTGGTGCGCGACTGGCTGACCAAGCTGCCGGACAAGCAGCGCATCGTCATCATGCGCCGCTTCGGCCTCGACAACGACGATCCCGCCACGCTGGAAACGCTGGCCGAGGAAATGGGCGTCACGCGCGAGCGCGTCCGGCAGATCCAGCAGGAGGCGCTCGTCAAGCTCAAGCGCGCCATGGCCGCGCGCGGCGTCGTGCGGGATTCGCTGCTGTAGGTGCCGGGGACTGTCCCTGCAAGGGACTGTCCCCTCGGTTGCTGTTGACGTTCGCTGAACCTCACGGCAACCCAAAGAGAGGACTGTCCCCTCGGTTGCTTTTGATGTTCGCTGAACCTCGCGGCAACCCGAAGACAGAAGAGGGGACAGTCCCTTGCAGGGACGGTCCCCACCCCATCTCTGCTATCATATCGCCCTTCCGAATCGCCCACCGCCGGCGTCAACCTGCTATTACCTACACATGCAAGACATCATCATCGACATCAAATCGCTGGACAATGACGCGCGCGGCGTCGGTCACATGCCGGACAACGAAGACGGCACGCCGGGCAAGGTGATCTTCGTCGAAGGGGCGCTGCCTGGGGAAAAGGTCAGCTTCGAGACGTTCAAGAAAAAGAAGAACTGGGAAGCGGCGCGGCTGACGCAGATCCACCAGGAATCCGTGCTGCGCGTGCAGCCGAAATGCCCGCACTTCGACATGTGCGGCGGCTGTTCGATGCAGCACCTGGAGCCGACCGCGCAGGTGGCGATCAAGCAGCGCACGCTGGAGGACAATCTGTGGCACCTGTCGAAGGTGAAGGCGGAAGTGATGATGCGCCCCCTGCAGGGCCCCACGTGGGGTTACCGCTACCGCGCGCGGCTGTCGGCCCGCCACGTGGCCAAGAAGGGCACCGTGCTGGTCGGCTTCCACGAAAAGAAATCCGTGTACGTGGCCAATATCGAGAGCTGCCAGATCCTGCCGAAGCACGTGTCGGACATGCTGATGCCGCTACGCGAGCTGATCGGCAGCCTGTCGCTCTACGACAAGGTGCCGCAACTGGAGCTGGCGATCGGCGAAGACCTGACGGTGCTGGTGATGCGCAATATGGCGCCGCTGACGGCCGACGACGAGGTCAAGGTCAAGGCGTTTGCCGACGAGTACAACATCCAGTGGTGGTTGCAGCCGAAAGGCCCGGACACTGCGGAGCCGTTCTACCCGCTGGACAAGCAGCTGCACTACCTGCTGCCCGAGTTCGGCATCCGCATGCCGTTCAAGCCGGTCGATTTCACGCAGGTGAACCACCAGATCAACCGCGTGCTGGTGCACAAGGCGCTGCGCCACCTGGAGGTGCAGCCGGACGACCGCGTCGCCGACCTGTTCTGCGGCATCGGCAACTTCACGCTGCCGCTGGCCACGCAGGCCCGTGAAGTCGTCGGCATCGAAGGCAGCACGACGCTGACCGAGCGGGCGCAGGCCAATGCGGTGGTCAATGGCGTGGGGGACAAGACGACGTTCTACTGCCGCAACCTGTTCGAAGTGACGAAGGACGACCTGGTCGCCCTCGGCAAGTTCGACCGCCTGTTGATCGACCCGCCGCGCGACGGCGCGATGGCGCTGTCGACGGCGCTGGCGGAGCTGAAGGAAAGCCACCCCGAGCTGATGCCGAAAAGGATCGTCTACGTGTCGTGCAGCCCGTCCACGCTGGCGCGCGATGCCGGCGTGCTGGTGCACCGCGCCGGCTACGAGCTGAAGCAGGCCGGCGTGATGAACATGTTCCCGCATACCTCGCACGTCGAGTCGATGGCCGTGTTCGACCTCGCGTAAGCGCTTGCCTGCGTGAACAAAGTTTCCCGAAAAATGGGGTCTGTCCCCATTTTTCGGGAAACATTGCAAATAAAAAAAAGCCGGCGCGAAGCCGGCTTTTTGCTGGGAGGCGTGAAGCTTAGTCGCGGCTGCCGCCGGCGAAGCCGAGGATCTGCAGCAGGCTCGTGAAGATGTTGTACACGTCCAGGTACAGGGCCAGCGTGGCGCTGACGTAGTTGGTTTCGCCGCCGTTGACGATGCGCTGCACGTCATACAGGATGAAGGCCGAGAAGATGCCGATCGCCAGCACGGAGATCGTCAGCGTCAGCGCCGGGATCGCGAACCAGATATTGGCCAGCGATGCTAGGATGATCAGCACCAGGCCGATGAACGCGAACTTGGCCACGCCGGAGAAGTCGCGCTTCGACACGGTGGCGATGCTGGCCAGCACGGCGAAGATCGACGCGGTACCGCCGAACGCCAGCATGATCAGCGTGCCGCCGTTGGTGAAGCCCAGCGTGCGGTTCAGCAGCGGCGTCAGCATCAGGCCCATGAAGAACGTGAAGCCGAGCAGCAGGGCGACGCCCACACCGCTGGTCTTGTTCTTTTCGATGGCCCAGATGAAGCCGAACGCCACCGCCAGGAACAGGATCGCGCCCATGAAGCCGCGCGGCATCGGCACGCCGAATGCCAGGCCGACGGCAGCGCCGAGCACGGTCGGGATCATCGACAGCGCCAGCAACCAGTAGGTGTTGCGCAGGACGGAGTTGCGGGTGACGCTGCGACTGCCCGCATAGTCATAAGTTTTTTGCAGATTTGCCATGATTGCTCCTAATTGTCGGTACGGTGTACCCTTGCCTAAGCTTAGCACGCAAGGTGCCGAAAAGGGCTTAAGCCCGTGGGATGGTCTTTTGTCCCTTGAAATCCGCCGGACGGCGTCCAACTGCCACGGTTGGTTGGGCTTCCCAGCCAAATCCTTCCGCTTGCACGCTGCCCGGGGTTTCGCTGCGGCTGTTTGCCGCTTGATGTGCCATCTTCCGCCCCAACACGCATAGTATATGGGGTGTTCTATGGTAAAATCAAAGGTTGATCGAGAAATCAATTTTTGTTTTAAACCTTTCTTTTTATTGGAGTTTTTAATAATGGCAATCGAACGCACCCTGTCGATCATCAAACCGGACGCAGTGGCCAAGAACGTAATCGGCCAGATTTACAGCCGTTTCGAAGGCGCTGGCCTGAAGGTCGTGGCTGCCCGCATGGCACAACTGTCGCGCGCCGAAGCCGAAGGCTTCTACGCCGTGCACGCTGCCCGCCCGTTCTTCAAGGACCTGGTGGACTTCATGGTTTCCGGCCCGGTCATGATCCAGGTTCTGGAAGGCGAAGGCGCCATTGCCAAGAACCGCGACCTGATGGGCGCTACCGATCCGAAGAAAGCTGACGCCGGCACCATTCGCGCCGACTTCGCCGACTCCATCGACGCCAACGCCGTTCACGGTTCGGACGCTGCCGAAACCGCCGCTGTGGAAATCGCTTACTACTTCCCAGCACTGAACGTGTACTCCCGTTAATTCGCAACAGCGAATAACGGTGCTTTAGCAGTATCCGCCACGCCCCGGCTGAGTCCGGGGCGCAGGCGTTTTGAAAAAATTTGCAGAATCGATTGAAGGCTTATGGACACGACGCTCACCAACCTGCTGGACCTGGATCCCGCGCAACTGGTCGCCTACTGTGCGGAGTTGGGTGAGAAGCCGTTCCGTGCCAAGCAGCTGCAACGGTGGATTCACCAGTTCGGTGCGTCCGACTTCGACAGCATGACCGACCTCGCCAAATCGCTGCGCGAGAAACTGAAGACGCGCGCCCACGTCACGGCGCCCGACATCATCAGCGACAACACGTCGTCCGACGGCACCCGCAAGTGGCTGGTGGATGTCGGCAACGGCAACGCCGTGGAAACCGTGTTCATTCCGGAAGAAAACCGCGGCACGCTGTGCATTTCCACGCAGGCCGGTTGCGCCGTCAACTGCCGCTTCTGCTCGACGGGCAAGCAGGGCTTCAACCGCAACCTGACGGTGGCCGAAATCATCGGCCAGCTGTGGATGGCCGAGTTCGAGCTGCGCCGCACCAAGGGCATCGAGCCCGGCCCGAAAGGCGAACGCCAGATCACCAATGTGGTGATGATGGGCATGGGCGAGCCGCTGCTGAACTACGACCCGACCGCCACGGCGCTGAAGCTGATGCTGGACGATAACGCCTACGGCCTGTCGCGCCGCCGCGTGACGCTGTCCACGTCCGGCGTCGTCCCGATGATCGACAAGCTGTCGCAGGACGTGCCGGTGGCCCTGGCCGTATCGCTGCACGCGTCCAACGACGAGCTGCGCAACGGCCTGGTGCCCCTGAATAAAAAATATCCGCTGGCCGAGCTGCTGGCGGCCTGCAAGCGCTACCTGGAGTTCGCGCCGCGCGACTTCATCACGTTCGAATACTGCATGCTGGACGGTTTCAACGATACCGACGAGCACGCCCGCGAACTGGTGGCGCTGGTGAACCATCCCGTGTATGGCATCAACTGCAAGTTCAACCTGATCCCGTTCAATCCTTTCCCGGAATCGGGGCTGTTCCGCTCGAAGAACCCGCGCATCAAGGCGTTTTCCGAGATCCTGATGAACGCCGGCATCGTGACGACGATCCGCAAGACCCGCGGCGACGATATCGACGCCGCCTGCGGCCAGCTGGCCGGCGAGGTCAAGGACCGCACCCGCGTGGCGGAGCGCATGGAGAAGATGGCCGAGTACAAAACCAAGTTCGGTGCCGACTTCGGCAAGATCGTGGAGATCCGTTCCTGATGACGGGGTTCGCCCAGCGCCGCGCGCGTCTTCGGGTAAACTGCGCACTGGCCGCGCTCGGCCTGGCCGCGCTGCTGGCGGGTTGCGCAAGCCCGGGCGGGGCGGGCGGGACGAGCGGCAAGGCGGACTTGCCAACACTGTCGGATGCCACGGCAGCGCAGAAGCGCGCCCAGATCCGCATGCAGCTGGCGGTCGGCTATTACGAGCAGAACCAGCTGGCGGTGGCGCTGGACGAAGTGAAGAAGGCGATTGCCGCCGATCCGGACTATGCCGACGCGTACGGCATGCGCGCGCTGATCTACATGGGCCTGGGCGAAACCGTGCTGGCCGACGATAATTTCAAGCGTGCCTTGCAGCTGGCGCCGAACAACCCGGACATCGCGAACAATTACGGGTCGTTCCTGTGCCAGAACGGCCGCGCGGCCGAATCGCTGCGGTGGTTCGACGCGGCGCTGGCCAGCCGGCAGTACGCATCGCCGGCCAAGGCACTGAACAATGCGGGCAGTTGCGCGCTGAAGGTGAAGGATGTCGACCGGGCGGAGAAGTACCTGCTGCAGGCGCTGCAGCGGGCACCGGACCAGCCGTCGACCAACGCCAATCTGGCGCGGGTGTATTACGAGCGGGGCGATGTCAGCCGCGCGAATTTCTTCATTACCCGCCTTGGCAAGATTGCCAGGGCCGACAGCCTGACGGCCGACGTGCTGTGGCTGGCGATAAAGGTGCAGCACAAGCTGGGCGACCAGGGCGCGGAGCAGGGCTGGGCGACGCAATTGCGCCGCCATCATGCCGCTTCGCCCGAGTATGCTGCGTATCAACGAGGGGCGTTCGATGAGTGAGACAGGGATAACAATGGATGCAGAAGGGCAGAAAGAGCCGCAAGACCAACGTCGTGCTTCCGCGCCCGGGGCACAGCTGGCAACGCAGCGCGAGGCCATGGGCCTGACCGTGGAACAGATCGCCGACCAGCTGAAGCTGGCGCCGCGGCAGGTGATCGCACTGGAGCAGGGCGACTATGCGTCGCTGCCGAACATGGCCGTCACGCGCGGCTTCATCCGCGCCTATGCGAAAGTGGTGCGGCTGGATCCGGCACCGCTGGTGGCGCAGATCGAAGTGGCGCCGGCCGTGCCGGTGCCCGAGCACGCGCCCGTCAAGCGCGACAAGATGCCCACGTCGTTTTCCGAATCGCGCTTCCCGACGCTGACGGAACGCCGCAGCTCGAAGCCCACCGGCTGGATCGTCGGCGGCGTGGTCGTCGTGCTGGCCGTAGCGGCCGCGGCCGGCGCATGGCAGGCCGGGCTGATCCCGGCCGACCTGCTGCAGCCCAAGCAGGCCGCGGTGGAAACCGTGCCGCCCGCCGCGGGCACCACGACGGAACCGTTGCAGGCGCCGAACGTGCCGCTGGTGTCGCCGCCGCCGTCGCCGGACAACACGGCGCCGCTGGTCACCGCGCCCGCCACCGAAACGGTGACGGCGCCTGACACCGCCGCCGCGACGCCTGTGCCGGCCGCGGCCGCCCCTGCCGCGACGCCCGCCGTTGCGCCCGTGGTGACGCCGGCGCCGGCAGCCGTGCCGCCAGCAGCACCGGCAGCGGGCGCCAACCCGCTGGTGCTGACCGTGACGGAAGATTCGTGGATCGAGATCCGCCGGCCCGGCGCGCCGTCGCTGGTGGCCCGGCTGGTCAAGGCCGGCAGCACCGAGACGTTCGACATCGACCGCCAGTCCACGCTGATCGTCGGCAAGCCGGACGGCGTGCGCGCCACGCTGCGCGGCGAACCGGTGCCGCTGCCGAAAGTCGCCAACGGCACGATTTCCCGCGTGCAGATCAAGTAACCGAGCAGATAACCAAGCGCCAGTAAAGCCGAGCAATGAGCATGTCGAATACGAACAACCCGATCCCGTCCGGCCCGCTGGCGCGCCGCGCCAGCCATGGCGTGCTGGTGCAGCATGGCTCGCGCAAGGTGTGGGTCGGCGGCGACCACCCGGTCGTCGTGCAGTCGATGACCAATACCGATACGGCCGATGCCGTCGGCACGGCCATCCAGATCAAGGATCTGGCCCGCGCCGGCTCCGAGCTGGTGCGCCTGACGGTGGACCGTCCCGAAGCGGCGCAGGCCGTGCCCTACATCCGCGAGCAGCTGGACCGGATGGGCGTCGACGTGCCGCTGGTGGGCGACTTCCACTACAACGGCCACACGCTGCTGACGGAATATCCCGACTGCGCCGCGGCGCTGTCGAAATACCGCATCAACCCCGGCAACGTGGGCAAAGGTGCCAAGCGCGACACGCAGTTCGCCCAGATGATCGAAGTGGCGATCCGCCACGACAAGCCGGTGCGCATCGGCGTCAACTGGGGCTCGCTGGACCAGGCGCTGCTGGCGCGCATCATGGACGAGAACGCGGCGCGGGAAAACCCGTGGACCGCGCAGGCCGTGATGTACGAGGCGCTCGTCACGTCGGCGATCGAGAACGCCATGCGGGCCGAGGAAGTGGGCCTGTCGCGGGACAAGATCATCCTGTCCTGTAAAGTGTCGGGCGTGCAGGACCTGATCGCTGTCTACCGCGCGCTGGCGCAGCGCTGCGGCTACGCGCTGCACCTGGGCCTGACGGAAGCGGGCATGGGCAGCAAGGGCATCGTCGCTTCGACGGCCGCGCTGTCCGTGCTGCTGCAGGAAGGCATCGGCGACACGATCCGCATTTCGCTGACGCCGGAACCGGGCGGCGACCGCACCAGGGAAGTGGTGGTCGGCCAGGAGATCCTGCAGACGATGGGCCTGCGCAAATTCGCGCCGATGGTCATCGCCTGCCCGGGCTGCGGCCGCACCACGTCCACCACGTTCCAGGAACTGGCGGACGACATCCAGACCTTCCTGCGCGAGCAGATGCCGGAATGGAAAAAAAGCTATCCCGGCGTCGAGGCGATGAACGTGGCCGTGATGGGCTGCATCGTCAACGGCCCGGGCGAATCGAAGCACGCCAATATCGGCATCAGCCTGCCCGGCACGGGCGAATCGCCGGCCGCGCCGGTGTTCGTCGACGGCCAGAAGGTGGCCACGCTGCGCGGCGAAGGCATCGTGCAGGAGTTCCAGCAGATCGTGCTGGATTACGTACAGAAGAACTACAGCAAACAGGCAGCATAATGTCCGAACAAAAAAAACCTGAGAAAGTCGAGAAGATCACCGCCGTCAAAGGGATGCCCGACATCCTGCCGGCCGATGCCCACCTGTGGGAGATCTTCGAGAACACCGCGCAGTCGATCCTGCAAAGCTACGGCTACCAGAACATCCGCACGCCGATCGTCGAAGAGACGCGCCTGTTCGCGCGCGCGATCGGCGCCGTCACCGACATCGTCGAAAAGGAGATGTACTCGTTCGAGGATTCGATGAACGGCGACCTGCTGACGTTGCGCCCGGAAGGCACGGCCGGCGTGGTGCGCGCCGTGATCGAACACAACCTCGTGTACGAAGGCCCGAAACGGCTGTGGTACAAGGGCCAGATGTTCCGCCACGAGCGGCCACAGCGGGGCCGCTACCGCCAGTTCCACCAGTTCGGCGCGGAAGCGGTTGGCTTCACCGGCCCGGACATCGATGCGGAACTGATCATGCTGTGCCGCCGTCTGTGGGACGACCTGGGCCTGGAAAACATCCGCCTCGAGCTGAACTCGATCGGCGACGCGGCCGAGCGCGCGCGCCACCGCGTGGACTTGATCGCCTACCTGGAAAAGCACGAAGAGAGCCTGGATGCGGAAGCCAAGCGCCGCCTGCACACCAACCCGCTGCGCATCCTCGACACGAAGAACCCGGCGCTGCAGGACATCGTCAACAACGCGCCGAAGCTGCTCGACTACCTGGGCGAGGAATCGCTGGCCCACTTCAACGGCGTGAAGAACCTGCTGGACCGCAACGCGGTGCAGTTCACCGTCAACCCGCGGCTGGTGCGCGGCATCGACTACTACAACCGCACCGTGTTCGAATGGGTCACCGACGAGCTGGGCGCGCAGGGCACCGTCTGCGCGGGCGGCCGCTACGATCCGCTGGTCGAGACGTTCGGCGGCAAGCCGACGCCGGCCGTCGGCTTCGCGATGGGCATCGAGCGCCTGATCGAGCTGATGAAATCGGCCGGCGATACGGCCGCGCCGGCGCAGTGCGACGTGTACCTGGTCCACCAGGGCGAGGAAGCGCAGCTGCAGGCGTTCATCCTGGGCGAGCGCATTCGCGATGCGGGCCTGGACGTCATCCTGCACTGCGCCACGTCGGCCGGCACCGGTTCGTTCAAGAGCCAGATGAAGAAGGCCGACGGCAGCGGCGCGTCGTTCGCGATCATCATCGGCGACGACGAAGTGGCCAACAACACGGCCAGCGTGAAGGCGCTGCGCGGCGAAGAGGGCGAGCAGCAGCAGGCTGTCGTGCCGTTCGAGGAAGTGGTCGATTACCTGGTCCACGAGATCACCTGCGACCACGATCACGACCACACGCACCACCACCACTGATTCATCCACCTTAATCCTTAACAGACGACCGAAGAGACGAACGATGGCATACGATCACCAAGAAGAAGAGCAACTCGCCTCCGTGAAGGAATGGTGGGGCAAGTACGGCAATGCGGCTACCTGGGTCGTGGTCGCCGGCCTGGCCGCCTATTCCGGCTGGACCGGCTGGAACTACTACCAGCGCACGCAGGCCGTGCAGGCCTCGGCGCTGTACGACGAGCTGCAGACGTCCGTCGGCAAGGACAACGCCAAGGTGCAGCGCGCCGCGGCCGACCTGGAAAGCCGTTACGGCAGCACGCAGTACGCCACGATCGGCGCGCTGACGGCCGCCAAGTCGGCGTTCGACGCGAACGACCTGAAAGCCACGAAGACGCAGCTGCAATGGGCGATCGACCACGGCAACGCGGAATACAAGGCGATCGCGAAGATCCGCCTGGCCGGCGTGCTGCTGGACGAAAAAGCCTACGACGAAGCGCTGAAAACGCTGGGCGGCGACGTGCCGGCGCAGTTCGCCGCCAGCGTCAACGACCGCAAGGGCGACATCCTGGCCGCGCAGAACAAGCTGACCGAAGCCCGCACCGCCTACCAGGCGGCGCTGACCGGCACCGACAAGAAAAGCCCGGCCCGCCAGCTGATCGAGCTGAAGCTGGAAGCCGTCGGCGGCACCGTGCCGGAAGAAAAACCGGCCGCCGCTGCCTGAGCTGAGCCGCGTCATTCGTTTTCGTCATTCGTTCCACGTCGCGCCACCGCGCCCGGCACCCTCGTTAGGAGCAAGGTTTAATCTATGCGTATCACCGGTAAAGTAATCGGCGTGAGCCTGCTGGCCATGACCGCGGGCTGCAGCACCCTGAGCTCCCTGAATCCGTTCAAGGAAAAAGAAAAGAACCCGCCGGCCAAGCTGGTCGACCTGAAGTCGCCGATCCCCGCCAAGATCGTGTGGAAGCACTCCGTCGGCAAGGCCGGCCTGTACGTGTTCTCGCCGGCGCTGGCCGACAACAGCGTGTTCATCGCCGATGCGGACGGCACCATCGAGCGCCTGGATGCCGCCACCGGCAAATCGCAGTGGCGCATCAAGGCCGGCACCGACCTGACGGCCGGCGTGGGCAGCAACGGCAATATCGTTGCCGTCGGCGGCGTCAAGGGCGCCGTGCTGGCGTTCGACGGCAGCGGCAAGAAGCTGTGGGAGACGCAGGCCTCGTCGGAAGTGCTGTCGGCACCGGCCGTCACGGACGAGCTGGTGATCGTGCGCAGCATGGACAACAAGATCACCGCGTACGACGCGAAGACGGGCGACCGCAAATGGTTCATCCAGCGCACCACGCCGCCGCTGACGCTGCGTAATGCGCCGGGCCTGGTGGTGGCGCAGCCGAACGTGTACATCGCCCAGCCGGCCGGCAAGCTGCTGGCGCTGGCGCTGTCGAACGGCGTGCCGCGCTTCGAAGTGTCGGTGGCCGACCCGCGCGGCGCCACGGAACTGGAGCGCGTCTCCGACATCAGCGGCACGCCGGTGGTCGTCGATGCCGACATCTGCACCGTCACGTACCAGGGCAAGGTCGGCTGCTTCGACCTGACCACGGGCGTGGCCAAGTGGACCAAGGCCACGTCGTCGGACGTGGGCGTGGGCGCCGACCAGCGCTTCGTGTTCGTCGCCGACGACAAGGGCAATGTGTCGGCCTACAGCCGCGACGGCGGCCAGAGCGCATGGAAGAACGACACGCTGACCAACCGCGTGCTGTCCACGCCTTTGTCCTACGGTCGTGTGGTTGCGGTGGGCGACTACCAGGGCTACGTGCACCTGCTGTCGCGCGAGGACGGCTCGATGCTGGGCCGCGTCTCGCTCGACAGCAGCGCGATCCAGTCGGTGCCCGTGGTGGCCGGCTCGAACATGATCTTCCAGACGCAGTCCGGCACCGTGGCCGCCATCGCGGTCGAGTAAATCAGTAACGGCCGCCGCGGCGGCCGGGCAGTTTTTCAATAAATCCAAGCAGTACTTATGACCGCGCAAGCGGTTGAGCAGAAAAAGAATGAAGCCGGTAATCGCACTCGTAGGTCGCCCGAACGTCGGGAAGTCGACCCTATTCAATCGTCTGACCCGCTCGCGCGACGCGCTGGTGGCGGACCTTCCCGGACTGACGCGCGATCGTCACTACGGCGAGGGCCGCGTCGGCGAACGTCCCTTCCTGGTCATCGATACGGGCGGTTTCGAACCGGTCGCCAAGGAAGGCATCATGTTCCAGATGGCGCTGCAGACCAAGCAGGCCGTGGCCGAGGCGGACGTCGTCGTCTTCCTCGTCGACGGACGCCAGGGCATGACGCCGCACGACAAGACCATCACCGACTTCCTGCGCAAGAGCGGCCGTCCCGTGCTGCTGGTGGTGAACAAGGCCGAAGGCATGAAGTACACGTCGGCCGTGTCGGACTTCTACGAACTGGGCATGGGCGATCCGTATGCGATCTCCGGCGCCCACGGCGACGGCGTGCACGACCTGGTGGAAGAAGCGCTGGACAAAGCCTTCGCCGGCCGTCCCGACGAGCCGGACGAGCTGCTGCCGTCCGAACGCGGCATCAAGCTGGCGCTGGTGGGCCGCCCGAACGTGGGCAAGTCCACGCTGATCAACACGCTGCTGGGCGAAGAGCGCGTCATCGCGTTCGACATGCCGGGCACCACGCGCGATTCGATCGAGATCCCGTTCGAGCGCGACGGCAAGCACTACACGCTGATCGACACGGCCGGCATCCGCCGCCGCGGCAAGGTGTTCGAAGCGATCGAGAAATTCTCCGTCGTGAAGACGCTGCAGTCGATCTCGGAAGCGAACGTCGTCATCCTGATGCTCGATGCGCAGCAGGACATTTCGGAGCAGGATGCGCACATCGCCGGCTTCATCCTGGAATCGGGCCGCGCGCTGGTGCTGGCCGTGAACAAGTGGGACGGGCTGCAGACGGACCAGCGCGACCAGGTCAAGATGGACATGGACCGCAAGATCGACTTCCTCAGCTTCGCCAACACGCACTTCATCTCCGCGCTGAAGGGCACCGGCATCGTCCAGCTGATGAAGTCCGTCGATTCCGCCTATGCCGCGGCAATGGCCAACCTGTCGACGCCGAAGCTGACCCGCGCGCTGGAAGAAGCCGTGGAGAAGCAGGAACCGAAGCGCAAGGGCGGCCTGCGGCCGAAGATGCGTTATGCCCACCAGGGCGGCATGAACCCGCCGATCATCGTCATCCACGGCAATTCGCTGGACGCGATCAGCGAGCCGTATAAACGTTACCTGGAAAAACACTTCCGCGACACGTTCTCCCTCGTCGGCACGCCGCTGCGCATCGAGCTGCGCATGGGCAAGAACCCGTTCGACAAGCGCACCAAGTAACGCTGGGGACTGTCCCCGCAGGGGCCTGTCCCCGGGGTTGGGGGTGAGTTTGCCTGATCTCGCAAAGGGCAACCCCGGGGACAGGCCCCATACGGGGACAGTCCCCCGCCAGTCCCCAGCCGCTGTTCCCCCGGTTTTTGCATGATTTCACCCGGGCGAACCTGCATGATCCGCAAAAACAGGTTACAGTAGCTTAGGAGCATTTCCTTCGTCCGGAGAGGTGTTTTTCCCTCTATGGAGGGGGTGGCCGGCACTTGAAATCAAGCGTTTCGCCTCCAATTCCAACAAACAACATCAACTGGAGCTGTTATGAGCAATAAAGGGCAATTGTTACAAGACCCATTCCTGAACGCGCTGCGTAAAGAGCACGTTCCCGTCTCGATCTACCTGGTCAACGGTATCAAGCTGCAAGGCCACATCGAGTCGTTCGACCAGTATGTGGTCCTGCTGCGCAATACCGTGACCCAGATGGTGTACAAGCATGCCATCTCGACCGTGGTACCGGCCCGCGCCGTCAATCTCAACATCGACAACGACGCGGAGTGAAGCGTTGACCGTAGCGACAACGCCGCATCTTCCGTTTCAACGTAACCTGACCGTCTTATGCGCGCAGCTTTAGTCGGCGTGGACTTCGGTCAGGGCGATTTCGACGCCAGCATCGAGGAATTGATGCTGCTGGCGCGGTCGGCGGGCGCCGAGCCCGTCACCACCGTGACCGGCAAGCGTTCCAGCCCGGATGCCGCCTACTTCGTCGGCAGCGGCAAGGCCGACGAGATCGGCCACGCCGTGGTGGATCACCAGCTGGAAATCGTCATCTTCAATCACGCCCTGTCTCCCGCGCAGCAGCGCAATCTGGAAAAGCGCCTGAACGTGCGGGTGCTGGACCGTACCAGCCTGATTCTCGACATCTTCGCCCAGCGTGCGCAAAGCCACGAGGGCAAGCTGCAGGTCGAGCTGGCGCAGCTGCAGCACCTGTCCACCCGCCTGATCCGCGGCTGGACCCACCTGGAACGGCAAAAGGGCGGTATCGGCCTGCGCGGTCCGGGCGAGACGCAGCTGGAGACCGACCGCCGGCTGATCGGCGAACGGGTCAAGGCACTGCGTGCCCGCCTGGCCAAGCTGCGCAAGCAGCACGAGACGCAACGCCGCGCCCGCAACCGCAACCAGACGTTTTCCGTGTCGCTGGTCGGCTATACCAATGCCGGCAAGTCGACGCTGTTCAACACGATGACCAAGGCCGGCGTGTACGTGGCCGACCAGCTGTTCGCCACGCTGGACACGACTTCCCGCCGCATCTACATGGGCGAGGAGGCCGGCAACGTCGTCATCTCCGATACGGTCGGTTTCGTGCGCGAACTGCCGCACCAGCTGGTGGCGGCATTCCGCGCCACGCTGGAGGAAACCATCCATGCCGACCTGCTGCTGCACGTCGTCGACGCATCGAGCCCGGTGCGCATGGAGCAGATCGAACAGGTCAACGAAGTGCTGCGCGAAATCGGCGCGGATCACATTCCGCAGATCCTCGTGTGGAACAAGATCGACGCCGCGGCGCTGGAACCGGGCATCGAGCGTGATGAACATGATAAGATTTCACGCGTTTTCCTCAGCGCCCGTACCGGCGTCGGACTCGACCTGCTGCGCGGCGCGATCACCGAAGCAGCCCAGCATCAGCGTGCCGTGAACGCCCTGCCGAAGGACGACACGCCGGCTGACGCCATTTCCACATTCATCCATGTCGGAACACACTAAGAACATGCCTCTGTCCTCACTAGTGAAAAGATTAGGCCTGAAGCTCTCCCTGAACGACCCCCGCTGGGGCCAGGACAAGGACGGCAACCGGCAAGCCCAGGAAGGGAAGAAGCCCGGCGAAGGTCCGCCGGATCTCGACCAGCTGTGGCGCGACTTCAACCAGCGCCTGAACGGCCTGTTCGGCAACAAGAACCGCAACAACGGCGGCAACAATAACGGCGGCGGCAACGGCGGCGGTGGCGGCGGCGAGCTGAAAGGCGCCGGCGTGACGGTCGGCGTCGTGGCCGGCATCGCCGTCCTCGTCTGGCTGGCCAGCGGCGCGTTCATCGTGCAGGAAGGCCAGAAGGGCATCGTCACCACGTTCGGCCGCTACAGCCATGAAACGCCGGCCGGCTTCAACTGGCGCTGGCCGTATCCGTTCCAGGCCAACGAAACCGTCAACG
Organism: Oxalobacteraceae bacterium UBA6704; assembly: GCA_002454505.1. Classification (GTDB taxonomy): domain Bacteria; phylum Pseudomonadota; class Gammaproteobacteria; order Burkholderiales; family Burkholderiaceae_D; genus Rugamonas. The sequence goes on from DKJA01000027.1 coordinate 20,773, forward strand.
TGTCGCAGGTGCGTACCGTCGAAGTGGGCTACCGCACCAATATCCGCAACAAGCAGGCGCGCGAGTCGCTGATGCTGACGGACGACGAGAACATCATCGACATCCAGTTCGCCGTGCAGTACACGCTGAAGGACCCGGTGGCCTGGCTGTACAACAACCGCGACGCGGAAGACACCGTGCGCCAGGTGTCCGAAACGGCGATCCGCGAGATCGTCGGCCGCAGCAAGATGGACTTCGTGCTGTACGAAGGCCGCGAGAAGGTCGCATACGACACGCAGCAGCTGATGCAACAGATCCTCGACCGCTACGCGTCCGGCGCATTGATCACCAACGTGACGATGCAGGGCGTGCAGCCGCCGGAGCAGGTGCAGGCCGCTTTCGACGATGCCGTCAAAGCCGGCCAGGACCGCGAGCGCCAGAAGAACGAAGGCCAGGCCTACGCCAACGACATCGTGCCGAAGGCGCGCGGTGCGGCGTTCCGCCTGCTGCAGGAAGCAGAGGCGTATCGTTCGATGGTCACCGAGAACGCATCGGGTAATGCCGACCGCTTCAAGTCCGTGCTGGCCGAGTACCAGAAGGCGCCGGGCGTGACGCGCGACCGCATGTACCTGGACACGATGCAGCAGATCTTCGCCAGCACCAGCAAGGTGATGGTCGATTCGAAGGCCGGCAGCAACCTGCTGTACCTGCCGCTGGACAAACTGATCTCGCAGGTGGCCGCCACCGAGGCGCAGCGCAACAACATCACGGCGCCGCCGCCGACCGCCGTGCTGCTGCCGCCGCCCGATACAACCATGATGGATCCGCGCCGCGACGGCCGCTCGCGCGAATCGTCCCGCGATCGGGAGAGCCGCTGATGAACCGCATCGTTACCATTCTCGTCACCGCGTTCATCGCGCTGATGCTGCTGTCGTCCACCGTGTTCGTCGTCGACCAGCGCAAGTTCGCCATCGTGTTCGCACTCGGCGAAGTGAAGCAGGTGATCCGCGAGCCGGGCCTGCACTTCAAGCTGCCGCCGCCGTTCCAGAACGTGCTGTACCTGGACAAGCGCATCCTGACGCTCGACTCGCCGGAAGCGGACCGCTTCATCACGGCCGAGAAGATGAACATCCTGGTGGACTCGTTCGTGAAATGGCGCATCGTGGAACCGCGCACCTACTTCGTCAGCTTCGGCGGCGATGAAAGCCGGGCGCGCGACCGCATGTCGCAGATCGTCAAGGCGGCGCTGAACGAAGAGATCACCAAGCGCACCGTGCGCGAAGTGATCTCCGGCCAGCGCGGCAAGGTGATGGAATCCATCCGCGGCAAGGTCGTGCGCGAAGCGAAGCAGATCGGCGTCGAGATCCTCGACGTGCGCCTGAAGCGCGTCGACTACGTGGAGCAGATCAACAACTCCGTGTACGAACGCATGAAGGCCGAGCGCGTGCGCGTGGCCAACGAACTGCGCTCCACCGGTGCCGCCGACTCGGAGAAGATCCGCGCCGACGCCGACAAGCAGCGCACCGTGCTGCTGGCCGAAGCCTACCGCGAAGCGGAGAAGATCCGTGGCGAAGGCGATGCCAAGGCCAGCGGCATCTACTCGGAAGCGTTCGGCCGCAATCCGGAGTTCTACAAGTTCTACCGCAGCCTGGAAGCCTACCGTTCGTCGTTCAAGACGAAGGCCGACGTCATGCTGATCGATCCGAATTCGGAGTTCTTCAAGTACTTCAAGGGTTCGGGTTCGGCTGGCAAGTAAAGCTGTCGGGGACTGTCCCTGCAAGGGACTGTCCCCGGGGTTGTTTTTGACTTTGCCTCAGAATCCTGGGGCCTGTCCCCGGGGTTGCGTTTGACTTTGCCTCAGAATCCTGGGGCGCTTCCCGTATCCCTTTACTTCGCAGGCTGGACTGTCAAAATCAACCCCGGGGACAGGCCCCTGCGGGGACAGTCTCCAGACTTTTTTCCTGTTTAGCCACATTTTCGCGTAAAATATGCGGTTCGGCCTCCGCGGTCGAGTGCCGCCCCTGCGCGGATTGAATGTTTTCTAATTACCGGTTTGCCCATGCCGAATTGGCTTCTGCCCGAACATATCGCCGACGTCCTGCCGTCCGAAGCGCGCAAGATCGAAGAGCTGCGCCGCCTGATGCTGGATAACTTCCGCCGCTACGGCTACGAGCTCGTGATGCCGCCGCTGCTGGAGTACGTCGAGTCCCTGATGACCGGCGCTGGCCAGGATACCGACCTGCGCACGTTCAAGCTGGTCGACCAGATTTCCGGCCGCATGCTGGGCCTGCGCGCGGACATGACCACGCAGGTGGCCCGCATCGATGCCCACCTGCTGAACCGCGCGACTGTCACGCGGCTGTGCTACGCCGGCCCGGTGCTGCACACCAAGCCGAGCGGCCTGCACGCCACCCGCGAGCCGCTGCAGATCGGCGCCGAGATCTATGGCCACGCCGGCCTGGAAGCGGACGCCGAGATCCAGGAACTGGCGCTCGCGTCGCTGGAGCTGGCCGGTTTCACGGACGTGCGCCTCGACCTGGCCCACGTGGGCGTGCTGCGCGCGATCCTGCAGCAGGATGCCGCCGCCGAAAAGGATCACGACGCCATCGTCACGCTGCTGCGCGCCAAGGATGTTCCCGGCCTGCGCGAGCTGACGGCGGCCTACGCGCCGGCCACGCGCGATGCGCTGCTCGCGCTGCCGAACCTGTACGGCGACGTGGACGTGCTGAAGAAGGCCAAGGACGCGCTGCCCGACATGCCGGGCATCGCCAAGGCGCTGGCCGAACTGGCCGCGCTGGCGGCATCGGCCATCGGCCGCGCCGACGTGGACATCGACCTGGCCGACCTGCGCGGCTACCAGTACGAGAGCGGCGCCACGTTTGCGCTGTACGTGCCGGGCCTGCCGAACGCCGTGGCGCGCGGCGGCCGCTACGACCATGTGGGCGAGGCTTTCGGCCGCGCCCGTCCCGCGACGGGGTTTTCGATGGACCTGCGCGAACTGGCACGCCTGCTGCCGACGGCGGACCGCAAGCATGCGATCCGCGCGCCGTGGGGCAATGCGCCGGAACTGAAGGAAAAAATCGCCGGGCTGCGCAAGGCCGGCGAGGTTGTGATCCAGTCTTTGCCGGGTCACAGCGATGAACAGGACGAGTTCGAGTGCGATCGTGCGCTGGTGCTCGACGATAGTGGCAGTAACTGGATTCTTAAAAACTTAGGTTAGTGTGATGTCAAAAAAAATCACTGCAAAAAACGTGGTCGTCATCGGTACCCAATGGGGCGATGAAGGCAAGGGCAAAATCGTCGACTGGCTGACGGAACACGCGCAAGGCGTGGTGCGCTTCCAGGGCGGCCACAACGCCGGCCACACACTGGTCATCGGCGGCGTGAAGACGGCGCTGCAGCTGATCCCGTCGGGCATCATGCGCCCGGGCGTGGCCTGCTACATCGGCAACGGCGTCGTCGTTTCCGTGCCGGACGTGCTGCGCGAGATCGACAAGCTGGAAGCGGTCGGCGTGGAAGTGTCGTCGCGCCTGAAGATCTCCGAAGCTTCGCCGGTCATCCTGCCTTACCACACCGCGCTGGACGCGGCGCGCGAAGCCGCCCGCGGCGCCGCCAAGATCGGCACCACCGGCAAGGGCATCGGCCCGGCGTATGAAGACAAGGTCGCGCGCCGCGCGATCCGCATCGCCGACCTGCTGAACGAAAAGCGTTTCGCCGAGAAGCTGGCCGAGAACCTGGACTACCACAACTACGTGCTGGAAAACTATCTGAAGGCACCGAAGGTCGAGTACCAGAAGACGCTGGACGACGCGCTGGCCTACGTGCCGCGCCTGGCACCGATGGTGACCGACGTGTCGAGCGCGCTGTACGCCGCCCACAAGGCCGGCGCCAACCTGCTGTTCGAAGGCGCGCAAGGCTCGCTGCTGGACGTCGACCACGGCACCTACCCGTTCGTCACGTCGTCGAACTGCGTCGCGGGTAACGCGGCTGCCGGTTCCGGCGTCGGTCCGAACATGCTGCATTACGTGCTTGGTATTACCAAGGCCTACACGACGCGCGTGGGTTCCGGCCCGTTCCCGTCCGAGCTGCCGACCGATGCCGGCGTGGGCCACCACCTGTCGGCCGTCGGCCACGAATTCGGCACCGTGACGGGCCGTGCCCGCCGCTGCGGCTGGTTCGATGCCGCGCTGCTGCGCCGCTCCGTGCAGATCAACGGCGTGTCCGGCATGTGCCTGACCAAGCTGGACGTGCTGGACGGCCTGGAAACGCTGAAGCTGTGCACCGGCTACACGCTGGACGGCAAGCACCTGGACATCTTCCCGGTCGGCGCCGAAGACGCGGCACGCTGCGAGCCGATCTATGAAGAAATGCCGGGCTGGAAGGACAGCACCGTCGGCGCCAAGTCGCTGGCCGCACTGCCGGCCGCTGCCCGCGCGTACATCAAGCGGATCGAAGAACTGGTCGGCGTGCCGGTCGACATGGTCTCCACCGGTCCTGACCGCGAAGAGACGATCGTCCTGCGCCATCCATTCGAATAAGAACAAGTTCAAAACGAGGAAACACATGAGTACCCCTCAAACCGATGACAAGCACCTGTGGGTGTCCTGGGACGAATACCACCGCCTGATCGAGCGCCTGGCGCTGAAGGTGTACGAGTCCGGCTGGAAGTTCGACCAGGTGCTGTGCCTGGCCCGCGGCGGCGTGCGCCCCGGCGACGTGTTCTCGCGCATCTTCGACGTGCCGCTGGCGATCCTGTCGACCAGCTCCTACCGCGAAGACAAGGGCACCGTGCAGGGCGACCTGGACATCGCCAAGTACATGACGATGACCAAGGGCCCGCTGAAGGGCAACATCCTGCTGGTGGACGACCTGGCCGATTCGGGCGTCACGCTGACCAAGGTCATGCAGCACCTGAAGGACAACTTCGAAGGCGTGGCGGAAGTGAAGTCCGCCGTCATCTGGACCAAGGGCTCGTCGGCATTCCGTCCGGACTACCAGATGGAAGAGCTGCCGCACAACCCGTGGATCCACCAGCCGTTCGAGGACTACGACGGCCTGCGCCCGCACCAGCTGGCCGCTTGGATCAAGAAGGGTGAAGCCAACGCGAAGTGATTCGCGCTTGCGGTTTCAGCAAAACGGAAGGCTTCGGCCTTCCGTTTTTTTGGGGACTGTCCCCGCAGGGGCCTGTCCCCGGGGTTGTATTTGACTTTGCTTGATCTCACGTGAAGAACACCCCCGGGGACAGGCCCCTACGGGGACAGTCCCCATCGCGCTAGCGGTGCGTCAGTCGATACAGCAAAGGCAGCACCAGCAACGTCAACGCCGTCGACGACACGATCCCGCCGATGACGACGGTGGCCAGCGGCCGCTGCACCTCGGCGCCGGTGCCGGTGGCGAGCGCCATCGGCACGAAGCCCAGCGAGGCGACGAGCGCCGTCATCAGCACGGGCCGCAGCCGCAGCAGGGCGCCTGCGCGCACGGCGTCATCGACGCTGCGGCCCTCGTCGCGCAGCGCTCGGATCGCGTGCACCAGCACCAGCCCGTTCAGCACCGCCACGCCGGACAGCGCGATGAAGCCGACAGCGGCGGAGATCGACAGCGGAATGCCCCGTAACGCCAGCGCGGCCACGCCGCCCGTCAGCGCGAACGGGATGCCGGTGAACACCAGCAGGCCATCCTTCAGGTTGCCGAACATCGCCAGCAGCAGCGCCAGCACGAGCACCAGCGCGGCCGGCACGACGAGCGTCAGCCGCGCCGTCGCGGCCTGCAATTGCTCGAACTGGCCGCCCCAGCCCAGCCAGTAGCCATCGGGCAGCGGCACGTTGCGTACCGCGTCCTGCGCATTGGCGACGAACGAGGCAATGTCGCGGCCTCGCACATTGACGTTGACAAGCACGCGCCGCTTGCCGTCCTCGCGACTGAGCTGGTTCGGTCCTTCCGCCGTCGATAACGTCGCCACCTCGGATAGCGGAATGAAGCCGCCTTTGTCGCCGGGCAGTGCGATCGGCAGCCGTTGCAGCGCGGCCGGATCGGAGCGCGCTGCGTCCGGCAGCCGCACGAGGATGTCGAAGCGCCGGTCGCCGGCAAACAGGTTGCCGGCCACGCGGCCTCCGGTGGCGATCGCCACGGCTTCCTGGATGTCGGCGGCATTCAGGCCGCGGCGCGCCGCCTTGTCGCGGTCCACCTGCACCGTCAGCACCGGCAGGCCGGCACTCTGTTCGACGCTGACTTCCGCCGCACCGGGCAGCTTCTGCAGCACTGCCGCAATGCGTGCCGCCGCCGCCGTCATCCGCTCCGGATCGTCGCCGAACACTTTCACGGCCACATCGCCGCGCGCGCCGGACAGCAGCTCGTTGAAGCGCAGCTGGATCGGTTGCGAGAGTTCGTAGCGCTGGCCCGGCAGCTGTTCCACCGAGCCGCGGATTGCGTCGAGCAGGTCGTCGCGGTCGCGTTTCGGATCAGGCCATTGCGCGCGGGGCTTGAGCATCACGTAGCCGTCCGAGATATTCGGCGGCATCGGGTCCGACGCGATTTCCGCCGTGCCGGTGCGGGCGAACACGCGCTCGATTTCTGGGAAGCCTTGCACCAGCGTGCGTTCCAGCTGCTGCTGCATCGCCACCGACTGCGTCAGGCTGGTGCCGGGAATGCGCAAGGCCTGCACGCTGAAGTCGCCTTCATCGAGATGCGGGGCGAACTCGCTGCCCAGCCGCGTGGCGCCCAGCGCCGTGACCAGCACGACGACGACGGCAAACACGACGACCACCGGGCCATTGGCCAGCACCTTCTCCAGCAGCGGCGCGTACCAGCGCGTCGCCAGCAGCATCGCGCGGTTGTCCTTTTCGACGACATCGTCGCCGATGAACAGCGCCACGGCGGCCGGCACGAACGTCACTGACAGCACCATCGCCGCCAGCAGCGCGATGACGACGGTGACCGCCATCGGCTGGAACATGCGGCCCTCGACGCCGGACAGCGCGAACAGCGGCAGGTAGACGGCGATGATGATCAGCTGCCCGAACAGCAGCGGCCGGCGCGCTTCGCGGGCCGCGGCGAACACTTCGTCGTAGCGCTCCTGTTTCGACAGTGGCCGGCCCAGCGCCGTGCGGGCATGAGCCAGCCGGCGCACGCAGTTCTCGACGATGACGACGGCGCCATCGACGATGATGCCGAAGTCCAGCGCGCCAAGGCTGAGCAGGTTGGCGCTGACCTTCTGCGTCACCATGCCGGAGAAGGTCATCAGCATCGCCAGCGGAATCACCATCGCCGTGATGACGGCGGCGCGCCAGTTGCCGAGGAAGAGCAGCAGCACGGCGATCACCAGCACGGCGCCTTCCAGCAGGTTGTTGCGCACGGTGGCGATGGCCTTGTCGACGAGGATGGTGCGGTCGTACACGGGCACGGCCTGCACGCCGGCCGGCAGCCGGATCGTGGCCAGCCGGGCGGCCACCGCATGGGCGACGGCGCGGCTGTTCTCGCCGACCAGCATCAGCGCCGTGCCCAGCACCGCCTCGCGGCCGTCGACGGTGGCCGCACCGGTGCGCAGCTCGCCGCCAGTGCCGACTTCGGCGACATCACGCACGCGCAGCGCCACGCCATCGGTGCTGGCGACGACCACGTTGGCGACATCCACCGCCGAATGCAGCTGGCCCGGCACGCGCACCAGCAACTGTTCGCCGTTGCGCTCGATGTAACCGGCGCCGGCATCGCCGTTGTTGCGCTCCAGCGCTTCGACCAGCGCGCGCAATGTCAGATCGTGCGAGGCGAGGCGCTGCACGTCCGGCGCCACCAGCACGGCCCGCACGTTGCCGCCGATCGCGTTCACGTCCGCCACGCCCTTCACGGTGCGCAGCTGCGGGCGGACGATCCAGTCCTGGATCTCGCGCAGGTCGGCCGGCGTGTAGGCGGTGCCGTCCGGCTTGCGCGCCGTGGCGTTGGCCGTCACCTGCCACTGGTAGATTTCGCCGAGGCCGGAAGAGGGCGGTCCCAGCGCCGGCTGCGTGCCGGGCGGCAGCGCATCGCGCGCCTGCTGCAGCCGTTCGCCGACCAGCTGGCGGGCGAAGTACAGATCGGTGCCGTCGCGGAACACGACGGTGATCTGCGACAGGCCGTAGCGCGACAGCGAGCGTGTCTGCTCGAGGCCGGGCAGGCCGGCCATCGCCAGTTCCAGCGGCTGCGAGATGCGCTGCTCCGTCTCCAGCGGCGACAGGCCCGGCGCAGCCGTATTCACCTGCACCTGGATGTTGGTGATGTCCGGCAGCGCATCGATGGGCAGCAGCCGGTAGCTGGCCAAGCCGGCCGCCGCGGCGCCCAGCACGAGCAGCATCACCAGCCAGCGTTGCGCGATGACGGCGCGGATCAGCCGGTCGAACAGTCCGTGATCAGTGGCCATGGTCGCCGCTCTCCTTGCCCAGTTCCGCCTTCAGGATAAAACTGTTGGCGGCGGCGTACTGCGTGCCCGCCACGACGCCTTCCAGCACCTCGGTCAGCGTGCCGTCGCTGCGGCCGGTCCTGACCGGCTTCGGCGTGAAACCGTCGCCGGTGCGGACGAACAGCACCGTGCTGCCTTCGACGGTGTGCAACGCATCGCTGTGCACGGCGACCGGCACATCGGCCGGCGGCGCGGGAATTAGGGCATCGACAAACAGGCCGGGGCGCCACAGCGCATCCGCATTGCCGAGTGCGATGCGGGCGGTGGCCATGCGCGTCTGCTCGCCCAGCGCTGCGGCCACTTGCACGACGGTGCCGTCGGCGCGCGCGTTCAGTGCCGGTGCGACGATGGTGGCCCGTGTGCCGATGCCCAGCCGCGCCAGTTCGGCCGGTGCTGCCGACACTTCCGCCCACACGCTCGTCATGTCGGCGATCGTGAAGATGACGGTGTCGTTGCCGACCGCTTCGCCGACGGCCAGGTGCTTTTCCAGCACGGTGCCATCGGCCGGGGCGCGCAGTTCGTAGGCGTCGAGGCGGCCGGATTGACCGGCATCCAGCACGGCCAGCCGCGTCTGCGCATTGCGTGCGGCGATCTGCGCTTCGGCGTGGGCTGCGCGCGCCTGCAGCACGTCCTGCTCGGGCGAGATGCGCTCGCGCCACAGCCGTTCTTCGCGCTGCAGCGTGTCGCGGGCGAGGTCGAGGCGCTGGCGGGCCGTCATCGCCGCGCTGCGGCGCTCGGCCAGCTCGTCGCTGCTGAGGACTGCCAGCACATCGCCTTTCTTCACTTTCTGCCCCAAGTCGGCCAGCACGCGTTCGACACGGCCCGGTACCCGCGGCACCACGTGCGCGGTGCGGTCCGCATTGGCGCGAATCTGGCCGGGCAGCGTGATCGACAGGGACAATCGCGCCGGCCCCGCATTGGCCAGGGTGACGGCTGCCGCCTTCATTTGCGCGGTGTCGAAGGGGATGGTGTTCGTGGCGTGAGGCGGTTCGTCTTCGTGGTCATCCTTGTGGCGCTCCGGCAGCAGCAAAGCAACGGCGGCCAGTGCGCCGGCGATAACGATGGATGCGATGGCGAGTTTTTGTTTCTTGGTCAGTGTCATTGGGGGTGTCCTTCGCGGTGGCCCAGCAGCCGTTCGAGTTCGCCGGCGGCGCGGTGGCCGGCGGCCAGTGTGTCGAGATAGCCGGCGCGGGCCTGCAGCAGCGTGCGCTGCGCATCGAGTACGTCGGTGAGACCGAACTTGCCGTATTCGAGGCCCTTGCCGGCCGCTTCATACGCGTTCAGCGCGGCGGGTATCACGTCATCCTTCAGCGTGGTTGCCGCCTCGCGCGCCGAGGCCAGTTCGGCGGCGGCCTGCTCGGCTGCCATGCGCACTTCCAGTTCGGCCGCTTGCACGGCCGTTTCCGCCTGTTCAGCGCGGCGCGATGCCTGCAGCACGGTGCCCTGGCCGCGGTCGAACAGCGGCAGCGGGATCGCAATGCCGGCGACCGTGGCGCGGTGGCCCGTCTCGCCGAAGCGCTTGGTGCCGAGGGTGACGGCGATGTCGGGCAGGCGGTCGGCCCGCGCCAGCTGTGCCTGCGCGCGGCGTTGCCGCCATTCGCGCTGCGCCTGCTGCACGGCGGGCGCGCCGGCAATCAGCCGCGCCATGTCGGCGGTGGAGGGTACGGGCGGCAGGCCGTCCATGTCGCCGTCCGCCCTGGCCGGTTCCGTCTGGCCGCACAGCGCGGCAAGGCGGCGTGCAGCGAGCAGGCGGGCATTGTCGTGCTGCGCCCGTTCCAGCCGGGCCTGCGCTTCGGCCACACCGGCGCGCGTTTCATCGACCGGCGACAGCTTGCCGGCGGCGACGCGCCGCGCGACCGTCGAGCGGGCCTGGATGGCGAGGTGGACGCCATCGTCGGCCAGCCGCACGCGCTCCTGCGCCAGCAGCAGTTCGTGGAAGGCGGCGACGACGCGGCCGTGCAGCTCGGCGCCGCGCAGCGCATGCGTGGCGGCGGCCGTTTGCTGTTCCGCCTGCGCGACGGCGAGCCGGCTGCTGCGTTTCGATGGCGCTTCCAGCGGCTGCGTGAGGAGCCAGGTGGTTTCGCGCTCGTCGCGGCGGCCGCCCTGGTTCTCGAACGACAGCGTGGGATTGGGCAGTACGCCGGCCTGCCGGATGGCGCCGTCGTACGATTCGGTTTCCTGCCGGGCCGCGGCCAGTGAGGGACTGCTTTTTGCAGCCAGCGCCAGTGCGGCAGGCAGGTCGATGGCGTGGCTGCGCAAGGGCGCCGCCACGATGCAGGCGCACAGCAGCAGGCGCCCGCGTGAAAGGGATGCGAGGGTAGGCATCGAATTCTCCTGGTGAGGTTGGAATTCGACGGGAACGGCGTCAGGTCAGAGGTCGTCCCGCCGGGTCAGGCGGGCAGTGGCCAGTCCGGCCGCTTCGGGCCATCGGCGATGTAGGAGGTGAACAGCAGGAGGGAAGAAGGGGGCCACGCGGCGCGCACCGGCGGCAGCGCGGCCAGCGACCCGGCGGGCAGCGTGGCCTGGTGGCCGAACTGGCACGATGCGCAGTCGGCATGCACCTTGGCCGGCTTGTGGTCCTTGGCCGGGCGGTCGTGATCGTCGGCCGCGGCGCCGTCGTGCGGGATGTGCGAATGGTGGCCGAAGTGCTGCGTCGCGCCCATCTCGTGATCGCAATAGGCTGCCGCCGCTGCCCAGACGTATTGCAAGGGCAGCATCGCAACCAGCAGGATCAGGAAGAGACGCTTCATCCGGGCGATTCTACACGGTCTAATTTAACAACGCCCATGGACTACGCCGGATTGCGCCGGCTGGCCGCAGCAGTTACCATCCGTGGTTATCCTCCGCGTAATAACAAGAACATGACCGAAAACTTCTTCCAGACCTTCATCCTGCTGCTGCTCGTGACCGACCCGTTCGGCAACGTGCCGCTGTTCGCCATCGCGCTGGAGCCGGTGGCGCCGGCCAAGCGGCCCCGCATCGTCGTGCGCGAGTGCCTGATCGCGTTTGCCGTGCTGCTGGTGTTCATGTTCTTCGGCCGCCACTTCCTGCAGGCGCTGCACCTGTCCGAGGTGTCGCTGCGCATCGCCGGCAGCGTGATCCTGCTGCTGATCGCAATCCGCATGGTGTTCCCGCACCCGGACGGCGTGCTGGGCAAGAACGAGGGCGGCGAACCGTTCATCGTGCCGCTGGCGATCCCCGCGCTGGCCGGTCCGTCCGCGCTGGCCACCGTGCTGCTGTTCTCGCGCGAGACGACGGGCGAAGTGATGATCCACGTGGCCGCGCTGGCCGCCGTCGTCGTCGTCTGGCTGGCCGTGTTCCTCGGCGCCGAGCGGCTGCAGAAGGTCTTGGGCACGCAGGTCATGACCGCTTTTGAGCGGTTGATGGGGCTGATCCTGGCTGCGATGTCGGTAGAGATGCTGCTGGGCGGGGTTCGGGAGTTTGTGAAGACGCTGTAGCTGAGGCCTACATGGATGAGTCCGTGTCCAACCTTGGGGTCAACCCCATTTCTGGACACGAGCTCTTCATTAGCATGAACGTCATGGATCAGCTCGTGTCCAAAAAGAGGGTTGACCCCATGGTGGACACGAGCTCGACTGTTGTGAAAATTCCAGTTGCCTAATGCCGAAATTCCTTCTATATTTAGATATATGTCTAATTAGTCATCCACCTAAATAAAAATGCCAGCCCCCACCGACGCCTTCAAAGCCATGGCCGATCCTGCCCGCCGGGAAATCCTGCGCCTGCTGAAAAGTGGCGAGATGACGGCCGGGCAGCTGGCCGAGCAATTCGACATGACGCGGCCGACGATGTCGCACCACTTCGCCGTGCTGGCTGATGCGGACCTGATCACGCGCCGCCGCGACGGGCAGACGATCTGGTATGGCCTGAACACGACGGTGCTGCAGGATGTCGTCGCGTGGATGATGGAGCTCACCGAACCGCAACCGAAAGGGAGAAAAGCATGAACCGGCGCCACCTGGCAATCTGCAGCATCGCTTTCCTGGTCGTTGTCGCAGCGACCGGCTACGTCTACGGCAGCCTGCCGGACCTTGTGCCGCGGCAGTGGAACATGCGCGGCGAAGTCAATGGATGGTGGCCCCGCTGGATGGTCTGGCTGACCGGTCCGGGACTGATGGCGATGATGCCCTTGCTGCGCTGGGCGTCGCCGCGGATTTCGCCCAGGCGCCACGGCATGAGCGATACTGCGCCGATGTTCGACTACATGACGACGGTGCTGGTCATCGTGGTCGGCTGCATGCATGTGACGACGCTGATTGCGATGCTGGATGTTTCGTTCGACATCGGCCGGACCGTGCTGGCGCTGATGTTCGTCTGCCTGATCCTCGTCGGTAACCCGCTGGGCAAGGTGCGGCGCAATTTCTTCGTCGGCATCCGTACGCCGTGGGCGCTGGCGAACGAGAAGGTGTGGTACGGCACGCACCGGCTGGGCGGCAAGGTGCTGGTGGGTGCGGGTGTCGCCGGCCTGCTGATGCTGGCGGCGGGCGTGCCGACTGCGGCACTCGGTGCGCTGCCGATTGTCGGTGCGCTGGTGCCGGCGGTGTATTCGCTGGTGCTCTATAAACGGCTGGAGCGGGCAGGGCAGCTGTAAACGACAAACCGGGGCCAGACAGGTGGCCCCGGTTTCATTCGTGGCGGTCGCCCGCCGGAAGGTTACTTGCCCGTAATCGAAATCACATCCGCGCCCGGCGCCCCGAACAGCTGCTCCTTCAGCAGATGCAGCTGGTCGCGCACCTGCGCGGCCTTTTCGAACTCCAGGTTCTTCGCGTGGTCGACCATCAGCTTCTCGAGGCGCTTGATCTCTTTCGACATCTGCTTCTCGTTCATGCTTTCGTACTTGGCGGTTTCCTGCGCCGCCTGCAGCTGGCCCGTTTCCTTGTTCGGGTCGTAGACGCCGTCGATCATGTCCTTGATGACCTTGTGCACGCCGCGCGCGATGATGCCGTGCTTCTCGTTGTGCGCGATCTGCTTGGCGCGGCGGCGTTCCGTTTCGTCGATCGCCTTCTTCATCGAGTCCGTCATCTGGTCGGCGTACAGCAGCGCCACGCCGTTCAGGTTACGCGCCGCGCGGCCGATCGTCTGGATCAGCGAACGCTCGGAACGGAGGAAGCCTTCCTTGTCCGCGTCGAGGATCGCCACCAGCGACACCTCGGGCAAGTCCAGGCCCTCGCGCAGCAGGTTGATGCCGACAACGACGTCGAACGTGCCGATGCGGAGGTCGCGCAGGATCTCGACGCGCTCCACCGTCTCGATATCGCTGTGCAGGTAGCGCACCTTGATGCCGTGGTCGGTCAGGTATTCCGTCAACTGCTCGGACATCCGCTTGGTCAGCGTCGTCACCAGCACGCGCTCGTTCTTCGCGATGCGGTCGTGGATCTCGGACATCAGGTCGTCCACCTGCGTGCGCGCCGGCCGCACGATGACCTGCGGATCGACGAGGCCCGTCGGCCGCACCACCTGTTCGACCACCTGGTCGGCATGCTGCTTCTCGTATTCGGCCGGCGTGGCGGAGACGAAGATCATCTGCCGCATCTTCTGCTCGAATTCCTCGAACTTCAGCGGCCGGTTGTCCAGCGCGGACGGCAGCCGGAAGCCGTAGTCGACGAGGTTCGTCTTGCGCGAGCGGTCGCCGTTGTACATCGCGGACAGCTGGCCGACGAGCACGTGCGACTCGTCCATGAACATCAGCGCGTCCTTCGGCAAGTAGTCGATCAGCGTCGGCGGCGGATGGCCCGGCATCGCGCCGGACAGGTGCCGCGAATAGTTCTCGATGCCTTTGGTGAAGCCGATTTCCGCCATCATCTCCAGGTCGAAACGGGTGCGCTGTTCCAGCCGCTGTTCCTCGATCAGCTTGCCCTCCTGGCGGAAGAATTCCAGGCGGTCGCGCAGCTCCGCCTTGATCGTCTCGATCGCGCGCAGCACGGTGGAGCGGGGCGTCACGTAGTGCGAGCCCGGATACACGGTGAAGCGGGGGATCTTCTGGCGCACGCGTCCGGTCAGCGGGTCGAACAGCTGGATCGATTCCAGCTCGTCGTCGAACATCTCCAGCCGCACGGCCAGCTCAGCGTGTTCGGCCGGGAAGATGTCCAGCGTGTCGCCCCGCACGCGGAACGTGCCGCGGCCGAAGTCCACTTCGTTGCGCGTGTACTGCATCTGGATCAGCCGGGCGATCACGTCGCGCTGGCTGACCTTGTCCTTGGCGCGCAGCGTCAGGATCATCTGGTGGTATTCGCTGGGATTACCGATACCGTAGATCGCCGACACGGTCGCCACGATGACGACGTCGCGCCGCTCCATCAGCGACTTCGTGCACGACAGGCGCATCTGCTCGATGTGCTCGTTGATCGACGAGTCCTTCTCGATGAACAGGTCGCGTTGCGGCACATAGGCTTCCGGCTGGTAGTAATCGTAGTACGAGACGAAGTACTCGACCGCGTTCTGCGGGAAGAACTCGCGGAACTCGCTGTACAGCTGGGCCGCCAGCGTCTTGTTCGGCGCGAAGACGATCGCCGGACGGCCCATGCGGGCAATCACGTTGGCCATCGTGTACGTCTTGCCGGAACCCGTCACGCCGAGCAGCGTCTGGTACGACAGGCCGTCCTCGATGCCTTCGCACAGCGCATCGATCGCGGTGGGCTGGTCGCCGGCAGGGGGGAACGGCTGGTGCAGTTTGAAGGGCGAGTCCGGGAACGTGATGACCGTTGGTCCATCGGTGCCGGTGTCGGCCAGTGATAAATCCGCCATGAAGTCAGACCTTTGCTAGAATAGTCAGCTGCCAGCAAGCCCCGGCAGTCAATGCGCGGCAATTGGCGCTTCCTGTATTGCATACCCGCGGCGAACCGCTTCCAATCGAATTCAATCCTATCATGACGAATCCTTCCGTTTTCAGTGCCATCGAGATGGCTCCGCGCGACCCGATCCTGGGTATCACCGAAGCCTTCAACGCGGACACCAACCCCAACAAGATCAACCTGGGCGTGGGTGTTTATTATGACGACAACGGCAAGGTGCCGCTGTTAGCGTGCGTACAGAAGGCCGAGAACATTCTGATTGAGCAGCCCGCCCCGCGCACCTACCTGCCGATCGAAGGCCTGGCAGCGTACGACAAGGCGGTACAGGAGCTGGTATTTGGCGCCGATAGTGCCGTAATTCAAGAGCGCCGCGCGATTACCGTGCAGGCCATCGGCGGCACGGGCGCACTGAAGATTGGCGCCGATTTCCTGAAGCGTTTCTCGCCATCGTCCGAGGTGTACATCAGCGACCCGAGCTGGGAAAACCACCGCGCCCTGTTCGAGAGCGCCGGCTTCAAGGTCAACAATTACACGTATTACGATGCCGCCACGCACGGCGTGGACTTCGCCGGCATGCTGGCCGCGCTGAAGGCGATGCCGCGCGGCGCCGTTGTCGTGCTGCACGCCTGCTGCCATAACCCGACCGGCGCGGACCTGTCCCAGCAGCAATGGGATCAGGTGATCGACGCCGTCGTCACGGGCGGCCTGGTGCCGTTCCTGGACATGGCATACCAGGGCTTCGGCGCTGGTATCGCGGAAGACGGCGCCGTGGTGCGCCGCTTCGCCGCCACCGGCGTGCCGCTGCTGGTGTCGAACTCGTTCTCGAAGTCGTTCTCGCTGTACGGCGAGCGCGTGGGCGCGCTGTCCGTCGTCGCATCGAGCGCGGAAGAAGCGGGCCGCCTGCTGTCGCAGCTGAAACGCGTCGTGCGGACCAACTACTCCAACCCGCCAGTACACGGCGGCAAAGTCGTCGCGACCGTGCTGGCCACGCCGGAACTGCGCCAGCTGTGGGAAGAGGAGCTGGCAACGATGCGCGTGCGCATCAAGGCGACCCGCGAGTCGTTCGTGCAGAAGCTGAAGGAAAAAGCGCCTGGCCACGATTTCGACTTCGTCCGCGAACAGGTGGGCATGTTCTCGTACTCGGGCCTGACGAAAGAACAGGTCGCCAGCCTGCGCGAACAGTCGATCTACGCCGTGGACACGGGCCGCATCTGCGTCGCCGCGCTGAACTCGAAGAACATCGATGTGGTTGTTGACGCGATCGCTAAAGTCCTCTAAAATCTTGCTTCTTCGTTGACGCAAGTCATCGAAATGGCAGCAGGAAGTACAGATTTGCAGCGGCTTGTAAATGTTGCTTTGAACGTATAAAATGCTGCCTCTAATCCCTGATAGCTCAGTCCGTCGCTCTACCGACTGAGCTATCAGGGATTAGAGGCAGCATTTTATACGTTCAAAGCAACATTTACAAGCCGCTGCAAATCTGTACTTCCTGCTGCCATT
>DKJA01000129.1 GCA_002454505.1 Oxalobacteraceae bacterium UBA6704
GGTCGGTCAGCAGCAGCACTTCGACGCCCTTCTTGCGGAAGATCTCCAGGTGCGGGCTGTTCTTCGCGGCGGTGAAGCTCTCGCCGGTCGCGTAGTAGATCTTTTCCTGGCCTTCCTTCATGCGGCCCACGTAGTCGGCCAGCGCCACCGTCTGGTCGACGGAATCCGTGTGCGTGGACGAGAAGCGCAGCAGCTTGGCCAGGCGGTCCTTGTTGGCCGCGTCCTCGCCGATGCCTTCCTTCAGCACCTGGCCGAACTCGTTCCAGAAGGCCTGGTACTTGTCCTTCTTGTCCTGTTCGTCCGCGTTGGCCAGTTCTTCCAGCATGCCGATCACGCGCTTGGTCGAACCTTCGCGGATGGCGCGCACGTCGCGCGACTCCTGCAGGATTTCACGGGACACGTTCAGCGGCAGGTCGGCCGAATCGATCACGCCTTTCACGAAGCGCAGGTAGGTCGGCATCAGCTGTTCGGCGTCGTCCATGATGAACACGCGCTTGACGTACAGCTTGATGCCGCCGCGCTTGTTGCGGTCCCACAGGTCGAACGGCGCCTTGGCCGGGATGTACAGCAGCTGCGTGTATTCGCTGCGGCCTTCCACGCGGTTGTGCGTGTAGGTCAGCGGCGCGCCGAAGTCGTGCGACACGTGCTTGTAGAACTCTTCGTACTGTTCCGGCGTGATGTCGCTCTTCGAACGGGCCCACAGCGCGCTGGCCTGGTTGATCGTCTCCGGTTCGTCCTTGGTGACCATCTCTTTCTTCTCTTCGTCCCACTCCTCCTTCGCCATCTGGATCGGCAGCGAGATGTGGTCGGAGTACTTGGTGATGACGGATTTCAGCTTCCATGCGGACAGCAGCTCGTCCTCGCCTTCGCGCAGGTGCAGGATGATGTCCGTGCCGCGCGACGGCTTGTCGATCGCCTCGACGCTGTAGTCGCCTTCGCCGGCCGATTCCCAGCGCACGGCTTCATTCGATTCCAGTCCGGCGCGACGCGTTTCGACGGTGATGCGGTCGGCCACGATGAAGCCGGAATAGAAGCCCACGCCGAACTGGCCGATCAGCGCCGCATCCTTCTGCTGGTCGCCGGACAGCTTGCCGAAGAATTCCTTGGTGCCCGACTTGGCGATGGTGCCCAGGTGGGAGATCACGTCGTCGCGGCTCATGCCGATGCCGTTGTCGGAGATCGTGATGGTGCGCGCTTCCTTGTCGAACGACACCTTGATCTTCAGTTCGTGGTCGTTGCCGTACAGGGCGTCGTTGTTGATCGCCTCGAAGCGCAGCTTGTCGGCCGCGTCGGATGCGTTCGAGATCAGCTCGCGCAGGAAGATTTCCTTGTTCGAGTACAGCGAGTGGATCATCAGCTGCAGCAGCTGTTTTACTTCGGCCTGGAAGCCAAGTGTCTCTTTGTTGTCAGCCATGGGTAAAACCTCGATTGTCTGGTGAAGTGGGAAAATGCGATTGGGCGCATATAGGTCTGTGATTCTATCTTTCAAGAGCGTTTTGACAAAGCCCTCGCTCATCTCCTCACTTATTGCCCACCTCTCGGGCGAGAAAGCGCCAGATCGCCGGGTCCTGCATTGCCGCCACGTTGAGCCGCATCCGCGTCGACGGCAGCTGGCTGGGCGAGAACAGGCTGCCGGGCGCCAGCAGGATGCCTTCCGCCATGGCCCGCTCGGCCAGCAGGTTCGTGTCGAGGCCCGCATCGACCCAGACAAACATGCCGGCCGGCGGCGCCACGTCGACGGTCAGGCCAACGCGCTCCATCTGCCGCACCGTGCGGGCGCGCAGTTCGTCGAGCCGGGCGCGCATCCGCTCGGCGTGCTTGCGATAGGCGCCTTCGGACAGGATCTTGTGCACGACGCGCTCGCCCAGGTCGCTCGTCGTCAGCGTCTGCAGCATCTTGCGGTCGGCCAGCCGCTGCGCCAGTTCCGGCGACGTGGCGATGAAGCCCACGCGCAGGTTGGCCGACATCGTCTTCGAGAAGCCGCCCAGGTAGATCACCCGCTGCAGCTGGTCCAACGCCGCAAGCCGCGTGGCCGGCTGCACCGCGCTGCCGGGATGCAGGTCGCAGTAGATGTCGTCCTCGACGATGGTGATGTCGTGTTCCGCGGCGATGCGCAGCACCTGGTAGGCCTTGGCGGCGGACAGCGACGTGGACGTGGGGTTGTGCAGCACCGAGTTGATCACGTACAGCCGCGGCTTGTGCAGCGCGGCCAGTTCGGCCAGGCGGGCCAGGTCCGGGCCGTCGGCCAGCCGGGGAATGCCGATCACGCGGGCGCCCAGCGCGGAAAAGGAGCCGAACATGAGGAACCACGCCGGATCGTCGACGAAGATCGTGTCGCCGGGACGGGTGAATTCGCGCGCCACCATGTCCAGCGCCTGCGTGGCGCCGGCCGTGGTGACGATCTGCTCCGGCCCGGCGGCGATCTCGATGTCGGCCAGCTTGTGCTGCAGCTGCTGGCGCAATGGCAGGAAGCCCTGCGGCAGGCCGTAGTTCAGCAGCAGCCCCGCCGCCTGGCGGCTGATCGCCCGCAGCGCATTGGCGATGGCGGCGCCGTCCAGCCAGTCCGCCGGCAGCACGCCCGTGCCGGGCATCTGGTGGTGCGGCGCCTGGCGGAACATATTACGCACCAGCCACGTCACGTCGAGATTCTGGGCCGATGGCTCGGGCCGCGCCGGCGCGGGCGCGGCATTGAGCGGCGCCCGTTCGCGGATGTAAAAGCCGGCGCCGCGGCGCGATTCCAGGTAGCCCCGGGCGACCAGCTTGTCGTAGGCGGTCACCACGGTGAACGGCGAGACGCCGTGCGTGTCGGCGAAGCGGCGGATCGACGGCATGCGGCTGCCGCTGCGCAGCAGGCGCTCGTCGATGCGGGCGCAGACGGTGCGCACGATCTGGTCCGTCAGCGATTCGCCGGCACCCCGCGTCAGCAGGCCCAGCGGAGGTGCTGTATTGGTCATGTCGCCATCACAGTTATTGGGTTGATCTGGGAAAGTGTATCGGTGGTGTACTGGTTACTTATTCTACGATAGATCCGTCTTCCCTTGAAAGCTGCCCATGCCATCGCTGCCCTCCCTGCCCGACCTCGAAGCCGCTGCCGACATCGTCCGCCGCACCATGCCGCCCACGCCGCAGTTCCGCTGGCCCCTGCTGGACGAGGCGCTGGGCACGGAAACATGGGTCAAGCATGAAAATCATACGCCGACGGGCGCGTTCAAGGTCCGCGGCGGCATCGTGTACGTCGAGCGCCTTGCCCAACGCGAGCCGGGCGTACCGGGGCTGATCTCGGCCACGCGCGGCAACCACGGCCAGTCGATCGCCTATGCGGCGCGGCGGCACGGCATGGCGGTAGCGATCGTCGTCCCGCACGGGAACAGCGTGGAGAAGAATGCGGCGATGCGCGCGCTGGGCGCCACGCTGGTCGAACACGGCGACGATTTCCAGGCCAGCCGCGAGCACGCACTGCAGCTGGCCGAGCGCGACGGCCTGCACATGGTGCCCTCCTTCCATGCGGACCTGGTGGCCGGCGTGGCCACCGGCTGGCTGGAGTTTCTGCGGGCCTGCCCGCAGCTCGACACGATCTTCGTACCGATCGGCCAGGGCTCGGGCATTGCGGCGGCCATCGCCGCGCGGCAGGCGCTGGGGCGCAGCGGCGTGCGGATCATCGGCGTCGTCTCGGATGCGGCGCCGGCATACCTGCTGTCGTGGCAGGCGCGCGAGGCGGTTGCCGCCCCCGTCGGCCCGACGATTGCCGACGGCATGGCGTGCCGCGTGCCTGATCCAACGTCGCTTTCGCTGGTGCTGGAACATGCAGACGACGTGGTGGCCGTTACCGATGCCGAGGTGGCGGCGGCGATCCGGCTGTACTACCGCGCCACGCACAACCTGGCCGAGGGTGCCGGTGCGGCGGCGCTGGCCGCGGCATGCAAGCTGAAAGACGATCCGCGCGTAAAAGGCCGCGTCGTCGGCCTGCCGCTGACGGGCGCCAATGTGGATGCGGCGGTGCTGCGCGCCGTGCTGGCGGAGGGCACGCCATGAGCGCGCCTTCCGCCACGCTTGCGCAGCGGGGCCGGCTGTCCAGCGAAACGGCCGGCATGCTGTTGGGTCTTGCCGGCGTGGCCGTCTTCAGCCTCACGCTGCCGGCGACCAAGCTGGCGGTGGCGGATATCGATCCGCTGTTCGCCACGATGGGACGCGCCGTCGTCGCTGCGCTGCTGGCCGGCGCCTGGCTGTGGTGGCAGCGTGCGCCGCTGCCCGCCCGCGCCGCGCTGCCGTCGCTGGCCATCGTGTCGGCTGGCTGCGTGATCGGCTTTCCGCTGCTGACGTCGATCGCGATGCGCACGCTGCCCGCGTCGCACGGCGCCATCCTGGTCGGCATCCTGCCGCTGGCCACCGCGCTGTTTGCGGCGCTGCGCGGCCACGAGCGGCCGTCCGCCGGCTTCTGGTGCATGGCGCTGCTGGGTTCGGGCCTCGTGCTGGGCTTTGCGCTGCGCGAAAGCGGCGGCAGTGTGCACCTGGCGGACGTGCTGATGCTCGGCGCCGTCGTGGCTGCCGGCATGGGTTACGCGGAAGGTGGCCGGCTGGCGCAGGCGCTGGGCGGGCAGCAGGTGATCAGCTGGGCGCTCGTTCTGTCGCTGCCGGTCGCCCTGCCATTAACCATCTGGCAAGCGTGGCAACACGGCAATGCGCTGGCCGCGGCACCATCATCCGCCTGGGCCGGCTTCGCCTACACCTGCGTGTTCTCGATGTTCATCGGCTTCGTGTTCTGGTACCGCGGCATGGCACTGGGCGGCGTGGCCCGCGTCGGCCAAGTACAGCTGCTGCAGCCTTTCCTGTCGCTGCTGGGCGCCGACGCGCTGCTGGGCGAACCGCTGCAGGCAAGCCACCTGCTGTTCGCGCTGGCTGTCATCGCCGTGGTCGGGCTGGGACGGCGCATGCAGGTGCGCCGCTAAAAATAGGGACAGCCGGAGCGCCGGACCGCCCGTTTTCCAGGAAATTTCCTGTAAAACAGGGTCTGTCCCTCATTTTTCCTCAAAAACAGGGTCTGTCCCTATTTTCGCGGGAGGCTGAAAGATGGGCAGCGGCGGCGGCAAGTAATACAATACCGGTCTTGCTGCCTGGCGCTGCCACGCATTTCGTACACCACCCTGATTGGAACCACTATGTCTGTCTATGAAAAGCTGAAATCGCTCGACATCACGCTGGCCGCGCCGGCAGCACCGGCCGCCGCCTACGTCATGTATGTCCAGACGGGCAATCTGGTGTTCATCTCCGGCCACATCGCGAAAAAAGCCGATGGCAGCGTGTGGGTGGGCCAGCTGGGCAAGAACGTCGATACGACCGAAGGCAAGCAGGCGGCACGCGCGATCGCGGTTGACCTGATGGGCACGCTGCAGCAGGCCGCCGGCGGCGACCTGGGCAAGGTGAAACGCATCGTCAAGGTGATGAGCCTGGTGAATTCGACGCCCGACTTCACCGAACAGCACCTGGTCACGAATGGCTGCTCCGAGCTGCTGGGCGAAGTGTTCGGCGACGCCGGCAAGCACGCCCGCTCCGCCTTTGGCGTGGCACAGATTCCGCTGGGCGCCTGCGTCGAGATCGAACTGATCGCCGAATTGGCTTGAACAACTGGCTTAAACAACGAACTTATTTAAATTCACGGGTGCGGCCTACCCGGCAGCGCCCGGCATGAGCCGCCACAAGCGCGCTTGTTCGAGGGCCGGGCGCCGCCCGCCTTATTTCCTGAGAGAGTCGTATGAAAATCGAAAACCCCAACCCGATCCAGTGGCGCTTTTCCGACCGCGCCAGCCAGCTGCAAAGCTCGTTCATCCGCGAGATCCTGAAGATCACGCAGCAGCCGGAGATCATTTCGTTCGCGGGCGGCCTGCCGTCGCCGGCCACCTTCCCGGTGGACGTGATGAAAGCCGCGTTCGACAAGGTGCTGACGACCACGGGCAAGACGGCGCTGCAGTACGGCCCGACCGACGGCTACATGCCGCTGCGCCAGTGGATCGCCGATTCGCTCTCGCAGGATGGCGCGAAGATCGTGCCGGAACAGGTGCTGATGGTGTCCGGCTCGCAGCAGGCGCTGGACCTGCTGGGCAAGGTGCTGATCGACGAAGGCAGCCGCGTGCTGGTCGAGACGCCGAGCTACCTGGGCGCGCTGCAGGCGTTCTCCGTCTACCGTCCCGAATTCAAGTCCGTCGCCACCGATGAACATGGCCTGGTGCCTTCGTCGATCCACGCTGTGGCCGAAGGCGCGCGCATGCTGTACGCGCTGCCGAATTTCCAGAACCCGACGGGCCGCACGCTGTCCGCCGAACGCCGCATCGAGCTGGTGGAAACCTGCGCCCGCCTGGGCCTGCCGCTGATCGAGGACGATCCTTACGGCGCCCTGTCGTACAAGGGCGCGCCGCTTCCGAAGATGGTGGCGATGAATCCAGAAGGCGTGATCTACATGGGCTCCTTCTCGAAGGTGCTGACGCCGGGCATCCGCCTGGGCTACGTGGTCGCCCCGCTGCCGCTGGTGCGCCGCCTCGAGCTGGCCAAGCAGGCCGCCGACCTGCACACCGCGCAGCTGACGCAGATGGTCGTGCACGAAGTGGTCAAGGACGGCTTCTTGGACCAGCACATCCCGACCATCCGCGAACTGTACGGCAACCAGTGCCAGGCCATGCTGGACGCGCTGACCGAGTTCTTCCCTTCCAGCGTAACGTGGACCAAGCCGGAAGGCGGCATGTTCATCTGGGTGACGCTGCCGAAGCACATCAACTCGATGGAGCTGCTGGACGAAGCGATCAAGGAAAAAGTCGCCTTCGTGCCGGGCGCCCCGTTCTACGCGAACGATCCGGAAACGAACACGCTGCGCCTGTCGTTCGTCACCGTGCCGCCGGAGCGCATCCGCCATGGCATCGCCATCCTGGGCAAGCTGATCGCTGCGCGGATGTAAGCGCATCGGGGACTGTCCCTCCTGGGACTGTCCCCTCTTCTGCTGCTGCTTTTCCGCTTTTTCGCTTTTCCCTCCGCATAGCGCACATACCACGGCAACCGAGGGGACAGTCCCCGTGCGGGGACGGTCCCCGAACTTCCCCAAACGTCTTATTTCGTCCAATCGAAGATGTTTTTCTACAATTACTAATTGCCCAAGAGTATTATCCAAGGGATTAGTCATTGTGGAAATGCCAGCATGGACTTAGGCGGAAGTACAGGCAGCACAGAGCTGAACCGGCGGCGCGACGCAGCGATCCTGATCGTCGACGATGCACCGGAGCACCTTGCCGTGCTGCGCAAGCAGATGGTCGAACAGGGTTACCAGACCTTCGTCGCCAACTGCGGGGAACGCGCGGTGCAGCTGGCACGGCGCGTGCACCCGGACCTCATCTTGCTCGACATCGTCATGCCGGGCATGGACGGCTTCGAAACGTGCCGGCAGCTGAAGGCGCATCCCGTCACGCAGCGCATCCCCGTGATCTTCATGAGCGCCCGCACGGACACGGACGACGTGGTCACCGGCTTCGACCTGGGTGCCGTCGACTACATCGGCAAGCCGCTGCGGATGGCCGAGGTGTGCGCCCGCGTGCGCACGCAGCTGCAGATCCGCGTCAACCACGAGACCCAGCAGGAGCAGGCCGAACGCCTGCGCACGATCGTCGACAATATGGCCGAAGGCCTGCTGATCATCGAAGCGAACGGCCGCATCCAGTTTACCAACCCCGCCTGCGACCAGCACCTGGGCTACGGCGCCGAGGAGCTGGCAGGCTCGCATATCGCCGACCTGCTCAATCCCCTCGTGGCGCAGGAATACCTGGAATATTTTGCCCGCTACGCCGCCAATCCGGAGACGGCGCACAGCCACGGCACGCGCGAAGTGATCATCCGCCACAAGCACGGCACATCGGTGTGCATGGACCTGACGCTGACGCCGATGTTCCTGCGCCAGCCCCTGTTCATCGGCCTGCTGCACGACATCACCCACCACAAGCTGTCGGAAGATGCGCTGCAGCGCGCCGCGATGGTCGATCCGCTGACGCAGATCGCCAACCGCCGCCACTTCGACAGCTTCCTGGAAAAGGAATGGCAGCGCGCGATGCGCTCCGGCGCGCCGCTGTCGCTGGTGGTGCTGGACGTGGATCACTTCAAGCTGTTCAACGACACGCTGGGCCACGCGGCCGGCGACGTCTGCCTGCAGCAGGTGGCGCAGGCGATCAGCGAACACGCGCTGCGCGTGACGGACATCGCGGCGCGCTACGGCGGCGAGGAATTCGTGCTGCTGTTCGCCGAAACGGAAGCCGAAGCGGCCAGGAACCTGGCCGAGTCGATCCGCGAGCACATCGAGCAGTTGCAGCTGCCGCACCCGAAGTCCCCGACCTCAAGCTGGATCACCGTCAGCATCGGCGTGGCGACGATGCAGCCACACCAGCTGGACAACATCGAGTCGTTGTTCGTGGCGGCCGACCGCGCCATGTACGTGGCCAAGGAAGGGGGCCGCAACCAGGTATGCGCCACGCGGCCGGGCAGCCACGCGATGGAAGCGATCAAGGCGGTGGTGCAGTACTAGGCGCAGGCCCAACGGGCCGCTCGGCCGCCTCCTTCAGCTGCGCCAGGCCCGTCTCGAAATCGCGCCCCACCAGATTGTCCATGCTGACGAACACGCCCATCAGCTTCGTGATGAACGGGCTGGGGCCGGACATCGTCCACGTGACCACCGTGCCGTCCGGCCGCCGCTGCAGCACGAAGCGGGTGGTGTTGTGCGATTCGAACGGTTTGATGAAGTCGAGGCGGATGCCGAGCCGCTCCGGCGCCGCGCTGTCGATGATCTCCATGCGGCCCTGGCCCACGTCGTCGTTGCCCTGCCACGCATAGATGGCACCCTGCCCGCTGGCCGGGCCGGAGAACGTGCGCTGCATGGCCGGATCGAGCTTTTCCCACGGCGACCAGGCCGGCCACTGGTGGAAGTCGTTCAGGTAGCCGAACACCCTGTCGGGTGGCGCCTTGATCAGCGCGCTGCGCTGCACCCGGAAGGAGTCCGGCTGCATCAGGGCCAGGCCCACGATGATGCCGGCAATGACGACCACACCGATGAAGAGCTTCTTCCACATGGCTGCCTCCGTGCTGGTTTTTCGGACAGGCTAGCACAGGCAACGCTACCGTGGCACGGTTTTCAGCACGCCACAGCGATCCTCATGGCGGCGTGGCGGACGACGACGACGTCACCATCGAATCCGGATACAGCACCACCTGCACGTAGTTATCGAAATCGAAGTAACGCTGCGCCGCCGCCTTCACGTCCGCCGGGCCGATCGCCGCCACGCGCCTGTCGTATTCGAGGATCGTTTCGGCCGGGATGCCGTTCAGCTGCGCCGACTGCAGGTAGCTCATCCAGTAGCCATTCTCGCGCAGCGCGCGGCGGTGCGTGGTCAGCCAGTTCTGCTTGACCTTCGCCAGGTCGGCGCTTTCCGCGCCCTCCTGCTGCAGCTTGCGGATCTCGGCAAACGCGGCGGCGATCACCTTGTCCACGTTCTCCGGTCCGCACGGCAGGTTCAGCGCCACCGTGTAGTTCGCATACGGCAGCTTGACGAGATTGCCGCCGGCATTGCCGCCATAGATCAGGCCCAGCTTCTCGCGCAGCACCTCGGTCAGCTTCAGGTTGAGGACTTCGACGAGCGCCTGCAGCCGCATCTGCTCCTCCTGCGAGAAATCGGCGGCACCGGTGAACGTGATGGCCACGCGGCTCTTCGACTCCTTGCCGCGGCGGACTTCCTTCTTCACCACGCCGCGCACGGGCCGCACGCCCATATCGCGGAAAGCCACCGGGATGTCCGGCGCCGGCAGCGACGCCAGGTAGGTGGCCAGCAAGGGCTTCAGCTTCTCCTTGTCGAAATTGCCGACGAAGTAGAACGTCATGCCTTTCGCGCTGCTGAAGCGGTCGCGGTAGATCGCCTGCACGCGGTCCAGGCGCACCTTGTCGAAGTCTTCCGGCCGCGGCGCGCGGGGCACGCGCGGGTTGTCGCCGAACAGCGTGGCGCGCACCGTGTCGGCAAACTCCGCTTCCGGATGGGCCAGCGCCGTGCGGGCCATGTCGCGCTGGCGCGCCAGGAAGGAATTGAACAGCGCCTCGTCGCGGCGCGGCTGCGTCAGCCGCGCATACGTCAGCTGCAGCAGCGTTTCGATGTCGCCCGTGCCGGCCGTGCCCATCACACCTTCCGACAGCTCGCCCAGCGACACGCCCGCATTGGCGCTCTTGCCGGCCAGGACCTTCTGCAGGTCGGCCGGCGAGTAGTTCATCACGCCCATCTGCGCCGCCAGCGGGCCGGCGTAGCGGGCGCTGAAGATGTCCTCGTCGCCGAACAGCGACTGGCCGCCGAAGCGCACGGCGCTCATCAGCACCTGGTCGTTGCGGAAGTCGGTGGCTTTCAGCACCACCTTCACGCCGTTCGACAGCGCCAGCTCGGTCGTGCCCAGCGCGACATTCTCCGTCTCGGCCACGATGCGGCCCGGTGCCGGCGGCTTGTCCAGCAGGCTGCTGCCGTAGGCCTTGTCCTCGCGCGCAGTGACAGCCACCTTGCGGGCATTGTCGACGGCGGCCAGCAGCTCGGCGGGTTTCGGCGGCGGGCCATCCTTGGCGCCACCCATCAGGATGACGAGCTTCTTGTCGTCCGCCGGAATGGCCTGCCTGACGGCCGCGTTGATCTCCTCCAGCGTGATGCCGGGGATCAGCGCCTGCGCATAGGCATATTCGTTCTCGATGCCGGGGATCGGTTCGCCTTCGAGGAAGTTGCGCAGGTACTCGGCCACGAAGCCGCCGGAGTCGGACTTGTCGCGCTCCGCGTACATGCGCTCGTAGTTGCGCAGCATCGTGCGCCTGGCGCGGTCCAGTTCCGATGCGGTGAAGCCGAACTGGCGGGCCCGCTCGTCTTCCTGCACCAGCGCGTTGATGGCGGGGACGTGGCCGCCCTTGCCCAGCAGGGCCGTCACGGCAAACGAGCGGTGGCCGCGCACCACCTTGCCCATGCCGCTGCCGCCCTGCACGAACGGCGGTTCGGCCTGCTGCGTCAGCTCCATCATCCGCTGGCTCAGCATCATGCCGTACAGCTTTTCGACGAGGTCGCGGCGGTAACCGCCGTACGTGGGATCTTCCGCATGCGGCTGGATCGGGTAGCGGATGTACAGCACGTCGGCCGGCGCCTCGCGGTCGGTGATGACGAGGCCTTCCGACTCCTTGCGTTCCGGGATCGTGGCGTACTCGCGCGGGCGCGGGTTGGCCGGATTCTTCAGCTTGCCGAAATGCGCCTTGACGAGTTTTTCCGCCTCGGCCGGGTCCACGTCGCCGACGACGATGACGGCCATCAGGTCGGGCCGGTACCAGTCCTGGTAGAAGCGGCGGATCGCCTCCGGCTTGAACGTGCGCAGCACATCGGCCTTCCCGATCGGCAGCCGCTCGGCGTAACGCGAACCGTTGAACAGCTTCGGATACAGGATCTTGCTCATGCGGTCGTTGGCGCCCTTGCCCAGCCGGAGCTCCTCGAGCACGATGCCCCGTTCGCTGTCGATGTCGGCCGGGTCGAACGTCAGGCCCTGCGCCCAGTCCTCCAGCACGAGGAAGGCCTTGTCGACCGCCTCCTTCGAATCGGTGGGGATCGGCAGCATGTAGACGGTTTCATCGAAGCTCGTGTACGCATTCAGGTCGCGGCCGAACTTGACGCCGACCGACTGCAGGTAGGACACCAGCTCGTGGCGCCTGAAGTGCGTGGAACCGTTGAACGCCATGTGCTCGGTGAAGTGGGCCAGGCCCTGCTGGTCTTCGTCCTCCAGGATCGAGCCGGCTTTCACGACGAGCCGCAGCTCCAGCCGCTTCTCCGGCCGGCTGTTCTTCTGGATGTAGTACGTGAGGCCGTTGGGCAGCTTGCCGACCTTGACGTGCGGCGCGACAGGCAGCGTGTCGCCCGGTGCGGGCAGTTCGGCCGCTTGCAGCAGCAGGGAGCAACCGAGAAGCGTGACGGCGGAAGCGAGCCGGATGGTACGAAGCGTCATGGATCGTCAAGGCAGGTCGATGGGAGCACCACGATACACGAAATTGCCGGCTCTGCTAAAATCCTTCCAGCCCTGCACAGCTCGTGCGGGGCGCTTGTTCGACTCAGTTTCCATTTAATTACGTCTTCGGGGCGGGGTGCGATTCCCCACCGGCGGTATGGCTTCACGGAGCCGAGCCCGCGAGCGCCCGGCAGCAATGCCGGGGTCAGCAGACCTGTGTGCGATGCCAGGGCCGACGGTATAGTCCGGATGAAAGAAGATGTGCAGTATGTGCCACCCGCACGCGTGCCGGCTTGCCGACCCACGTCCGGCGGTAGTGCTACCGCTTTGCCCTGATGCGTTTTTCGCCCACTTATGCGAGGAGCGTTTCACATGTTAGTCAACGAAATCCAGACCACCCTGCACAGCACCGATCTTGCCGGCCGCATCGCCGCGGCCCTCGAAGCAATGCGCGCGGGTGTCCCCGTCATCCTGCTCGACGACTTCGACCGCGAGAACGAGGCCGACCTGATCGTCGCCGCCGAAAAGCTCACCAACGAGACGATGGCCACGCTGATCCGCGAATGCAGCGGCATCGTCTGCCTGTGCCTGACGGCCGACCGCGTACGCGAGCTGGAACTGCCGCCGATGGCGGCGGAAAACGGCAGCCGCTACGGCACGCCGTTCACCGTATCGATCGAGGCACGCGATGGCGTGACCACCGGCGTGTCGGCCGCCGACCGCGTGACGACGATCCGCGCCGCCATCGCCGCCGATGCCAAGCCCGCCGATCTGGTGCGCCCTGGTCACGTGTTCCCGCTGCGCGCAGCGCCAGGCGGCGTGCTGACCCGCAAGGGCCACACGGAAGGCTCCGTCGATCTGGCCATCATGGCGGGCCTGCAACCGGCGGCCGTGCTGTGCGAGCTGATGAACCCGGACGGCACGATGATGCGCGGCGACGACATCGAACGCTTCGCCCGCCTGCACGCGATGCCGATCCTGACGATCGCCGAAATGATCGAGTGGCGCAAGCTGCACGGCTGACGATCTGCAGCCGATCTTGCAGCCGATCTTTCAGTCGGCTGCACAGCGCGTTGACGGCACCGCCGGCGCGCGCTGCACCTTGTAGTACACCAGCAGCCACGCCGCCGCATAGCCGGCGGCGATGGCGGCATACACGAGCCCCAGCCGTGTTCCCCAATCCCCTGTCTCGTTGAGGATCGTGCCGGCGACGGCCACGCCGAGCAGCGCACCCACCTGACGGTTCGCATTCAATGCCGCCGCCGCGCTGTTCGCATGCGCGGTGCCGCCGGCCTGCATCACGGTGGCCGTCATCGCCGGAATCGCAAAGCCGATTGCCAGATACATCAGCGTGCCGCCGGCCACCATCAGCCACGCCGGCGTCGCGCCCGATGCCTGCGTCAGCAGCAGCGTGGCCAGCGCACCGCCGCCAAGCCCGATCAATAACGGCAGCCGCGGCCCTCGTGCCGCCGCGACGCGGCCGGACAGCACATTCGCCATCCCCGCCGCAGCCGTCATCGGCAACAGTCCCAGCCCGGTCGCCAGCGCACCAGCGCCGTGCGCTCCCTGCAGCAGCATGCTGAGCACGAACATCTGGCCGAATGTGCCGAAGTTGATCAACAGCCCCGTGACGACCGCCGCGCGGAATGCCGGCACGCCGTACAGTGCCCGTGGCAGCACGGGATGGGCGCTGCGCCGCTCGCGGCCGATCGCGATGGCGGCCAGTCCGCCCGCCAGCAGCAGCATGCCGCCCACCGGCAGCGACAGCCAGCCCAGCGCCGGCCCTTCGATCAGCACGAAGGCCAGCGCCGCCAGCGCACCGGCGCCCAGCACGTGACTGGCCAGGTTCAGCGCACGCGCGACCGGCAGCGGCGCCGGTGCCCGCCGCTGCGCCAGCACGATGCCGGCCAGGCCCAGCGGCAGGTTGAGCCAGAAGATGCTGCGCCAGCCGAAGCTCTCGACCAGCACGCCGCCGGCCAGCGGGCCTATCGTGGCGGCAGCGCTGACGATGGCGGCCCACGTGGCAAAGGTTCTTGCGCGCGCCTTTGCGTCAATGACAGCGTGCGTCAGCAGCGACAGGGAGCTGGGCATGAACAGCGCCGCGCCCGCCCCTTGCAGCAGGCGCGCCGCCACCAGCGCGGCACCTGTCGGCGCCACTGCGCACAGCACCGAGCCGGCGATGAAGACGGCGAGCCCCGCCTGGTAGGCGCGCTTCGGCCCGATCCGGTCGGCCAGCGCACCGCCGGCCAGCAGCAGCGCGGCAAACGTCAGCGTGTAGCCGTCGACGACCCAGACGAGGCCGGACAGCGGCACGCCCAGGTCGGCGGCGATATCGGCCAGCGCCGTGTTGACGGCGGTGACGTCGATCATTGCCATGATGAAGCCGATGGCCAGGGTAAACAGCAGCATGGTATCTCCCAGATCAAAGACCCATCGTAGAAGCGTTACGTGATGCAGTAAACCCGCATACCATCAGCACAATGATGCAAAAATGCAGCGCTTGGTGAAGATGACAATGCAAATGGACTGGGACAACACACGTATCTTCCTCGGCATCTACCGGGCCGGCACCCTGCGCGGTGCGGCCGCCCAGCTGGACATCGACCAGGCCACGGCCGGCCGGCGGCTGGCCGCGCTGGAAGCGGCGCTGAACGCGAAGCTGTTCCTGCGCACGCCGTCCGGCTATGTGCCCACGCCGGCCGGCGAGGCGGCGGCCCGGTCGGCGGAGAAGATGGAACAGGCCGCCCACCAGCTGCAGCGGGAGATGCAGGGCATCGACAACCGGCTGGCGGGCGTCGTGCGGGTGGCGACCACGGACACGATGGCGCAGCACTTCGTCATCGATGCGGTGCAGGCGCTGCACCGGCAGCATCCCGACATCCGGATCCAGCTGCTGGTCACCACCAGCGTATCGAGCCTGACGCGGCGCGAAGCGGACCTGGCGATCCGCACCGTGCGCCCGACGGAACCGGACCTGGTATCGCGCCACCTGGCGCGCCGCACGTCCGGCCTGTACGCCAGCAAAAAATATCTGAAGCAGCACGGCCCGCCGGCGCTGGCCGATGGCTTGACCGGGCATGACATCGTCCGCTTCCACGCCGCCGTGATGACGCGCCAGGTGACCCACCTGGCCGGCATCCCCGTCGCCGGCGCGCGGGTGACGATGGAAGTCAACACGGGCCTGGCGCTGCAGCAGGCCGTGCGGGCCGGCCTGGGCATCGGCGAGCTGCCCGTGCACATGGCCGACGGCGACCCGCAGCTGGTGCGGCTGCTGCCGGAGAAGGCGCATCAGTACGACGTCTACCTCGTCATGCACGGCGATCTGCATCGCAGCGCGCGGGTGCGCGCGGTGGCCGACGCCATCGTCGCATCCGTTCGCTAACCGTGCGGCAGGGATGCTAAGATCGCAATATGATCACTGAAGCATCATCCCTGCCCTCGCTCCAGCGCCTGCACCGCGCCACCATGGTCTGGCTGACCAGCTGGTGGCGGCTGCTGCAGTTCGCCGCGCTGATCGTGTCGCGGGCCACGCTGCCGTCCACCTACCGGCGCGACAACCGCCGCACGCTGGCCAGCCACCTCGTGCTGGGCACGGCGCCGAACCTGCTGTGGTTTTCCGTGCTGTCGGCGCTGATCAGCCTCGTCATCATCCGCATCGTCGTCGTCACCGCCATGTCGTATGGCCTGACCGGCTATGCGCTGGAGATGGTCGTGCGCGTGCTCGTGCTGGAGCTGATCCCGCTGACGGCCGCGCTGTTCGTCGCGCTGCGCAGCACGCTGCCAGCCGGCGTGGAATTCACGCAGCGGCGCCTGGCCGCGGCGGCGGCGGCACCCGCCGGATCCGCCGGCCCGGCCGCCAATCCGTCCGAGTCGCTGCGTACCGAGTTCTATCCCCGCGCGGCGGCCGGCGTGTTCGCCGTGTGGCTGCTGGCCGCCGTCAGCTGTATCCTGACGCTGGTGCTGGCCTACCTGATCATCTACGGCTTCACGCCGTATGCGCTGCCCGGCTACACGCGGGTGGTCGGCCAGATCTTCAATCCGGCCGTGTCGCTGATCCTCGTGCTGAAGATCTTCTTCTTCAGCTTCGCGGTCGGCATCATCCCGCTGGCCTCGTCGTACTACGATGCCGCCGCCAATCCGTTCGCCGCCCGGCTGCGCTTCACCCACGGCCTGGCGGACATGGTGCGGATGTTCTCCGTGATCCTGCTGATCGAAGCGGCTTCGCTGATGGGCAATTACTACTGACCGTTGCAACGAAATCTCATGACCGAACCCACGAACTCCCCTGCTGCCCCGGCCGAACCGGCCCCGGTGCGCAATGCCGAATTCAAGGCGGCCCTGCTGCTGATCCTGATGGTGGTGCTGATCGCCGGCGCCGCCCTGTACCTGATGTATGCGCGCGGTGCGTTCGAAGCCACGCAACGCCTCGTGCTCACGGCCGACGACTCCGAGGGCGTCTCGGTCGGCATGGACGTGACGTTTGCCGGCTTCCCCGTCGGCCGCGTGCGCAGCATCGAACTGAGCAAGGAAGGCAAGGCGCGCGTGCTGGTCGACGTGCCGCAGAAGGATGCCCACTGGCTGCGCACCACCAGCATTTTTACCCTTGAAAAAGGCATCGTCGGCGGCGCCAAGCTGCGCGCCTTCACCGGCATCCCCACCGATCCGCCGCTGCCGGAAGGCGCCGAGCGGATGCTGCTGGTGGGCGATGCGGCGGCCGAGATTCCCCGCCTGCTGTCCGCCGCGCGCGACGTGCTGACCAATGTGACCGCCTTGACCGCCGAGGATTCGTCGCTGGGCGCGAGCCTGAAGAATGTGCAGGGCGTGACCGACAAGCTGAATGGCCCCGGCGGCGCGATGGGGCTGCTCTCGGGCGACGACCAGAAAGCCCGCGAGCTGCTGGCCAATGCCAATTCGCTGGTGATCAAGGCGGACCGGCTGATCGGCAACGCCGACAGTAAAGTGTTCGGCAAGGATGGCGTGGCGAACGATGCGCAGGCCGCCGTGGTGCAGCTGAACGGGCTGCTGTCCGATGCGCGCGTCAGCCTGAAGAAAATGGACGCCGTGCTTGAAGAGGCGCAGGCCGTCGGCAAGAATGCCCGCGTGGCCACCGAAGACCTGGGCGCGCTGCGCGCCGACATCGACAGCAACCTGCGCCGCATCGAGCAGCTGGTCAACGAGATCAACCGCAAGTGGCCGTTCAAGCGCGAGACGGAGATCAAACTGCCATGACGCCACGCTATTCACCTTTGCTGCTGTCCGTATTGCTTGCTGCCTGCAGCAGCGGTCCGCCCGTGCCGGACTGGCAGATGAATGCGCAAAGTTCGCTGGAGCGTGCGACCAATGCCTACATGGGCGGCAAGGAGCTCGTCGAGAAAAACGAATTCGCGCGGGCCCGCGAACAGATCGCCGCCACCGGCAAGATCGACCTCGTGATCCGCGCGGAGCTGATCCGCTGCGCCGCCCGCACGGCGGCACTGGTGTTCGACGAGTGCACGGGTTTTGCGGCGCTGCAGGCCGATGCCACGGCAGCCGATGCGGCCTATGCGCGCTACCTCGCCGGTGGTGCACAGCCCGCCGATGCGGCCTTGCTGCCGGAGCCGCAGCGCGCCGTGCTGGCGGCGGGCTCGGATACTGCCGCCGCGGCTGTCGTAAAAGGAATTGCCGATCCGCTGTCGCAACTGGTCGCGGCCGGCGCGCTGTTCAAGGCCAACCGCGCCACGCCGGAACTGGTGACGCAGGCGATCGACACGGCGTCCAACCAGGGCTGGCGCCGGCCCTTGCTGGCGTGGCTGAACGTGCAGGCGCTGCGGGCCGAGAAGGCCGGCGATGCCGACGAAGCCGCGCGGGTGCGGCGCAGAATGGCGCTGGTGGAGGGATAGCCGGGAACGCTGGGGACTGTCCCCGCACGGGGACTGTCCCCGGGGCTGCTTTTATCGCCGTGCCTCCCTACTCCTTCGCAGCCGCCGCCTCCCGCAGCTTGTCCTTCTTACTCTTGCGCTTGCCCTTGATGCCGCCATTGGCATCGCCCACCGGCGCCGCCGCACCAGCTGCCAGCGGCGTCGGTTCGAAGCCGGCGACCTGCTCGCGCGCCACGCGCTTGCCCTGGCGGTTCTCGATCAGGCGGAAGTGCTGTTCCATGTCCGGCGTGACGAACGAGATCGCCGTGCCGCTCGCGCCGGCGCGGCCGGTGCGGCCGATGCGGTGCGTGTAATCGGCCGGGGACCGCGGCAGATCGTAGTTGACCACCACCGGCAGTTGCAGGATGTCGATGCCGCGTGCCGCCACATCGGTGGCCACCAGCACGTGCAGCTTGCCGGACCTGAAGTCCGCCATCACCTCGTTGCGGGCGCCCTGGCTGAAATCGCCGTGGAAGGCCTCGGCCACGACGCTGCCGTTGCGCAGCTTGTCGGCGACGTGCTCGGACGCGTATTTCGAGCCGACGAACACCAGCACCTGGCGCCATTTGTGTTCGCGGATCAGGTGGCGCAGCAGCGCCGTGCGGCGCGTGGCATCCACTTCGAAGGCGCGCTGCGTGATATCCGGTTCATGCGCCGCTTCGTGAGTGACCTCGACGCGCATCGGCTCCTTCAGCAGCGACGCCGCCAGCGCCTTGACGGCGGGCGGGAACGTCGCGGAGAAGAACAGGTTCTGGCGCTTTGCCGGCAGCAGCGCCAGCAACTCGGCGATTTCATCGGCAAAGCCCATGTCCAGCAGCTTGTCCGCTTCGTCCAGCACCAGCGTGGCCGTGCCGGACAGCTGCACGGCGTTGTTCCGCACCAGGTCCAGCAGGCGGCCCGGCGTGGCGACGATGATGTCGGTGCCGCCGCGCAGCGCCATCATCTGCGGATTGATCGACACGCCGCCGATGACGATCGACACCTTGATCGTCGACGGCAGCTGCTGCACCAGCTCGCGGATCGATTCGCCCACCTGCGTCGCCAGCTCGCGTGTCGGCACGAGCACGAGGCCATGCAGGCCGCGCCGCGTGCCCTCGCGCGCCAGCAGCGCGTTCAGCATCGGCAGCGCGAACGCCGCTGTCTTGCCGGAGCCCGTGTGCGCGGCTCCCAGCACGTCGCCGCCCTTCAATGCCGCGGGAATGGCCGCCGCCTGGATGGCGGTGGGAGTCGTGTAGCCGATGGCGGCGATGGCGTCGAGAAGCGCGGGCGCCAGGCCCAGGGAGTGGAAGGACATGATGTGCTGACGGGTGGACAAGCGCGCAGTATAAAGCAGCGCGGCGCGCCACCCGCTTTTGCCGCCGCCGCACTACTGTCGAGACCGTGTCCACCATGGGGTCAACCCTCTTTCTGGACACGAGCACAGCAGTGCTACTGATGGGGCCGTGTCCAAAAATGGGGTTGACCCCAAGGTTGGACACGGCCTCGGCCGTAACGGCTTACTGGCCGGACAGCGCGCGCATCTCGGCGTACAGGTTCGACTTGCCCTCGAAGCCGATGCCGGGTAGCTCGGGCATCGTGATGTAGCCGTTGTCGACGCTGATGCCGTCGGGGAAGCCGCCGAAAGGCTGGAACAGGTCCGGGTAGCTTTCGTTGCCGCCCAGGCCCAGGCCGGCCGCGATGTTCAGCGACATCTGGTGGCCGCCGTGCGGGATGCAGCGGGTGCGCGACCAGCCGTGTTCGTGCAGCATGTCCAGCGTGCGCAGGTATTCGACGAGGCCGTACGACAGCGCGCAGTCGAACTGCAGCCAGTCGCGGTCGGCGCGCATGCCGCCGTAGCGGATCAGGTTGCGCGCATCCTGCATCGAGAACAGGTTCTCGCCCGTCGCCATCGGCTTGTCGTAGTAGTTGCGCAGCGTGGCCTGCAGCTCGAAGTCCAGCGGGTCGCCCGCTTCCTCGTACCAGAACAGGTCGTACTGCGACAGCGCCTTCGCATACGCGATCGCGGTATCGAGGTCGAAGCGGCCATTGGCATCCACCGCCAGCTTCTGGCCATCGCCCAGCACGGACAGGATCGAGTCGATGCGGCGCAGGTCTTCGTCCAGCGACGCGCCGCCGATCTTTTTCTTGACCACCGTGTAGCCGCGGTCGATGTAGCTGCGCATCTCGTCCTTCAGCGCATCGTGGCTCTGGCCCGGATAGTAGTAGCCGCCGGCCGCATAGACGAACACCTTGCGGTCCGGCGTGCCGTTGCCGTAGCGGTCGGCCAGCAGCTGGAACAGCGGCTTGCCGGCGATCTTCGCGGTGGCATCCCAGATCGCCATGTCCAGCGTGCCGATCGCCACCGAGCGCTCGCCGTGGCCGCCCGGTTTTTCGTTGGTGTACATGCAGTCCCAGATCTTGTGCGGATCGAGGTTGCTGCCGTCGTCGCTGACCAGCGTGGCCGGATCCGCTTCCAGGATGCGGGGGATGAAGCGCTCGCGCATCAGCATGCCCTGGCCGTAGCGGCCGTTCGAGTTGAAGCCGTAGCCGACCACCGGCTTGCCGTCGCGGATCACGTCGGTGACGACAGCCACGAGGCTCAGCGTCATCTTTGAGAAGTCGATGTAGGCGTTGCGGATCGGGGAGCTGATGGGGATGGTTTTTTCGCGGATCTCGACGATTTTCATGGGATGTCTCCAGTGAGGAAGGAATGCCTGCAGCTTACTCTTGTTTTGAGTGGCTATAATTCAGCCAGAAGCAATCCATTATTAACTTCAAGTGAATGCTGCAAAATGAAGAGCGACCTGGAATTCTTCGTGCTGCTGGCCAAGCTGGGCAGCCTGGCCGCCACGGCGCGGGAAATGGATGTGACGCCGCCGGCCGCCACGCGGCGCCTGGCGCAGATGGAGCAGCGGCTCGGCGTGCGGCTGGCGAACCGCAGCACGCGCCGTGTCAGCCTCACCAGCGAGGGCGAGCTGTACCTGGCGCAGGCGGCGCAGATCCTGGCCGACATCCGCGCCATGGACGAATCGGTCAGCAGCAGCCGCGCCGCGCCCAAGGGTTTGTTACGGGTGAACGCGACGCTGGGCTTCGGCCGGACGAGCATCGCGCCGCTCGTGTCGCGCTTTGCCCGCAAATATCCGGACGTGGAAGTGCAGTTGCAGCTGACCGACCGCGGCATCAACCTGGTGGAGGAAGCCTACGACCTGGGCATCCGCTTCGGCGAGCTGCCGGACACGCGGCTGACGGCGCGCCGCATCCTGTCGAACCGGCGCTTCCTGTGCGCGGCGCCGGCCTACCTGAAGAAGCACGGCGTGCCGGAGACGCCGGACGACCTGGCCCGCCACGTCTGCATCCTGCACCGCCAGAACGACGATGCCTATGCCACGTGGCGCCTGACCCGGGGCCGCAAGGCGGAGACGGTGAAGGTGCGCGGCCGGCTGTCGTCGAACGACGGCGACGTGGTGCTGGGCTGGGCGCTGGACGGCCACGGCATCCTGGCCCGCTCGGAATGGGATGCGGCGAAATACCTGGACAGCGGCCGGCTGCAGGTGGTGCTGCCCGAGTATCACCTGGCCAATGCCGACCTGTACGCCTACTATCCCAGCCGGCAGCACCAGAGCGCCAAGGTGCGCGCGTTCATCGATTTTCTCGTCGCCGAATTCGCGCCGGCGAAGTAACTACCGGTGAAGTAACTACATGCCAACGTCGCCATACGGCCCGGCGATGACGACCACGTAACCGTCGCGGTCGCGCAGCCAGATCTCGCGGTGCTGGGCGCTGCGGTTTTCCTGCGGCCCTTCCAGCACCGTGGCCTCGATGACGGCGGCGCGGTCGACGGCATCGTCGAAATCGTCGGTCCAGAACCACAGCACGGCGCCGTTGCCGCGCCCGGCCTCGTCCTGGCTGCCGATGTGCGGATGTTCGTGGACACCCCACCGGTGCAGCTGCAGGATCATGCGGCCCTCGAACATCAGCTGCTCGTAATCGGGGCCGCCATGGCCGCTCCTGGCGCCCAGGACGGCCTGGTACCACAGGCTTGCCGCTTCCACGTCCGCGACGGCAATCAGAGGTTGCGCTTGCATGGGCTTCTCCCGCAGTGATCGAAGCACAGCATAGCACCGGTCAGCTCAGCGGCGGCGCAACGCATCGGCCGCCGATGTGGCGACGATGCGACCAGGTTACCGGGAGTTTGACCCACGGAGTATCCAAAAGGCATCAAAACGGGGTACTATTGCCATAATGCATCATTTTGGAGGCGTGCCGTGCTGGTTATCCTGGGATTCATCGTCGTGCTGGCTTCCGTGCTGGGCGGCTTCGCGCTGCAGGGCGGCCACCTCGCCGCCCTGTTCCAGCCGACGGAACTGCTGATCATCGGCGGCGCCGCCGTCGGCGCCTTCATCGTCGCCAACGACGCGAAAGCGATCCGCGCCACGCTGGCCGCGCTGCCCTCGCTGTTCGAGACGTCGCGCTATACCAAGACGATGTACATGGACCTGATGTCGCTGCAGTTCGAGCTGCTGACCAAGATCCGCAAGGAAGGCCTGATGTCGGTCGAGAAGGAAGTGGACAATCCGTGGGAAAGCCCGATCTTCACGCGCTACCCGCTGATCATGGAAGATCACCTGATCCTCGAGTTCATCACCGACTACCTGCGCCTGATGATCTCGGGGAACATGGATGCATTCCAGATCGAGAACCTGATGGACAACGAGATCGAGACGCACAACGAGGATGCCGAACTGCCGGCCCACACGATCTCGCAGATGGCCGAGGCGATGCCCGCCTTCGGCATCGTGGCCGCCGTCATCGGCGTCGTGCACACGATGGCGTCGGTCGGCCTGCCGCCGGCGGAGCTGGGCGTGCTGATCGCCGCCGCGCTGGTCGGCACCTTCATCGGCATCCTGCTGTCGTACGGCTTCGTCGGCCCGGTTGCCAGCCTGCTGCGCCGCAAGCACCACGAAAAGGCCAAGATGTACCAGTGCGTGAAGGTGACGCTGCTGGCCAGCCTGAATGGCTACGCGCCTTCGCTGGCCGTCGAATTCGGCCGCAAGGTCATCTCGGCCACGGAGCGGCCGTCGTTCATGGAGCTGGACAAACAGGTGCGCACGGTCAAGGCAAAATAGCGTTTTTCGCGGAATGGGATCGGCGGCTATAATGTTTGGCTATACATTCATGCCTTCATCGAATCCAGAATCCCGCCCCGTGAACCCACTACTCGACAAGCTGCAACCCTACCCGTTTGAAAAACTGCGCCAGCTGTTTGCCGGCGTGACGCCCGCTGCCGGCTACCGCGCCATCGGCCTCGGGCTGGGCGAGCCGAAGCACCCCACGCCGCCGTTCATCCGCGAAGCGCTGGCCGACAACCTGGCCGGCCTGGCGAACTATCCCAGCACGGCCGGTTCGGAAGCGCTGCGCGGCGCGATCGCCGCGTGGCTGGAGCGCCGCTATGGCCTGCCGCCGCTGGATCCCGCCACGCAGATCCTGCCCGTGAACGGTTCGCGCGAAGCGCTGTTCTCGTTCGCGCAGACGGTGATCGATCCGGCCGCGGCTTCCCTCGTGATGTGCCCGAACCCGTTCTACCAGATCTACGAAGGCGCCACCTACCTGGCCGGCGCGGAACCGTACTTCGTCAACTCGGACCCGGCGCGCAACTTCGGCTGCGATTACGACAGCGTGCCGGCCGACATCTGGGCCCGTGTAAAGCTGCTGTATCTGTGCTCGCCGGGGAACCCGACCGGCGCCGTGCTGACGCTGACGGACTGGGAAAACCTGTTCGCGCTGTCCGAACGCCACGACTTCATCATCGCGGCGGACGAGTGCTATTCCGAGATCTATCATGGCGACGAGCCGCCATTGGGCGCGCTGCAGGCGGCGCACACGCTGGGCCTGTCCACCGTGGACAAGCCTTACGCGCGCCTGGTCGTGTTCTCCAGCCTGTCGAAGCGCTCCAATGTGCCGGGCATGCGCTCCGGCTTCGTGGCGGGCGACGCGGACGTGCTGAAAAAATTCCTGCTGTACCGAACCTACCATGGCGGGGCCATGAGCCCGGCCATCCAGGCGGCATCCGTGGCGGCCTGGAACGACGAGGCCCACGTGGCAGCCAACCGCGCCGAGTACCGCGCCAAGTTCGATGCGATCACGCCGCTGCTGCAGCCCGTGCTCGACGTGGCGCTGCCGGACGCCGGCTTCTACCTGTGGGCGGACGTCACGCGCACGGGCCTGTCGGACACCGAGTTCGCCCAGCGCCTGTATGCCGAATATAATGTGACGGTCCTGCCGGGGAGCTTCCTGGCGCGCGACGCGCACGGCAGCAATCCCGGCCGCAACCGCATCCGCATGGCGCTGGTGGCCGAGACGGCCGAAGGCGTCGAAGCGGCCGAGCGCATCGTCCGCTTTTGCCAAACCCTCCTGTAAAACTCTTTTCAAGTAAAAGCAAAGCATCATGACCCAACAACTCCAGCAAATCATCGAACAGGCATGGGACAACCGCGCCGAGATCAATCCATCGAACGCCACCGCCGAGGTGCGCGACGCCGTCTCGCACGTGCTGGCCGGCCTCGATGACGGCAGCCTGCGCGTGGCGCAGAAGGACACCGGCACCTGGGTCGTCAACCAGTGGATCAAGAAGGCCGTGCTGCTGTCGTTCCGCCTCGAGAACAATGTGCAGATGCCGTCCGACGGCACGATGCAGTTCTACGACAAGGTGCCGACCAAGTTCGCCAACTACACGGCGGAAGATTTCGCCAGGGGCGGCTTCCGCGTGGTGCCGCCGGCCGTGGCCCGCCGCGGTTCGTTCATCGGCAAGAACGTCGTGCTGATGCCGTCGTACGTCAACATCGGCGCCTACGTCGACGAAGGCGCCATGATCGACACGTGGGCCACCGTGGGTTCGTGCGCCCAGATCGGCAAGAACGTCCACCTGTCCGGCGGCGTCGGCATCGGCGGCGTGCTGGAGCCGATGCAGGCCAACCCAACCATCATCGAAGACAACTGCTTCATCGGCGCCCGTTCCGAGATCGTCGAAGGCGTGATCGTCGAAGAGAACTCGGTGATTTCGATGGGCGTCTACATCGGCCAGTCGACCAAGATCTACGACCGCGCCACCGGCGAAGTGACGTATGGCCGCGTGCCTTCCGGCTCGGTGGTCGTCTCCGGCTCGCTGCCATCGGCCGACGGCAAGTACAGCCTGTACTGCGCCGTGATCGTCAAGCGCGTCGATGCGCAGACGCGCGCGAAGACCGGCATCAACGAGCTGCTGCGCGGGGTGTGATTTTCGGGGACTGTCCCCGTATGGGGCGGTACGGCGATCCGGCCGTCCCCGGTCAAACCGCCGAAAAATCCAGCTCCGTGCCGGTAGCCGCAGCAA
>DKJA01000109.1:0-579 GCA_002454505.1 Oxalobacteraceae bacterium UBA6704
CGGCCAGCTTGACCACGGCGTTCATCGCTGCACCGCCTGGGGCGCATCGGCCACCATGGTCGGTGCGGTGGTCGCATGGGTATCGCCGGCCAGCACTTCGCGCATCAGCGCGTCGTAGCCACGGGCCTCCTTGCCGGCCGCGTGCGAGAACGTGTCCGTCGAGACGATGCCACCCAGTGCCAGCGCGTACAGCGCCAGTGCTACCGTAGTGATGATCCCGTTACGAAAACCCATGATGAACCCTTCAAAAGATTGCTGTTCCTTGATGCAGTGCAGTAACTATAAACATGTTCTACAATCTGATAAATACGCTAACGGCGAATTGATTGTTCACGATCCTGAACAATGACAAGCGCATGACGATATCTGGCTGAGTAATGTGATGTATTGCCGAGTGTCTTATTGGCAGGCCACACACAGATTATGGCCGTAACCGGGGCATAAACCATTACCCCGGAAGTAATGGATCAAACCACAGCATTGCAGGGAAGTCGCCCTATGAACAAATTACAGGCCATGGAAGTTTTCGTGCAGGTGGTGGACGCCGGCGGGTTCTCGCGCGCCGCCGATCTGATGCAG
>DKJA01000109.1:685-55817 GCA_002454505.1 Oxalobacteraceae bacterium UBA6704
CGCCGCCGATCTGATGCAGCTGCCGAAGGCCACCGTGTCGACGCTGATCCAGCAGCTGGAAAAAGCGCTGTCGACCAAGCTGCTGCACCGCACCACGCGCCAGGTCACCGTCACGGCCGACGGCGCCGCCTATTACGAACGGTGCCTGCAGATCCTCACCGACGTCAAGGAGGCGGAAGAATCCCTGTCGCGCACGCGCTTGTCTCCCAGCGGCCGGCTGCGCGTGGAATCGCCGACGGGGCTGGCCAGCGAGATCATCGTGCCCGCCCTGCCCGCCTTCTTCGAACGCTATCCGGACATCCAGCTGGAACTGGGCAGCTCGGACCGCACCGTCGACCTGATCGAGGAAGGCGTCGACTGCGCGGTGCGCGGCGGCGTGCTGGAAAACTCCAATCTGATCGCGCGGCGTATCGGAGTGATCAACTTCGTCACGGCCGCGGCGCCGGCCTATCTGGAGAAGTTCGGCGCCCCCCAGCACCCGCGCGACCTGGACCGGCACCGCTGCGTCAATTATTTCTCGGCCAAGACGGGCAAGATCTTCGAATGGGATTTCACCAAGGACGGCGAACGCATCCAGGTGCAGATGCCCGGCGTGATCGCGCTGAACGACTCGAACGCCTATGTGCAGGCCGGTCTGTCCGGCCTCGGCGTCATCCAGATGACCGATTACCTGACGCTGCAGCACGTGCGCGACGGCCGCATGGTACAACTGCTGCCTGACTGGCAGACGGACCCGCTGCCCGTCCACATCGTCTACCCGCAGAACCGCCACCTGTCGGCCAAGGTGCGTGTGTTCGTCGAATGGGTGGCCGAACTGTTCGACAACCATCCGGGCATGCGGCTGCGTACGCCCGCCCACCTGCTACAGGAAGCCGCATGAATCAACCAACAAATCAGATCGTTTTCCTCGACCGCGACAGCCTGATCGCCGATGTGCGCCGGCCCGCCTTCGAGCACACATGGACCGAACATGCCGCCAGCACCGCGGAACAGGCGGCCGAACGGCTGCAGGGCGCCACGATCGCCATCACCAACAAGGTGCCGCTGCGGGCGGACACGCTGGCGCAGCTGCCCGACCTGAAAATGATCGCGGTGGCCGCCACGGGCACCGATATCGTCGACCTGGCCGCCGCCCGCGAGCGGGGCATCGTCGTGTCGAACATCCGCGACTATGCCTATGCGGCCGTGCCGGAACACACGTTCGCGCTGATCCTCGCATTGCGCCGCAACCTGATCGCCTACCGCGCCGACATCGAAGCGGGCAAGTGGCAGGCGTCGCCCCGCTTCTGCCTGTTCGACCACCCGATCCGCGACCTGCACGGCAGCCGCCTGGGCCTGCTGGGCTACGGCGCGCTGGGCCGGCAGGTGGCGCATATCGCCCGCGCCTTCGGCATGGAGATCGCCGTGCATACGCGCACGCCGGTCGCCGACGAGGGCGTGGTCAACGTGACGTTCGACGAGCTGCTGGCCACGGCCGACGTGCTGTCGCTGCACGCGCCGCTGACGGATGCCACGCGCAACCTGATCGGCGCGGCCGAACTAGCCCGAATGAAGCCGACGTCCATCCTCGTCAACACGGCGCGCGGCGGCCTGGTGGACGAAGCGGCGCTGGCCGATGCACTGACCCGTGGCGTCATCGCCGGCGCCGGCTTCGACGTGCTGACGCAAGAACCGCCGCCGGCCGACAATCCGCTGCTGAACCTGCGCCTGCCGAATTTCATCCTCACGCCGCATAACGCCTGGGCCAGCAAGGAAGCGATGCAGGGCCTGGCGGATCAGTTGATCGGCAATATCGAAGCGTTCGTTGCGGGCGCACCGAAGAACGTGATGGGATGAACGCGCCGGGTGCCGGGATGAACGCGGTAGGCGTCCCGGCCGGCCGCGCTTAACATGGCGGGTATTCCAACCATGTTCCGAACGAGACGCCATGACCTTCTCCACCCGCCGCCGC
This sequence comes from Oxalobacteraceae bacterium UBA6704, assembly GCA_002454505.1. Classification (GTDB taxonomy): domain Bacteria; phylum Pseudomonadota; class Gammaproteobacteria; order Burkholderiales; family Burkholderiaceae_D; genus Rugamonas. The sequence continues at coordinate 2,637 of DKJA01000109.1, forward strand.
ACGATGCTCCAGCTTGCGGCAGTCGCTTCCCTGTCGCCCTTCCCCGCCTTTGCCGCCGCGCCGGTGCGCGGTTTTGCTGCGATCGAAAAAGACTTGAACGGCCGCCTGGGCGTGGCCGCCATCGACCTGGCCACCGGCAAGGTGACGGGCCACCGGCAGGACGAGCGCTTCCCCATGTGCAGCACGTTCAAGACGCTGGTGGCGGCCGCCGCGCTGGCCCGCGATGCGCGCGAGCCGGGCTTCATCGGCGCGCAACTGCAGTATGCGAAGACGGACCTGGTGAGCTATTCGCCGGTCACCGAAAAACATGCCGGCGACGGCATGACGGTGGCCGCACTGTGCGCCGCCACGCTGCAGTACAGCGACAACACGGCTGCCAACGTTTTGATGAAGGCATTGGGCGGCCCGGCCGGCATCACGGCCTATGCGCGCAGCATCGGCGACGCCGCCTTCCGCCTGGACCGGTGGGAAACGGAACTCAATTCCGCGATCCCCGGCGACCCGCGCGACACGACGACGCCATTGGCAATGGCCCGCACGCTGCAGGCGCTGCTGGCGGGCGATGCGCTGCCGCCGGCGCAGCGGCAGCAGCTGAAGGAGTGGATGCTGGCGAATACCACGGGCGACACGCGCATCCGCGCCGGCGTGCCGGCCGGCTGGCCCGTGGCGGACAAGACGGGCAGCGGCGCCTACGGCACGAACAACGATATCGGCATCGTGTATCCGCCGAATCGGGCACCGGTGGTGATCGTCGTATATACGCATCTGCCGGAGAAGAAGGCGGACGGGCGGGCCGATGTCGTGGCCGCTGCGGCACGGGCGGTGATCGGCGCGCTGTAGCGGCTGGGGACTGTCCCCGGTTTCATGGGGCCTGTCCCCGGGGTTGTCGTTGACCTGCCTGGTGACCAGCGATAGCAAGGCTTCACTCCGCCGGATAACTCCCCGGCAGCAGGATCTTGCGATCGACATCCCGCACGTCCCGCAACCCGCAAAACGCCATCGTCAGATCCAGTTCGGTGCGGATGATCTCCAGGCAGCGCGTCACGCCTGCCTCGCCCATCGCGCCCAGGCCATACAGGAAAGGCCGCCCGATATACACGCCCTGCGCGCCCAGCGCCAGCGCCTTGATGACATCCTGGCCGGAGCGGATGCCGCCATCCATGTGCACTTCGATCTCCTTGCCGACGGCGGCCACGATGCCGGGCAGCGCGCTGATCGACGACTGTGCGCCATCGAGCTGGCGGCCGCCGTGGTTCGACACGATCAGCGCATCGGCCCCGCTGTCCACGGCCAGCCGCGCATCTTCCGCATCCAGGATGCCCTTGATGATCAGCTTGCCGCCCCAGCGCTGCTTGATCCACTCCACGTCCTTCCACGACAGCGTCAGGTCGAACTGGTTGGCCGTCCACGACGACAGCGACGACATGTCCGCCACCTTCGGCGCATGGCCGACGATATTGCCGAAATAGCGGCGCTTCGTGCCCAGCATGCCGACGCACCAGCGCGGCTTGGTGGCCATGTTGACGATGTTCGGCAGCGTCAGCCGCGGCGGCGCGGACAGGCCGTTGCGGATGTCCTTGTGGCGCTGGCCCAGCACCTGCAGGTCCAGCGTCAGCACGAGCGCCGAACACTTCGCCGCCCTGGCGCGCTCGATGAGGCGGGCGATGAAGTCGCGGTCCTTCATCACGTACAGCTGGAACCAGAACGGCTTTGTGGTGTGGGCGGCCACGTCCTCGATCGAGCAGATGCTCATCGTCGACAGGGTGAATGGCACGCCGAATTTTTCCGCCGCGCGGGCGGCCAGGATTTCGCCGTCTGCATGCTGCATGCCGGTCAGGCCCGTCGGCGCCAGCGCCACCGGCATCGCCACGTCCTGGCCGATCATCGTCGATGCCAGCGTGCGGTTCGACATGTCCACCGCCACGCGCTGCCGGAACTTGATGGCGCCGAATTCGCTGGCATTGGCGCGGTACGTCGATTCCGTCCACGAGCCGGAATCGGCATAGTCGTAGAACATCCGCGGCACGCGCCGCTGGGCCAGCACGCGCAGGTCTTCGATGCAGGTTATGGGTTTCATCCGGTCTCCGTTTTTTTCGTCCCCGGCAGAAGATAACTCAGAAATTCATAAAGCGGGCATTTGGCGCGAAACCGGCGGCCAGCAGCGCCGCTGCGCCGCGTATGCCGGCCACTTCGGGCACCAGCGCATCGGCAAGTACGCCATGCGCATCCAGCGCCAGCGAACACGCATAAATCCGTACGCCTGCTTCGGCCGCCTGCCGCAATTGCTCCTGCAGCGCGGCCGGTGCGGCGCCGGTGCGCAGCCATGCCACGCTGGCGCCGACGCAGTGCAGCTCGACTTCCGCATCGAGCGCCGCGGCCACCGTGGCATAGCGCAGCGGCACGGCCGCGCCGTCGGCCGCCACGTCGTTGACCACGACGACCAGCCGCACCGGTGAAGTGCCGTTCATACGCCGTGCCGCTCGCGCAGGATGCGTGCCGCGCCGGCCAGTGCGGCCAGCTTCGCTTCCGCCGTCGCCGCCGAATTGAGGGGATTGTCGGCAAACGTGGCGAAGCCGCAGTCGGGCGTCAGCAGCACGCGCTGCGCGCCGAACAGCTGGATCGCGTGCTCGGCGTGATGCAGCACGCAGTCGACGCTCTCCACGTTCGCGTGCTTCTGGTTGCACGCGCCCACGCCGATGCGCATGTCGTCCGGGAGGGCCTTGAGCACTTCCATCTCGCCGGCGCGCGGCGTGCACAGTTCGAGGAACAGCGTGCCGACGTGCAGCTGGCCCAGCGTGGCCACCAGCGGGCGATAGTCGCCGGCCAGCGCCTTGGTTTCGTCCGGTGTCCAGTTACCGCGGCACATGTGCACCGCCAGCCGCTCGCGTGGGAAGCCGGCAACGACGGCGTTGACCAGGTCGCGCGCGAACGCCAGCTCGGTGGCCGTATCGGCTTTCGCGGACAAGGCGCCGCACATGAAGCTGCGCTGCGCCGCCGCGCCGGTAAACACCACCTCCGACAGCACCGGTTCGTCCAACTGGACCAGCGCCGTGCCGGCCGCCAGCAGGCAGGCGATCTCCTCGCGCAGCACGCGAACGATGTCGCGCGCCAGGTCTTCGCGGTTGTCGTAGGCGCGGTCGGAGATACATTCCATCCACATCGTGCGCGTGAGCAGGTACGGGCCGGGCAAAGCCACCTTGACAGGTTGCTCCGTCAGCGAGCGGGCAAAATCCACTTCATGCACGGCGATGCCGCGCGAGCGGCCCAGCGGCCCGAAGACGGCCGGATGACGTACATCGCCGGCCGGCACGTCGAGCGCGCGCAGTTCCCGTTCGAATTCCTCCGGATCGTCGACCAGCGGCAGCAGGTCGGTTAGCGGAATCAGCTGGCAGTTATCCAGCCGCGACGCGACGAAGCTCGAATAGCTGTCGCGGCGCTGCTCGCCGTCCGAGATGACATCCGCGCCGGCCCGCAACTGCGCGGTAACGGCCAGGCGCACGGCATCGTCGGCCGTGGCGTGGAATTCCGCATCTGGCAAGCGCCCTTCCATGTGTTCGTGCACCGCCTGCAGCATCCAGCGGGGCCGCGGCCAGCTGCCGATGCCCATTACCGACAGCGGGCGGATGGCCGGAGCCGGCGCCACCGGCGGGAATTCGGTCATCGCTTTCACCGGCACCAGCTCCACGCCGCCGCGGATCTCCGGTGCCTGCGCGTTGACGGCGCTGCGCTCGGCCAGCTTGCCCTTGGCGACGAGGAAGCTGCGCTGCTTGCCTTCGCGCAGGAAGGACACCAGTTCGTTGCCCGTCATGCGGCACCAGGCCGGCAGGTCCTCGTCCACCGAGATTTCGGTGGAGCGGATTTCCAGCAGGCCGCCGCGCGGCAAGGGATCGATGTGCTTGCGGATCAGCAGCAGCAGGCCGTTGCCGCAATCGAGGTCGCCGCCGTCGAAGCCGACGTCGGGCGTGTGCGGATGGGCGAAATTCATTGGGTAGTCTCCATGATGGCATCATCGTACAGCGCCTGCAGCTGCGCGTGCGCCAGGTCGGCGGCCGGCACGTCGACGACGATGCGGCCGGCCCGCAGGCCCAGCACGCGGTCGGCATAGCGGCGCGCGTAGTCCGGCTGGTGCAGGCTGCAGATGACCGCCACGCGGTCGGCGTGGCAGATGGCTTTCAGCAGTTCGAGGACGCCGGTGCCGCTGCCCGGGTCCAGGCTGGCGACGGGTTCGTCGGCGATGATCAGGTCCGGCTGCTGCGCCAGCGCGCGGGCGATCGCCACGCGCTGCTGCTGGCCGCCGGACAGCGTGTCGGCCCGCTGCGCCGCATGATCGGCGAGGCCCACGCGGTCCAGGCAGTGCTGCGCCAGCGCCACGTCCTCGCGGGAGAACATGCGCAGCATGCCGCGCCATGCCGGGACGTGACCGAGGCGGCCGGCCAGCACGTTATCGAGCGCGGACAGGCGTCCCACCAGGTTGAACTGCTGGAACACGAGGCCGATGCGGCGCCGCTCGCGGCCGCGCAGCGCCAGCACATCGGTGCCGTCGAGCCGCGCGCGGCCGGCATCCGGCGCCTGCAGGCCGGCCAGGCAGCGGAACAATGTCGTCTTGCCGGCGCCGGACGGGCCGAGCAAAGCCAGCATCTCGCCCGGACGCAGCACGAAGCCGATGTCGTCGAGCACGGCGCGACCGGCGTAGCGCTGCGAGATGCCCGATGCGGTGAACAGCGCTGTCGTCATACGAGCCTCTTCCGCAGCCAGCCGCTGGCCTGGTCCAGCACCGTCACGACGACGAGGATCAGCACGATGATGGTGAACAGCCGGGGGAAGTCCAGCAGGTCCATGCTGTTCTTCAGTTCCAGCCCGATGCCGCCAGCGCCGACGACACCCAGCACCGTCGATGCGCGCACGTTGAACTCCCACCAGTAAAGGCCGCTGGACAGGATCACCGGCAGCACGTCCGGCAGCACCGCGTAGGCGATGGCCGTCATGCGGCCGGCGCCCGTGCCGCGCACGGCGTCGAGCGGCCCGGTGGGCATGTTCTCCACGTGGTCGGCCAGCAGCTTGGCAGCACTGCCCCATGTATGCAGCGCAATGCCGATCACGCCAGCAAACGGCCCCAGGCCGACAGCGGCGACGAACAGCAGCGCGAACACGAAGGAATCGATGCCGCGCAGGGCGTTGAGGATCCAGCGCGCAGGATAGTACAGCCGCGGGAACGGCGTGATGTTGCGGCTGGCGAGAACGGCCATCGGCAATGCCAGCAGCATGGCGCAGGTGGTGCCGATGGCGGCCATCGCCACCGTTTCGGCGATGCGCTGGCCGAACAGCGGCAGCTCGGACAGCGCCGGCGGCCAGGCCGACGCGATCCAGTGTCCCAGCTTCGGCAGGCCTTCGGCCAGGCGGCCCAGGTCCACCTGGGCGACCTGCCAGCAGGCGATGTAGAACGCCGCGATGGCGGCCGCGGCCAGCCACCGCGCGGGACGCCGCACGATCAGCCCTTGCGCTTGATCTTGCCGACGGCGATGCCCGCCTTCTCGATGGACTCGTAGGCGGAATGGTCGGCCTTGACGAAGCCCGTGTAGTGGTTCGGCAGCAGCGTCTTGGCCTGGTCGACGGTGATCGCCGTCAGGATCTTCTGCACCTGGTCGATGAATGGCTGCGGCGTGTTCTTCGGCACGGCGATCGCGTCGTTCGGCAGCGGTGCCGACGTCCACAGGATCTTGTTGCCGCTGGCCTTGACGCGGCCCGATTCGATCATCGCGTTGCGGTTGCGGTCGAAGTCGGTGGCCATGTCCACCTGGCCGGCCTGCACCGACATCTCGTTGGCACCGTGCGTGGCCCCTTCGGTGTATTTCCAGAACGTCTTCGGCTCGATCTTCCACACTTCCTTCGCATACCACGTGGGGATCAGCCAGCCGGACGTGGAACCGACGTCGGCGAATGACATCGACATGCCCTTGGTATCGTCGGGGAACTTGGTCACTTTCAGGTCCGGCTTGCCGATGACGATCGCCTGGTACGTCGGCTTCTCGTCATACTTGACGGTGGCCAGCGCCGTGCAGCCCGTGCTGTTGTTGGCGACGATGTAGCCCCACGGGCCCATCCACGCCAGGTCCAGCTGGCCGGACCCCATCGCGACGGCCATGCCGGCCCAGTCGGTGGTGGCGAACAGCTCGAAGTCGGCGTTCAGCTCTTTGGCCAGGTGGGCGAACAGCGGCAGGTAGGCCTTTTTCGTGTCCTCGGCCGTCGGCAGCAGCGGGCCGACGCCGAAGCGCAGCTTGCGCTTGGTCTGTGCCAGCGCGGGCGCGGCGCCCAGTGCCAGCGTGCCGGCGGCGGCGATGCCGGCCGCCAGGATCGTCCTGCGTTTCGAACTCATGGTATTCCTTTTTTTATTGTTGACGGGGACGATCAGTAGCTGACGCTCGGGCAGCCGTCGCTCATGAATTCGACCAGCTTGGCGCCGCCGACGATGGCCGCGCCGGCCACCAGGTTCTCTTCGTCCAGCGCGCGCTTCTTGAAGCACGGCGAGCACACGTACATCTTGCCGCCGGCCGCGGCGAAGTTGTCCATCAGTTCCTTCAGCGGCGCAAAGCCTTCCTCGTGGATCGCATCGGCGAAACCCTTCTGCGACAGGCGCACGCCTTCGATCGACAGGAAGACGACGGTCTCCTTCTCGGATGCGACGGCCGCGTTGGCGACGACGAAGGCGACGGTGGCCTTGTCGGTGTTGTCGAGGCTGCTGGTGAGGTTGATCAGGAACTTGCCGGCCATGGGATTCTCCTTGGTGGTTGGATGGATTTACTGCTTCGCACGGATCCAGTACGAATGGGCGGCGGCATCCTGCGCCAGCACCGCGTGGCCCGTCATGGCGCACCAGGCGGGAATGTCCGCCGGCGCGCCCGGATCGAGCGCGATCACCTTGAACACCTGCCCCGGCGCCGCGCGCACTTTCGCGCGCAACTGCAGCACCAGGTCGCCGCAGGCCAGATCGCCCGCATCCCATTCGATATCGTAATGCATATGCAAAATTTCACTATTGAAATTACCGGTTCGCATGGTACGGGAAGAAAGACTCAGGCACAACTACCGGAAGACGCAAAAAAAACCGGTGACAGGCTCCCATTTCCAGGAAATATTTCCTGGAAATGGGAGCCTGTCACCGGTTTTCTGGAAACAGAAGATGGCAGCCAAGCGCAAAAAAGCCCGGACATCTTCCGATGTCCGGGCTTTTTCTTCCTACTGGTGCGGCTGGCAGGAATCGAACCCACGACCCCTTGGTTCGTAGCCAAGTACTCTATCCAGCTGAGCTACAGCCGCAAAACTTTTTATACCATCGAGCGGCGACCCGCTCGCTTGCTGCGCCACCGGGCTTGCGCCCGACGGTTTGAAACTGGTGCGGCTGGCAGGAATCGAACCCACGACCCCTTGGTTCGTAGCCAAGTACTCTATCCAGCTGAGCTACAGCCGCAAAAAACTCATTATAACAACCGGCGCCTGCAACAGCGCACGCCTGTCTTTACTTCTAATACAGGACAGACTTCCATCTGCCCTGTCAATTCTGGTGCGGCTGGCAGGAATCGAACCCACGACCCCTTGGTTCGTAGCCAAGTACTCTATCCAGCTGAGCTACAGCCGCAATCTGCTGCATCAGCAGCGAGTCGGCATTGTACAGTGTTCGTTACGACTTGGAAAGCTTGAATTTTCGTACCGCATTTCAATCTTTCGTCCGCCGCAGCAAGCCTGCGCCTGTCGCTGCGCTTCGTAACTTTCGTTGCGAAGGAGGCAGGATTATAGGGATAACCATGCGCCTTGTCCAGAGCGAAATGCCGGGCTTTTTTTGTAAGCCGGCGCGAAACGCATTGGTGTAGGATGCTGCCATCTTTACATCCAAACAACGGAGATTGTCCGCGATGAGCGATCAGGCCAGCAACAGCGTAGCCGCACTGACGGAAATGGACTGGTCGCGCACCGACGTCGGCCGGCCGGACGGCTGGCCCCTGCCGCTGCGCCTGGCCGCCGACATCGTGCTCAATACGCCCCTGCCCTCGCTCGTCATGTGGGGCCGCCAGCAGGTCATGCTGTTCAACCAGGCTTACGCGGCAGTGGCCGGCCTGCCGGGGCAGCCGCCGGGCGGCAAGGTGCCGGCCATGCAGCCGACAGCATGGAGCTGGAACCCCGCCGCAGTCGAACAGGCGTGGCAGGGTACGGCGCTGGCCTTCCCTTGCCAGACCCTGCAGCTGTGGCGGCCGGACGGCCTCAGCGAACAGCGCTTCGACCTGTACTACACGCCGCTGCGCGACGCGGCCGGCGACGTGACCGGCATCCTGTGCACGCTGGCACCGCCCAGCGCCGCCATTGCGCCCGCCGCCACCGGCGCGCTGCGGATGCTGGTCGTCGAAGACAACCTCGATGCCCAGTACCTGGTGTGCGAAATGCTGCGCGCCATCGGCCACGAAGTCGATTCCGTGTCGGACGGCGAAGCGGCGCTGCGCAAGCTGGAAGAAGCCACGTTCGACGTGCTGTTCTCCGACGTCAGCCTGCCCGGCATGTCCGGCGTCGAGCTGGCCCGCCAGGCGGTGGGCCGCTGGCCGGCCCTGCGCGTGGTGTTCGCTTCCGGCTACAGCGGCAGCCTGACGGAGCAGCTGGAGTTCCCTGCGGAAGCGATCCAGAAGCCCTACGACATCGAGCAATTGCAGGCGATTCTCGACCGCATCGCCGGCCAGCTGGCCGCCCGCTAGAACGGATCGCAGCAGGCCAGCTCTGCAGCCAACCGTGCGGGCATCCGGACCGGCGCGGCGCTACAATTTGGCCAGGCCGCCATAGCGGCGCCTGACTGCCCAAGGCATTTCCCGCCAGTCGTCTGTTATTCGTTGCGGCCACTCATGATTCAATCCTCCGGGGGCACCCCTTCCGACGCTGACCTGTTGCGCGCCGTGCTGGAAAGCATCACGGACGGCCTCGTCGTCATCGACCGGCACTGGTCGATCACCTATGCGAACCAGCGCGCCGGCGAGCTCCTCGCTGCGCCGGCCGGCACGCTGCAAGGCCGCCCGCTGTGGCAGGCTTTGCCCGCCCTGTCCGGCAGCGCGCTGGAAGTTCCGTTGCGCCAGGCGATGGCGCAGCGCGACACGGCCGCCATCGAACTTTGCTACCCGCCCAGCCGGCACTGGCTCGAAGTGCGCGCCCAGCCGACACCGGAAGGCCTGGCCTGCATCGTGCGCGACATCCACCAGCGCCGGCTGGACGAGCGTGCGCTGCGCGAGAACAGCAACCGCCTGCAGGTGGCCATGGCGGCCGGCCGGCTGGGCGAATGGACGTGGGATGCCGCCACCGGCGAAGTCACGCTGGGCCGGCGGGCCGCGGAAATCTTCGAGCTGCCCGCCGCCACGCCCGTCACGTGGCGCATGCTGCAGGAACGCATGCTGCCCGAGGACCGCACCCGCGCACACCAGGCCTTCCTCGACGCCTACGCCACGCACAGCGATTTCGATATCGAATGCCGGATCGCCCGGCGCGACGGCAGCCGCCGCTGGCTGTCCGTCGTCGGCCACGGCAACTACGGCGATGGCGACCAGCTGCTCGGCCTGACGGGCATGGTGCAGGACATCACCGACCGCCGCGTCGCCGCGGCAGCGCTGCAGGACAGCGAAGCGGAGCTGCGCGCGCTGGCCGACTCGATCCCGCAACTGGCATGGATCGCCCATGCGGACGGCACGATGCTGTGGTTCAACCGCCGCTGGTACGAATACACCGGGCTGTCCGCCGGCGAACTGCAGGGCGACGCCTGGCAGCAGGTGTATGCGCCGGAATGCGTGCCGGCGATGCTGGAACACTGGCAGGCGGCCACCGCCGCCGGCACGCCGTTCGAGATGGAAATCCCGATCCGCGGTGCGGACGGCCAGTACCGCTGGTTCCTCACCCGCGCCAATCCCGTGCGGGCGGGCGGACGCATGCTGCGCTGGTTCGGCACCAGCACGGACGTCGACCAGGTTAAGCGCGTGCAGGAAGCGCTGCGCGACGAATCGGCGATGCTGGAACAGCTCAATGCCACGGGCAATGCGCTGGCCCGCCATCGCAACCTGAAGCCGCTGCTGCAGGAAGTGACGGATGCGGCCACCGGCGTCAGCGGCGCCCGCTTCGGTGCCTTTTTCTACGACAACGACCGCGACAGCGACGAACTGACGCTGTACACGCTGTCCGGCCAGCCGCCGCCGGCCTACGGCAACCTGAAGCGGGCGCAGGGTGCGGCGCTGTTCGGCCCGTCGCTGCGCGGCACCGGCATCACCCGCTGCGACGACCTGCTGCGGCATCCCGACTGCCTGCCGGCGCTCGACCAGCGCCATGCCAGCCAGTTGCGCAGCTACCTGGCGGCGCCCGTCACTTCGCGCGACGGCAACGTGATCGGCACGCTGCTGTTCGGCCATCCGGAACCGCACATGTTCGACGCGCGCACCGAACGCATCATCGGCGGCATCGCCGCGCAGGCCGGCGTGGCGATCGACAATGCGCGGCTCAACGAAGCGGCGCGCCGGGCAGCCGAGGAACGCATCGCGCTGCTCGCCAGCGAACGCAATGCCCGCGCCGAAGCGGAGCGCACCAGCCAGATGAAGGACGAATTCCTCGCCACGCTGTCGCACGAGCTGCGCACGCCGCTGACGGCCATCCTCGGCTGGTCGCAGGTGCTGCGCCGGGGCGGCCGCGGCGAGGCCGACCTGCACAAGGGCCTGGCGACCATCGAACGCAATGCCCGCGCCCAGGCCCAGCTGATCGAGGACCTGCTGGACATGAGCCGCATCATGTCCGGCCAGGTGCTGCTGACGATGCAGGCGGTGGCGCCCGGCATGGTGGCCGACGCGGCCATCGCTTCCGTGCAGGCGGCGGCCGATGCGAAGAACATCCATATCGTCCGCGATTACCGGCCATGCCGGCTGGTGGCCGCCGATCCGGCGCGGCTGCAGCAGGTGCTGTGGAACCTGCTGTCGAACGCCATCAAGTTCACGCCGGCCGATGGCGAAGTACGGGTCGGCATCGCCGAAACGGCGGGCCATGCGGAGATCGTCGTGGCCGACAGCGGCATCGGCATCGGCGCGGAATTCCTCGCCCATGTGTTCGAGCGCTTCCGCCAGGCCGACGCATCGTCCACGCGGCGCCACGGCGGGCTGGGGCTGGGGCTGTCGATCGTCAAGCACCTCGTCGAACAGCACGGCGGCACGGTGGCCGTGGCCAGCGGGGGCAATGGCAGCGGTGCCACGTTCACCGTCTGCCTGCCGCTGACGGCACGCCTGCCGTCCGGCGAGCGCCTGCCCCGCGTGGCGCCGCCGTTGCCGGAGGAGCCCGCCCCCGCCGCCGCGGCCGACGGCACCCGCGACCTGCAGCACCTGCGCGTGCTGGTGGTCGACGACGAGGAGGACACCCGCGAGCTGATCACACGAGTGTTGTCCGATTGCAACGCCGACGTGACCACCGCCGGCAGCGCGGCGGACGCGCTGGCGCAGCTGGCGGCCCGGCCGCCGGACCTGCTGATCAGCGACATCGGCATGCCGGAAATGGATGGTTTCGAGCTGCTGGAAAAGATCCGCGCGCGCGCGCCGGCGGCGGGCGGCGATGTGCCGGCCATTGCGCTGACGGCCTTTGCCCGCAAGGAGGACCGCGTGCGCGCCCTCGCGGCAGGCTTCACGGACCACATTGCCAAGCCGGTGGAGCCGGCCGAACTGGTGGCCGCCGCCGCCCTGGCAATGACGCGCCGGCGCGGGTGATTACCGTTCGGTATCGCACCCGATTCTATCCAATTGTCACGCACGATTTACAGCGTGGCGCGGGGCGATATTAATTAATTTATAATTCAAAAGCGAGTCCTACCGCATTACGCGGCAATGTCCTACAAGAAACTTGGCGGGCCTTTGATACACTCGTGAGCTGAAAATTCTTCTTCAGGACAAGAATTTTCTAATACGTGCGCCACAGCAAATGTAGTGGCGCTACACTTAGTATTCCACTCCGGCCCAAAGAATGCCGGGGTACGTATTGCGAGACGATTATGCCCAGCCCAGATGAGATCCTGAATGCCAAGATTCTGGTTGTGGACGATTGCGCGGATAATGTCGACCTGATGCTCGAGATTCTGCGTGAAGCCGGCTACACCAATGTTACGGCAACAATGCTGCCGGACCAGGTCTGTGCCCTGCACAGGCAGCATGGCTACGATCTCATCCTGCTTGACCTGCAGATGCCCGGCCTGAACGGCTTCCAGGTGATGAAGGGCCTGAAGGAAATCGAACAGGAAGGCTACCTGCCCGTGCTGGCGCTCACGGCCCAGCCCAGCTTCAAGATCGCCGCGCTGGAAGCGGGTGCGCGTGACTTCATCAGCAAGCCGTTCGACCTGTTGGAAGTCCATAAACGCATCCACAACATGCTGGAAGTGCGCCTGCTCTACAAGGAGCTGGCCCACTACAGCCGCAAGCAGCAGGAACTGGCGCTGCACGACCCGCTGACGGGCCTGCCGAACCGCCGCCTGCTGGAAGACCGCATCGAAAACACCGTCCAGCACGCCGTGCGCCACCAGCGCAAGGCGGCCGTCATGTATCTCGACCTGGACGGCTTCAAGGGCATCAACGACACCCATGGCCACGCCTATGGCGACGAGATCCTGAAACAGGTCGCGCAGCGCCTGGTCGGCAACTCCCGCAAGGAAGACACCGTGGCCCGCGTCGGCGGCGACGAGTTCGTCATCGTGCTGGGCGACGTGAACGGCCTGGGCGATGCCCGCGAGCCCGCGTCGAAGCTGATCGAAGTGGTGTCCGAGCCCTATCTCGTCAACGGCATCACGCTGCGCCTGTCCACGTCGATCGGTATCGCGCTGTTCCCCGACGATGCCGGCTCCGTGGGCGACCTGATCCATGCGGCCGACAATGCGCTGTACGACGCGAAACGCGCCGGCAAGAACCGCTATTGCGCCGCGCCCGGCAGTTCCGCCGCAGCGGCCGGAGCACCGGCCGCATCCCATACGCTGAAGACCGTCGCCACCACCGCCGCCTGATACGCGGCAACTCCCGTGCTCCCTTCCCGCGAACGATTCGTATCGGCGGCCTGCGCCGGCACGCCCCATGTGCTGCCTGCAGGCAAAAGGTTGTGTCATCCGAGGTTGTGGAACCCGTCGGCGGCGCCCTCTGTGCCGCGACGAATTCAACAATCCCGGATGACACAGCCAGGCAAAAGGCTGTGTCATCCGAGGTTGTGGAAACCGTCGGCGGCGCCCTCTGTGCCGCGACGGATTCAACAATCCCGGATGACACAGCCACGCAAAAAAACGGCGCCCGCATCCACATCCCCTGGCGGGGGCATGGACACGGGCGCCGCCGTGTACTGCTGGTTACTGCCGTCAGTGCGCGGCGGCTTCCTTTTCCTTGCCGGTCTCGGTCGATGCTTCGACCTTGGCGGCATGCTGGTGATCCGTGTGGGCATCGACCTTTTCCGGTGCGACTTCGATACGGGTGATGCCCGAATCGACGGAAATCGGGTCGCTGGCGGGGAACGTCATTTCGACGGCATCGTCCAGCAGTTCGTCCTTGGCCTTTTCGTGCGGCAGCATCTGTTCTTCCTCGGCCAGCGTGGTGATCGCCAGCGCCCATTTGAAGAAGTTCAGGCTGCCCAGTTCGCGGATCGTGCTGACGCCAAAGGCTTTGTGCAGCGCCTTGGCATCGTCGACACTGACACCGCGCAGCGCACTGACCGGCGCGTCGGCCAGTTCACGGAAACATTTGCCCATATAATCTTTATCTACGACGGTATCGACATTCATGATGGTGGTCCTTTCGTTTGTTTGCTCGTTCAACGCTTTCAATATGGCATGAGGGCGCACGGCTGTATGTGCGCGATCGAACAATTCGAGCGCCGTTCTGTTGCCGATAGGACTTTTGACTTTGATTTAAGCTATTGCTATGATCGTTCAGATGTTTGTCTGAGAGAATCGTTTTAGCACCGCACGCACAACACACTGCCCAACGTGGACAAACCTAAAATCCTCGTCGTCAACGACGATGCCAACAGCCTGTTTGCGCTGACCAGCCTGCTCGAGCAATGGGCCGAACAGGAGTCCTACGAGGTGCTGGCCGCACGCAACGGCGAGGAAGCGCTGCGCCAGGTGCTGACGCACGACTTTGCCGTGATCCTGCTGGACGTGAACATGCCCGGCATGGACGGCTTCGAGACGGCCGAAGCGATCCACCAGCGGGGCCGCTCGGCCAACATCCCGATCATCTTCATCACCGCCTTCGTCGCGGACGAACTGGACCGCCTGAAGGCCTACCAGCGGGGCGCCGCCGACTTCCTGTTCACGCCCGTCATCCCGCAGATCCTGCACGCGAAGATTTCCGTGTTCGTCGCGCTGGCGATGAAGAACGAGGAACTCAGGAAGCAAGCCCGCCAGCTGAGCCAGCGCACCACCGACCTGATCAGTACCAATAAACGGCTGCTGCAGGAAATCGAGGAGCGCAAGACGGCCGAACGCCAGAACCACGCGAAGGACGAGTTCCTCGCCATGCTGGGCCACGAGCTGCGCAACCCGCTGTCGGCGATCAGCAGCGCCGCCTCGCTGCTGGGCCTGCCCGCGGTGACGGTCGATGCCGCCGGCCGCGCCAAGAAGATCATCCAGCGCCAGAGCCAGCACCTGGGCCGCATCGTCGACGACCTGCTGGACCTGTCGCGGGCGATGTCCGGCAAGATCCTGCTGAACCGCGCGCCGCTGGACCTGTCCTCGCTGATCGGCAACTGCCTGGACACCTACCGCACCACCGGCCGCAGCGCCGATTACGAGCTGCGCGTGCAGCTCGACAGCGGCTGGGTCGACGGCGACGTGACGCGGCTGGAACAGATCTTCTGCAACCTGCTCGACAACGCGCTGAAGTACACGCCGCCGGGCGGTACCGTCGACGTCCTGCTGGAACGCGAAGAAGACGACATCGTGCTGACGGTGCACGATACCGGCGTGGGCATCGCGCCGGAACTGCTGCCGCATGTGTTCGACGTGTTCGTGCAGGGCACGAGCACGCTGGACCGCGCCCAGGGCGGTCTCGGCATCGGCCTGGCGCTGGTGCGGCGGCTGGCCGAGCTGCACGGCGGCAGCGTCGATGCCGACAGCGCCGGCCCCGGCGAAGGCAGTACCTTCTCCATCCGCCTCCCCCGTACCGAACGGATCACCGAACCGAACCCGCAAATCATGGAAACCAAAGAACAGGCCAAGCCCAATGTGCTGCTGATCGAAGACAACGACGACGGCCGCGAAATGATGGCGATGATGCTGTCCTGCTACGGCTACGAAGTGCGGCATGCCGCCGACGGGCTGCAGGGCCTCGCCGTGGCGCAGGAATACCGGCCCGGCGTGGCCCTGGTCGACATCGGCCTGCCCGGCATCGACGGCTACGAGGTGGCGCGCCGCATGCGCGCCGATCCGGACACCCGCAACATCCGCCTGATAGCGCTCACCGGCTACGGCCTGGCGGAAGACCAGCGCCGCGTGCTGGAAGCGGGCTTCGACCTGCACCTGGTGAAACCGGTGGACATCGACAGCCTGATGAAGGCGATCGGCAGCCTGACGGGCGGCACGGGCGCGCCAACGACAGCGGCAGCCGAAGCTGCCGCCGTCAAACCGTAAGCGACCGGCGCGTCAGACGCGCGGCTGGCTGCCCATTGCCAGCTTGCCCGGAATCGGTGGCTCGGGCGGGATCTCCTCGATCTCGTCCTTGCGGGCCTGGATCTGCTGGCCCAGCGCAACCAGGTCGATGCCGGCCTTCTTCGCCTGCGGGAACATCTCCTGCTCTTCTTCCTTGACGTGGTGGTCGATGTACTCGCCCAGCACCTTCACTTTCGCGTCGTACAGGTCGTCGTGCGGATCCATGCTGTGGATCTGCGCGATCAGGTCCTTGGCCGACGCATGTTCGACGGTCGCTTCGTCGACCATGTCGTCGGCATCGTCCACGTCGGCGCGTACAGCCGGATAGAAGATCTCTTCCTCGGCAATCGCATGCTTGGTCAGTTCCAGGCAGATCTTTTCGGCCAGTTTCTGTTTGCTGGCGAATGCGCGGTCACCCAGTTCTTCATATTGCTTGAACATCGCTTTCACTTCGTCGTGATCCTGCTTCAGCAGGGCGACGGCATCGCGTGGCTTGGCTGTGGTGCTCATGGCTGCTCCTCGTGGGTGGTTGATCGTACAGGCACAGCTTGTCATTTTCATACAGGGCTGTATGTGCGGCACTTCACGATCGTGCCGGTGCGACATTTCCGTAAAACCTCATGTATGATCGGCCCGTTACCGTACGGCCAACAACAATCCGAACCATGCCCGACGCAAACCCGAACGATGCCGCGCACGCGGCCGACCTGGCCGAACTCCTCGGCCACGTGCACACCAGCTGGGACAACGAACGCCGCGCGCTGGCCCGCCAGCTGCACGACAGCCTCGGCTCGTCGCTGACGGCGCTGACCATGCATCTCGGCCTGCTGACGGCGAAGCTGCCGGAAGACAAGGCCCTGCGCGACCGTGCCGCGCAGATGAAGAACCTGCTGTACACGATCATCGAAAACAACCGCGGCACGCAGCACAATCTGTGGAACGACAAGCTGGAATTCCTCGGCATCCGCGTCGCCTTCGGCGAAGCCGTGACGCAGTTCGGCGAACAGCACCAGCTGACAGCCCGCGCCAGCCTGCCCGACGACGAACCGGTGGCGCCGCGCGAATTCGGCGTGGTGCTGCTGTACGCGCTGGAAGAAGGCCTGCGCAACGTGGCCGCCCATGCCGGCGCCACCGAGGTGGACGTGATCGTCGACGACAACGAAGACGAGATCATGCTGACGGTGAAGGACAACGGCAAGGGCATCGCCGCCGGTGCCGCCGACTCGGGCGCCGGTTCCGGCCGGTTCGGCCTGCGGCTGCTGCGCGAGCGCGTGCTGCACCTGGGCGGCACGATTACCGTCGCAGCGCATCCGGATGGCGGCACGGCGCTGACGGTGGTGCTGCCCAAGCCGGCTGCCGCCTGATTCAGGCAGCGCGGCTCATCCCCAAATCCGGTACAGCCAGTAGCGCTCGTCCATCTGTACGCGCAGAACTGGCGCCATCGCTACCAGCAGAAGACATGACCGTCACGACACTGCCGCCAGACCCGCTGCGCGACATTGCCGGCCTGCCCGGCCCGCGCGGCCTGCCCTGGCTGGGCAATGCGCACCAGGTGCGGCCGGCAACCATTCATCGCACGATGGAAGCATGGAGCCGCGCGCATGGCCCCGTGTTCCGCGCCAGCCTGGGTGCGCGGCAGGTCGTCGTCGTGTCCGACAGCGCGGCGGTGGCCGCCATCCTGCGCGACCGGCCGGACGGCTTCCGGCGCCCCGCCATCACGGCCGACATATCCCGCGAACTGGGCGGCATCCCCGGCCAGTTCCTTGCCGAAGGCGACGACTGGCGCCACCAGCGCCGCATGGTGATGCAGGCATTCGGCCCGCATGCCGTCAAGGCCTGCTTCGCGCGGCTGGCCGAAGTGGCGCTGCGGCTGCAGGACCGCTGGCACGATGCCGCAACCGCGGGCCGCACGATCGACCTGTCCAGCGACCTGAAACGCTACACGGTGGACGCCATCGCCGGCCTGGCGTTCGGCGCCGACGTCGACACGATCCGCACGGGCGACGATGCGATCCAGCGCCACATGGATGCGGTGCTTGCCGGCGTCAGCCGCCGCTCGCTGCTGCCGGTGCCTTACTGGCGCTGGCTCCGGCTGCCGGCGGACCGCCGGCTCGAACGCAGCGTGCGCGCGCTGCAGGCAGCGGTGGACGGATTCGTCGGCCGTGCGCGCGCCGCGATGGCCGCCGATCCTGTGCTGCGCGAGCAGCCGGCCAACCTGCTGCAGGCGATGCTCGCCGCCGCCGACCAGCCGGACAGCGGCGTCACCGACGCAACCGTGGCAGACAATGTGTCGACGCTGCTGCTGGCCGGCGAAGACACGACGGCCAGTGCGCTGGGCTGGCTGCTGTGGCTCCTGCACCGCAATCCGGCCGCACTGGCGCGTGCGCAGGCCGAAGTGCTGCGGCACGTGCCCGACGCGGCTGCGCTGACGCGGGAGAACGTCGATGCGCTGGACTACGTGGAGGCGTGCGCGTTGGAGGCGATGCGGCTGAAACCGCCGGCGCCGTTCATCCCCTTGCAGGCGTTGCGCGACACCCAGGTGCTCGACGTGCGGGTGCCGAAGGAGACGCTGGTGTGGTGCGTGCTCCGTCACGACAGCATGGACGAACGGATCTTCCCCCGCGCAGACGAATTCGATCCGGCGCGCTGGTTGCCGGAAGGCGGCGGCTCGCGGCAAGCCGCCCTGCCCTTCGGCGCCGGCCCGCGCATGTGCCCGGGGCGCTACCTGTCGCTGATGGAAGTGAAGATGGCCGTCGCCGTGCTGCTGGCGCGCTTCGAGCTGCTGGAAGTGAATGCCGCGGCAGCACCGGAACCGGCCGAGGTGTTCGGCTTCGTGATGGGACCATCGGCGTTGCGGATGCGGCTGGCGGTGCGGACGGTACTGTAGAGCCCGTGTCCACCATGGTGTCTGACACCGACATATGACACGGGCTCGTCCGCAATGGCGGTGGCGTGCGGCAGAGCTTGTGTCCACGTCGGTGTCTGACACCATGGTGGACAAAAGCCGGGGTCAGAGCCTGGCCCCGGTGTACCCGCCGGATCCTAGTGCAGCTTGACGAGCGGCGTCGACCGCTTGATGAGGAAGCGGGCCAGCGCCAGCACGCCGGTGCGCATGGTGCCCATGATGGCCTGGTGGTGCATCAGGTGCAGGCTGGTGTACATCAGCCGCGCGAAAAAGCCTTCGACGAACCAGTTGCGGCCCTGCAGCGAGCCCATCAGGCTGCCGACGGACGTCTGCTGGCCGAACGACACCAGCGAACCGTAGTCGCGGTAGACGTACGGCTTGTCCTGCGGCGGCTGGCCCTTGTCGCGGCGCAGCAGCGTTTCGTACACGTAGTCGGCCTGCTGGTGCGCCGCCTGCGCGCGGGGCGGCACCGGTTTGCCGTCCGCACCGATGCACAGCGCGCAGTCGCCCAGCGCGTAGACGTTCGGGAAACCCTTCACCACCAGCTCGCCGGTGACATCGAGCTGGCCGCCCTTCGTCGTCGGCAGGCCCAGCGTCTGCAGGAAGTCCGGCGCCTTGATGCCGGCCGCCCACACGACGATGTCGGCCGGGTACACGTCGCCCTTCTGCACCAGCACCTTGTCGGCATCGATCTGCGTCACGCGGGTGTCGGCGACGACGCTGATGCCCCGCTCGCCCAGCAGCTTGGTGGCCGCCGTGGACACCCGTTCCGGCAGCGGCGCCAGGATGCGCGGCGCGCCTTCGAGGATCGTGATGCGCACGTCCTTCAGCGGACTCAGGTCGCCGAAGCCGTAGGCGGCATACACGCCGCTGGCCTCGCGCAGTTCGGCCGCCAGTTCGACGCCGGTGGCGCCGCCGCCGATGATGACGATGTCCACGCCGGCGCCGTTCTTGTCCGTGTCGGCTTTCGCCAGCAGTTTCAGCAGGTTGAGGCGGAAGCGTTCCGCATCCTCGGTGCCGTTCAGCGAGATGGTGTTCTCGGCCGCGCCCGGCACGCCGAAATAATTCGACGTGCTGCCGACGGCCAGCACGATGGATTCATAACCGAAGGTGCGCCGCGGCAGCACGGTCTCGCCGGCCGCCGTTTCGATCGGGCTGACGGTGAACGTCTGCGCCGCGGCGTCCAGCGTTTCCAGCGCGCCGTACACATAGGTAAAGTGGTTGTCGTGCGCGAGCATCTGGTACGACAGGCCTTCGGCGTGGATGTCCAGCGTGCCGGCGGCCACTTCGTGCAGCGACGGTTTCCAGATGTGGTACAGCCGCGCATCGACCAGCATCACCTTGCCCGGGCCCAGCTTGCGGCCCAGCTTGCAGGCCAGCTCCAGGCCACCGGCCCCGCCGCCCACGATCACGTATTTGCTTTGCAAACGATTCTCCCGAAGTCAGCGGCCGTGGCCACGGTCGCCACGGTCGTGGCCCCTGTCGTGCCCGCGCTCATGGCCTCGATCATGTCCTCTGTCATGGCCGCGATCGTGCTTGTCGTGGCGGTCGTGATGGCGTGGCGGCGGTGCGTGATGCGGCGGCGGCGGCATGTGGCGCACGTGATGGCGCTCGCGGTAGCGCGGCGCGTAATCGTTCAGGTACCAGTTGTCGCGCACGAAATACACCTTGCGGCCGCAGGCGCCGTAGCGGCGGCAATGCTTGCTCCAGTTGCGGGAATGGCCCGGCGGCACGCGCAGGTACAGCGGCTGTTCGATGACGCGCACGGGGCGCTGCACGATCACCGGTTCGCGGTAGATCACGGCAGGCGGCGGCATGCCGCCGATATCGATACGGCCGTAGAAGCCGGGTTGGCCCACGCTGACCGACACCTGGGCGGTGGCGGTGGCGGACAGTGCCAGCAGGCTGGCGGCAAGGATCAGAGTTTTCATAAGCACTTCGGTTGGATCTAAAAAACGGTACGGCAGCGGGCACGCAAAGGCGCCGCTGCCGGCGTCATTGTACGGGCTGCGGCGGGAGGCCGTAAGTTCGGCACCGCACACAGCCTGCGGCCGGCAAATTTAATTGCATTACTGCAATCAGAGGCGTTGTCGCAATCGCCAGGGACTGCTAGAATATTGGTTAGACCACTAACCATTCACCCTCTAACATGTCACTGTCGATTGAAGAGCGCTTCTCCCATGCGCTGCACAACACGGCGCGGGCCTGGCGCCTCGCGCTGGACCGCCGGATGAAGGACCTGGGCCTGTCGCAGGCCAGCTGGATGGCGATCGCCACCGTCGCCAAGGGCGCACCGATGTCGCAGACCGAGCTGGCCGCCAAGCTGGGCGTCGAGGATCCGACGATGGTGGCGATGATCGACCGCCTCGTCAAAGGCGACTACATGCTGCGCATCCCGTCGGAGACGGACCGCCGCGTCAAGCTCGTGCACCTGACGGACCAGGGCCGGGCCATCTACGCGCAGCTGCGCGCCGTGGCCGACCCGTTCCGTCATGAAGTGCTGAAGGGGATCGACCGCGAGCAGCTGAAAGCCATGGCCGGCCTGCTCGAGGCGCTGCAGACCACCATCGAAAACCACGAATGAGCTCGGGCGGAAGCGCGCCGGTGCTGAACCGGCCGATGATCACCGTGTCGATCATGCTGGCCACAGTGATCCAGGCGCTGGACGGCACGATCGCCAACGTGGCGCTGCCGCACATGCAGGGTTCGCTGTCGGCATCGCAGGACCAGATCACGTGGGTGCTCACGTCGTTCATCGTGGCCGCGGCGATTGCCACGCCGCTGACCGGCTGGCTGTGCGACCGCTTCGGCCTGAAGAACATCTTCCTCGTCTCGGTGGCCGGCTTTACCGCGGCATCCGTGCTGTGCGGGCTGTCGCAGACGCTGACCGAGATCGTCATCGCCCGCATGCTGCAGGGCGTGTTCGGCGCCGCGCTGGTGCCGCTGTCCCAGGCCACGCTGCTCGACATCAATCCGCGCGAGAAGCACGGTTCGGCGATGGCCGTGTGGGGCATGGGCGTGATGATCGGCCCCATCCTCGGCCCCACGCTGGGCGGTTGGCTGACCGACAGCTACAACTGGCGCTGGGTATTCTTCATCAACGTGCCGGTCGGCGCGATCGCGTTCTACGGCATCTGGCGCTATATCCACGCCGTGCCGGCCGCGCGCAAGATGCGCTTCGACATGTTCGGCTTCGTCACGCTGAGCCTGGCCATCGGCGCGCTGCAGATGCTGCTGGACCGGGGCGAGCAGAACGACTGGTTCTCGTCCATCGAAACGTGGGTGGAAGCGATCCTGCTGGCCTTCTCGTTCGCGTGGTTCGTCGCGCACACGTGGACCAGCGAGCCCGGTAAATCGTTCTTCGACTACCGGCTGCTGAAGAATTCGAACTACGTCAGCGGCCTGCTGTTCATCTTCATCGTCGGCCTGGTGCTGTTCGCCACGCGCGCGCTGACGCCGACCATGCTGCAGGGCCTGATGGATTATCCGGCCGCCGTGGCCGGGCTGGTGACGGCACCGTCCGGGCTCGGCACGATGTTCGCCATGCTGATGGTGGGCCGGCTGGTGGGCCGCGTCGACCTGCGGCTGCTGCTTGGGATCGGCTTCGCCATCACCGCGTTTTCGCTGTGGCAGATGAGCCGCTACACGCTGGTGCTGTCGCAAAGCGATATCGTGTGGCCCGGCGTGATCCAGGGCCTGGGGCTGGGCCTCGTGTTCGTGCCGCTGTCGGCCGCCACGTTCGCCACGCTGGCGCCGGAGATGCGCGCCGAAG
This sequence comes from Oxalobacteraceae bacterium UBA6704, assembly GCA_002454505.1. Lineage (GTDB taxonomy): Bacteria > Pseudomonadota > Gammaproteobacteria > Burkholderiales > Burkholderiaceae_D > Rugamonas. Next base: position 24,978 of record DKJA01000109.1, read on the forward strand.
GCACCGCCATCTACAGCCTGATCCGCAATATCGGCAGCAGCATCGGCATCGCCCTCGTGCAGACGCTGCTGGTGCGGAACACGGCCACGGTGCACGCATCGCTGACGGAACACATCACCATCGCCAATCCCGCCGTGGGCGCCACCACGCAGGAAGCGCTGGCGCAGATCAACAACGAGATCACGCGACAGGCGTCGATGATCGCTTATGTGGACGACTTCTGGCTGATGATGCTGCTGACATTGGCGGTGATCCCGCTGCTGCTGCTCGTCAAGCCGGCAGCGAAGCACAGTGCCCCCGCCATCGACCACGCCGCCATGGAATGACAATGAAGACAAAGACACTGAAACGACTGCTGTGCGGCAGCGCCGTGGCCGCGGCCCTCGCCGGCTGCGCCACGCCGCCGCCGGACACCCACACGCTGGCCCGGCGCGATGCCGCCGCCGCCGCCCTGCCCTCGTCGATCCACCTGGCCCGCGACGGCTGGCCGGAAGCGCGCTGGTGGAACAATTACCACGATGCGCAGCTGACGGCGCTGATCGAAGGGGCGCTGGCCGGCGCACCGAGCCTCGACGTGGCCGCCACGCAGATCGGCTCGGCCCGCGCCGCGCTGTCGCGCACCTACGCCGACACGGGTTTGAACACGAATCTCACGGCAGCGGCAAACCGCCAGCGCTATTCCAGCAACGGCCTGTTTCCCGCGCCGATCGGCGGTGCGTGGTTCAGCGCGGAGACGCTGCGCGTGGAAGCGCGCTACGACTTCGACTGGTGGGGCCGTAACCGCGCGCAGATCGCCGCCGCGGCCGGCGAGATCAATGCCCGCAACGCGTCGTATGCCGCCGCCGAACAGTCGCTGGCCGCCGCCATCGCGCAAAGCTATTTCACACTGCAGGGTTTGTGGGCCCGGCAGGCGAATCTGGAGCAGCTGATCGTCACGCAGCAGGATCTCGTCGCGACCAGTAAAAAAGGGGCCGCGCGCGGGCTGGCCACCGCGGCGGACGAAGACCAGCTGGCCATGGACCTCGGCCTGCTGCGCGTGCAGGTGGCCCAGCTGGCGGCCGACAGCGCCCGCGAACGGGAAGCGCTGCGCGCGCTGCTGGGCGCCGATGCGGCCGCGCTGGCCGACCTGAAGCCGGTACCGCTGGGCGTCACGGAACACGCCATGCCTTCGTCGCTCGGCATCGGGCTGCTGGCGCGCCGGCCGGACCTGCAGGCGGCCCGCTGGCGCGTGGAAGCGTCGCTGTCCCGCATCGATGCAGCGCGGGCGGCGTTCTACCCGGACGTCAATCTGACCGGCGCGATCGGCCTCGATTCGATCTCGCTGTCGCGCCTGCTCGAAGGGGGCAGCCGCACGCTGTTCGTCGGCCCCGCCGTGTCGCTGCCGCTGTTCGACAGCCGCCGCCTGTCGGCGCAGCTGGAAGGCACGCGCAGCGAACGCAATGAACTGATCGCCGAATACAACCAGGCTGTCGTCAACGCCGTGCGCGACGTGGCCCAGGATGGCGCCGCGCTGCAGGGCATCGAAGCGCGGCTGGCCCGCCAGGCGGAAGTCGATGCCAGTGCCAACGCGGTGCTGCGCGCGACGGAAGCGAAACTGCAGCGGGGCCTGGCCGACCGCGCCGGCCTGCTGGCCGCCCGCCACACGGCGCTGGCCCAGCAGGACAGCACGCTGGCGCTGCGCCAGCTGCAGCTGCTGGCCGAAGTCGCGCTGATCAACTCCCTCGGCGGCGGCTATGCCGCGCCGGCCACCAACTGAATTTCCATCTCTCCCCATCATGAGCGAAGCAAACACCTCCTCCCCCGTTACCACCGCCCGTCCGGGCAAACGCAAGGCCATGCTGGCCGCGATCACCGGCGCCTTCGTCGTTGCCGGCCTTGCATACGGCGCGTACTACGTGCTGGTGCTGTCGAAAATCCAGGAAACCGATAACGCCTACGTGGGCGGCAATCTCGTGACGCTGTCGTCGCAGGTGGCCGGCAACGTGGAATCGATCGGCGCCGACGAAACCCAGCTGGTGCAGGCCGGCGCGGAACTGGTGCGCCTCGACCCGGCCGATGCCGACGTGGCGCTGCGCCAGGCCGAAGCAAAGCTGGGCTCCACCGTGCGCCAGGAACGCCAGCGTTATTCCGACGTGGGCCAGTACGACGCGCTGGTCACGCAGCGCCGCCTCGCCGTTGAAACGGCCACCCAGGACCTGTCACGCCGCGCGCCGCTGGCCGGCGACAACACGGTGTCCGGCGAAGAAGTGGAGCACGCGCGCCGCGCCGTCGCCGATGCGAAGGCCGCGCTGGACATCGCATTGAAACAGGCCGAGGCGGCGCGGGCCGGCGTGGCCGGTGTCGCGCTGGCCGAGCATCCGGCCGTGCAGGCGGCGCGGGCCGATTACGTGGCCGCCTGGCTGGCATCGCGCCGCAATGCGATCGTCGCGCCCGTCTCGGGCTATGTGGCGAAACGCGCCGTGCAGGTGGGCGCGCACGTGACGCCGGGCACGGCGCTGCTGTCCATCGTGCCGCTCGAGCAGCTGTGGGTCGATGCCAACTTCAAGGAGTCGGAACTGCGCGACATCCGCGTCGGCCAGCCGGCCCGCATCGAGGCGGACCTGTATGGCGACAAGGTGGCGTATCACGGCAAGGTGGTCGGGATGTCCGCCGGCACGGGCAGCGCGTTCTCGCTGCTGCCGGCGCAGAACGCCAGCGGCAACTGGATCAAGGTGGTGCAGCGGGTGCCGGTGCGCATCGCGCTTGATGCGCAGGAACTGCGCGCCCATCCGCTGCGCATCGGCCTGTCGACGACGGTGAAGGTCGATATCAGCAACACGAACGGCCCGACGCTGGGTGCGCCGATGCCGACCAGGCCTTTATATACGACCGCGGCGCTGAACCAGCCGGTGGCGCAGGCGGGGACGGCGGCCGATGCAATCGTGGCGAGGAACCTGCATTGAGGGTGGCGACGGTCCCCTATCCCAGCGCGAGCTGCAACTGCGCAATCGCCGCCTGCGACTGGCCGATCACCTTGTCGGCGATCCGCTTGCGCATGCCCTGGATGCGGCCGGCCGCTTCCGCTTCCAGCAGCAATGGCGTCAGCATCTGGCTGGCCGATTCGTAGAAGGCCGTGCCGATGCGGTCCAGCTGGACGACGAAGCCTTCTTCCGCCTCCTTCATCTTGCGCCGCAATTCATCCTCGAAGGCGCGCCGCTTGTCGCGGATTTCCTCGCGCTTGCGCTTGTTCGAATCGGTGGCCCACTTGAACGCGGACGCCAGCAGTACCGCGCCGCCGACGATCGGCACCACCGGCGCCACCACCGGCACCACGATGGCCACGCCGAACAGGTAGGCGGCCGTGCCCGTGCCGGCGGCCGCCACGGCGCTGCCCATCAGCGTGAAGTTGGCCGCCGAATCCACCGTGTTGACGAGGCGCGTGCCGATCCGCATGCGCGGCATCAGGCGTGCCAGCGCGGCATTGTGCTGCCGTTCGAAGGCGCCGCCCTGCGTGATCGTCATCGCCGACTGGAACAGTTTCAGGTCGTGGTGCAGCAGGTCCAGCGCTTCCTGCTTGCGGCGGCCGACGCGGTCCAGCCGGTGCTCCATCTCCTGGGCGAACTGGTCGCGGCCGATGCTGGACCACACCTGCTCGTCCTTCCACTGTTCGTTGTCGAGCCGCGCCGAGATCGCCAGCTCCACGGCGTTGCCGGCATCGTGGACGGCATCGTCGATGTCCTGCCACAGCATGCGCCGTTCGTAGGCGACGCGCGCATCGATCAGCGCCAGCCGCTGCAGCACCTGCTGCCGCAGCTGGTCGGCCGTGGCCGCCAGGCCCGCCGCGCTGGACTCAGCCGGCAGCGGCGCAGCCGCGTTTTCCTGGTAGGCCGCGATGCCCTGCGCGATGGTGTCGACGGACGCGCGCACGGCGTCGCGCAGCTGCTCGTGATCGAGCATGCCGCCGTTGAAGCCGCGCGCGTGATTGAGCAGTTCGGACTGGCCCGTGCTGCGGCCGAAGTCGGCGATCGCATCGACCAGCCCACGCCCCTTGACCAGTTTGCGCGCCTGCGTGCCCAGGTTGTTCAGCAGCCGGCGCTCCTCTTCCGGCGGCAGGCCGTAATAGTGATCGGCCAGCAGCCGGATGCCGAGCGCCCGCGCCACCTTCGCCGCCATGGGCCGGGCTCGCGTGCCGTGCAGCGCCAGCAGGGGCTTCATCAGCACGAACGCGCCTTCGCGGGCCGCCGCATTGACGCTGCCGCTGCTGCGCGACAGCGCGTTCAGCGCCCATTCCACCGTCACGCCCGATTCGATCGCGTTCAGCACCAGGGCCGTGAACACGGCGGACGCCTTGCCGTCGCCGGCGATCTCCGTCACCGCCGCGAACTGCGCCAGCGTCACGGTGCCGTCGTCGCGCACGGCAATCGCGCCCACCGTGCGCGCCAGCGCCGAGGCGAAGCTGTGATCCGTGCAAAGATGTTCGTCGAGGGTGCGCAATTTCAGCGTGTGTTCCGGCGCGGCCGGCGTGATGTGCGGTGCTGCGGGATCGTTCACGGGTGCCCCCTGGCGATGTGAAAGTGACATGAGTGATGCCTGTTCGACATTCTAGCGGAAGCGGATCGGCTGCGGTGCGCGCGATTGCGCGACCGCGACGGCGGAGGATTGCCAGCCCGGCACAGGCATGAAACAATGCCGGATTGATAAGCTCATGCACCAGCCCATGTCCGGTTCCACGCTCGTCGTCATCCTCGTTGCCGCGGCCCTGCACGCCGGCTGGAACGCGCTGCTGAAAAGCGGGCCGGACAAACTGCTGGGCACGGTGCTGGTGGCCTGCTGCGCCGGGCTGCTGGCACTGCCGCTGCTGCCGCTGGCCGGTGTGCCGGCACCGGCCAGCTGGCCGTGGCTGGCGGTATCGGCCACCATCCACATCGGCTACTATCATTTGCTGGCGGCCGCTTACCGGCATGGCGACATGAGCCAGGCCTACCCGCTGATGCGGGGCGTGGCGCCGCTGCTCGTCGCATGCGCCAGCGTGCCGCTGCTGGGCGAGCGGCTGTCCGCGGCGCAGTACGGCGCGGTCGCGCTGATCTGCGGCGGCGTGGTGGCGATGAGCCTGGGCCGGCTGGCCGCGCTACGCGCCACCGGCTACGCGCTGGCCAGCGCCGCCATGATCGCCGGCTATACGCTGGCCGACGGCACGGGCGTGCGCGAGTCCGGCGCGCCGGCCGCGTACACGCTGTGGCTGTTCGTGCTGTCGGTGCCGGGCCTGCTGCTCAGTGTCGCCGGGCGCTGGCGGCCGCTGGCAGACTATGCACGGCAGCACTGGCGCACCGGCGTGGCGGGCGCCGTCGGCACGCTGGCCTCGTACGGCCTGGTGCTGTGGGCGATGACGCGGGCGCCGGTCGCCATGGTGGCCGCGCTGCGCGAAACGTCGATCCTGTTCGCCACGCTGATCGCGCTGGCCGTGCTGCGCGAACGCCCGCACCGGCGCAGGCTGGCCGCGGCCGGCCTGATCGCCTGCGGCGCGGTCGCCATGCGGCTCGCCTGAATCCCATCGAAGGAGATGCCTTGAACGTCACGCTGGAACCGGTCACGGAACACAATTTCGAGGCGCTGATGGACATGGAACTGCCGCCGCACCAGGCGCAGTACCTGGCCTCGAACGCCTACTCGATCGCGCAGGCGCACTACTATCCCGATTTCCGGCCGTGGGCGATCTGCCGCGACGGCGCGCTGGCCGGCTTCCTGATGTATGACGCCAGGGGGAACGACGAGCCGGGTCACTACGCGATTTACCGGCTGATGGTGGATGCGCCGCAGCAGGGCCGCGGCATCGGGCGCCGCGCAATGGTGCTGCTGCTGGAAGCGCTGCGCGCGCAGCCGGATGCGCAGCGCGTCACGATCTGCTACAAGCCGGACAACGCCGTCGGCCGGCGCTTCTATGCGTCGCTGGGCTTTGCCGAAGTGGGCATCGACGAGGCCGGCGAGATGATCGCCGAGATCCGGATTGGCTAAGCGCCGTCGAGGACCAGCGAACTGTTGACGACACCGACCAGCTGCACCGCGTCGGCCGACTCGGCGACCTGCAGCAGCACGAGGCCCCGGTCGGCGCCGTTGTGCAGCATCGTCAGCAGCGTGGCCGATTCGGCCGCCGTCGCATCGCGGTGCAGGCCGGTGTGGTACAGCTGGTCGATGAAGCCGGCATCCGTCAGCGTGCCCGTTTCCACCGAGCCGGCGAAGCTGTTCGCCACGTCGTTCAGCGACAGGCCGCTGCTGCGCTGGCCCAGCCAGTAATTCAGGCCGCCCTCGTCCGGTGCGCGGTCGAACATCGTCTGGTACAGGCGCACCAGCACGCCCACGTCGGTGGCGTCGACGTCGACCGTGACGGCCTGCGCCAGCTTTTCCGGCGAATTGATGAAGCCGAGAGCGACGGTGGCGCGATCCGCGCCGGCGTCGATCTGGCCGACCCAGTAGTCGATCTCCGTCTGCGCGGCAGTGCGGCCCAGCACGCCTTCGTACAGCCCGGCGACAAAGCCGGCGGCCCCGGTGGCGCGGAACAGCGCCGCCGATTCCGGCGAGGCGACAAAGGCATGGGCGATCTCTTCGACTGTGGCGCCGCGCGCCAGCAGGCCCGCGTAGAACTCGACTTCGGTGCCGACGCCGTGCCGGCCCAGGATGCCTTCGTACAGCCGTGCCGCCACTTCGGCGGGCGCATTGCCCTGGCCGCCCAGGAAGCTGAGCGATTCGATGCCGCTCAGCGTGTACACGCCGCTGCCGTCCAGCGCGCTCAGCACCAGATTGCCGGCCGCGACCTGCATCGTGTAGCCGCTGGCCTGGCCGGCCAGCTGGACCACATCGGTGCCGGCGCCACCCACCACCGTGACGTGGCCGCCAGTTGGCGCAAACACATCGTTGCCGTCGCTGCCCTGCAGGATGCCATCCTTCGGCGTGCCGGCGATCGGCGCGGTGGCTGCCGGCGCATGACCACCGGAGGCGTCGGGTGCCGGTGCCGGTGCCGGTGCCGGTGCGGGCGCAGGTGCTGGCGCGGGAGCAGGTGCCGGCACAGTGACGGGTTCCGGAGCCGGCGCAGGTGCGGGCGTCGTTGCCGACGTATCGGGCACGGTCGCGCCGGCCAGGTCGACCGAGACGACGGCGGTGCCCGTCAGGCCCGCATCGCCGCTGGTCACGACCAGCACATAATGGACGCCCTGCGTCAGTGTCACGCCGCTCAGCCGCGACAGCAGGTTGCCGGCGCCGAAGGTATCGATATCCTCGTTGGCGGCAACCAGGTTGACGAGGGGCTGGGACGGATCGAACGTGCCCTGGTACAGCCACAGCTGCGTGTCGCTGGCCCCGCCGTTGCTGCTGAAGCCCAGCGCACTGTCGACCGCCAGGTCATAGCTGGCGGTCGCCACCGGATCGATCGCCACGGTCGCGTAGGCGAAATTGCCCGCATAGGAGCCGTACGGGTTGGCGGCCACCACGGCGGCGCCCGACCACGTCGCCGTGTACGCTTCCTGCGTGAACAGCAGGTCGCTTGGCAGCAGGGGACGCTGGTAGACCTGGGAACCGTTGACAACGACCGGGTAGCTGAGCTTGCTCATGATTCGTTAGCACTCTAAGGGAATTGGCGTTCATCGTAGCAGATTCCTTAGGGCAATAGTTCCATGAGGCAAAGTTGAAATGTAACAGGCCGATGAATGCAGCATGCACGCAACAAGGCGAAGATGCCGGAATTTTATGGTTATTTGCCGCAATTTTAACGGTGTTGCCATCCCGCTAATGATGGCGGAGGCGTCGTTCATGGCACGCCGGTCGCCAGCACGAGCGTCTCCTTGATCTCCTCCATCACCACATAGCTTTTCGACTGTGCCGCGCCCGGCAGGTTCAGCAGCATGTCGCCCAGCAGCTTGCGGTACTCCGCCATTTCATGGATGCGGGCCTTGATCAGGTAGTCGAAATCGCCCGACACCAGGTGGCACTCCTGCACCTCGGGAATGCGCAGCACCTCGCGGCGGAACTGCTCGAAATGGCTGGCCGACTTCTGGTTCAGCGTGATCTCGACGAACACCAGCAGCGTGGCGCCGACGGCGGCCGGGTTCAGCCGGGCGTGGTAACCGGTGATGACGCCGTCGCGCTCCATCCGCTTGACCCGCTCGATGGCGGGCGTGATCGACAAGCCCACCTGCTCGGCCAGGTCCTTCATCGACATGCGCCCGTCCTGCTGGAGGAGCTGCAGGATGCGGCGGTCGAGCTTGTCCAGGCTGCGCACGGACTCTTTTTGCGTTCGCATGATTTTTTGCTGTTAAACGGTCCAAATACAGTAACAAACACTAGTTGAACAACCCTATCATAGTAAAAATCACCCCACAACTATTCTTATATTCGAGGCATCATGCGCGTAGTCATTCTTGGTAGCGGCGTCATCGGCGTCACCACGGCGTATTACCTGGCCCAGGCCGGTCACGATGTGACCGTGCTCGACCGCCAGCCCGGCGCCGCCCTCGAGACGAGTTTCGCCAACGCCGGCCAGATTTCGCCTGGCTACGCCTCGCCATGGGCCGCGCCCGGCATCCCGCTGAAGGCGATGAAATGGATGGTGCAGCGTCACGCGCCGCTGGCCATCCGGCCGGACGGCACGCTGTTCCAGCTGCAGTGGATGTGGCAGATGCTGAAGAACTGCAATGCCGACAGCTATGCCGTCAACAAGGAACGCATGGTCCGGCTGGCCGAGTACAGCCGCGACTGCTTCAAGGTGCTGCGCGCCGCCACCGGCATCGCCTACGAAGGCCGCCAGCAGGGCACCACGCAGCTGTTCCGCACGCAGAAGCAGATGGACGATGCCGCCAAGGATATCGAAGTGCTGCAGGAAACCGCCGTCCCGTATGAACTGCTGAGCGCGCGCGAGCTGCTGGGCGCCGAGCCGGGCATCGCCAGCCACCGCCTGGTGGGCGGCCTGCGCCTGCCGAACGACGAAACGGGCGACTGCCAGCTGTTCACCACACGCCTGGAAGCGCTGGCGCGGAGCATGGGCGTCAAGTTCCGCTACGGCGTGGACATCACGGGCCTGGACGTGGCCGGCGGCGAGATCGCCGGTGTGCGCTGCGGCAGCGAAGTGGTCAAGGCCGATTCCTACGTCGTGGCGCTGGGCGCCTATTCGACGCCGCTGCTGAAGGGCCTGGTGGACATCCCCGTCTACCCGATGAAGGGATATTCGATCACGGTGCCGATCGCGAACGCGGCCAAGGCGCCCACGTCGACCATCCTGGATGAAACCTACAAGATCGCCGTCACCCGCTTCGACGACCGCATCCGCGTCGGCGGCATGGCCGAGATCGCCGGCTACGACAAGCGCCTGAACCCGCGCCGCCGCGAAACGCTGGAGATGGTCGTCAACGACCTGTTCCCCGGCGCCGGTGACACGGCCCAGGCCACCTTCTGGACGGGCCTGCGCCCGATGACGCCGGACGGCACGCCGGTCGTCGGCCCCACCCCGCTGCGCAACCTGTTCGTCAACACGGGCCACGGCACGCTGGGCTGGACCATGTCGTGCGGTTCCGCGCAGCTGCTGGCCGACATCATGTCGGCGAAACGGCCGGCCATCCATGCCGACGACCTGTCGGTGGCGCGCTACCGCCGCGAAGGCCCGGCCCGCCAGCCGCAACTGGCCGGCGCCTGAAGCGGGGCTTTCGAAGGCACCGTCAATTGTGCGCCGCCGGCCGGCTGCGTATAATTTGAACATGAACAAACTCGAAGCCTTCGGGCACATCGCTGCCCTGGCCATCCGCGGCGACCTGGTCTTTCCCACCAGCGTCAACGCCGCGCTGCGCGTCCAGCTGGCACTGGACAATCCCGACACCCCGATGGACGAAGCGATCCGCCTCGTGCTGGCCGAGCCGCAACTGGCCGCGCGCACCGTCGCGCTGGCCAATTCCGCGATGTTCAACCGCAGCGACTCTACCGTGACGAATGTGCGCACGGCCATCACGCGCGTCGGTTACCACAACCTGTATGCGCTGGCGGCAGCGATGGTGGTGCGCCAGTTCGGCAGCAAGATCACCGATCCGGACCTGCGCGCCAAGGCCGAACAGCTGTGGCAGCACTCCGTGTTCGTCGCCTGCCTGGCGCGCATCCTGGCCCGCGAAGTCACCGAGATCAATCCCGACACGGCGCTGTTCGCCGGCATCGTGCACGAGGTGGGCGGCTTCTACCTGCTGTCGCGGGCGGACGAATTCCCCGGCCTGCTCGATCCCGACCCGGACAACTGGCAGCCGGCCAGCGAAGAGATCATCCTGCGCGAAGTGATGAAGAAGCTGGGCATTCCGGAACCGGTGGCCACCGCCATCGAAGGCCTGCGCGATGGCTTCCTGGGCGTGCCGCCCGACACGCTGCTCGACACGCTGCTGCTGGCGAACCACTTTGCGCCGATCGAATCGCCGCTGGCCCAGCCGCACGAGGAAATGCCGCAGGCCGAATCCGTGGTCGACCTGTTCGTCGACGAGACGATGGCCGCCCGCATCCTCGCCCAGGCCGAGAAGGATGCCGCATCGATGCACGCCGCGCTGCTGGTCTAGCCGGCTTCAGCGCTTGCCGGCGTAATCGTCGCGCACGTAGCGCGAAATATACGTGGCCAGCCCCTGCCCCGCTTCCGCCAGCAGCTTCATGTTGTCGACGTGCCGGCGGCCAGGCTTCACATGGGTGTAATCGTACGTATCACCGCCCTGGAACTTGACGGCGATGGCATCGCCGGTGATGGCGTAGGCGACGACGCCGGACTGGCCGTCCAGGTTGCGGTAGCGTTTCATGGCGACAGTGTAGCGGCACCGGCACCACACCCGGTGTTCTACAGCGCCTGCGCCACGCCCCGCGCCATCGGGTTCGCTTCCGGCTCGGCCACCTTGAACAGCCGGTTCCGGTCGATGTGGTGGAACGGCTCGTCTTCCTTGCCGCGCACGAGCATCACCGTGTCCTCCTCGTAGCCCCAGCTGCCGTCATCCTCGACGGTGACCTTGATACGGTATTCCACCGTCCGGAAGCCGAACTCGAGGAAGGGATTGGAGCGGATGCCGTACGTTTCCGACTCGCGCCGGGCCACCAGCTCGAACTCCCTGGCGCGCGGGTCGACCACGCCGGACGCCATCGCGATCTGGCCGCGCGGGATCGCCAGCGTCTGGATCACCGTGTTCGTGGCCGGCTCCCACAGCCAGTAGCCCACCTGCTCGTGATAGCTCTTGACGTTGTCCGGCTTGTTGACGATCAGCAGGTAACGCAGGCCGTAGAACAGCTGCGGGCCGTTGGTGACGGGGTCGATCGGCTGCAGGGAAATGCGCTCGATGTAGGCCTGCCGGCGCGGGCCGTCGGCCTTCGGCTTGATGTCCAGGCCCCGGTCGCCTTCCCACACGCCGGCCAGCGCGCGCAGCGGACCCAGGTTGTCGAGGGTGTTCACGTCCACCGAAGGTTCGGTCCAGATGTCGTTGGAAAAATCGCTCATGATGGTCAATTGTGCACTAAGGAAATAATTGTAGCGCAGTGCCCACCACCCGGTGAAGCCCGCCAACCGATGCCGGTGTCAGCGGGCCAGTACCGCCAGCAGGCCGACCAGCTTGGCGGTGTCCAGCGGCTTGACGAAATAATGGTCGAAGCCGCTGGCGCGGGATGTTTCCTGGTCTTCGCGGCGGCCGTAGCCGGTGACGGCCACCAGCAGCGCACTGGCCGTCTGCGGCCGCGCGCGCAGCCGGCGCGCCAGTTCGTTGCCGTCGACGTCGGGCAGGCCGATGTCGAGGAAGCACACCTGCGGCGCCTGTGCGTCGGCCAGCGCCAGCGCCGCGTCGGCGCGGTAGGCCACCTGCACGTCGTGGCCGGCCGCTTCGAGGAACAGCGCCAGCGTCTGCGCGGCATCGACGTTGTCGTCGACGACGAGGCAGCGCAGCCGGCCGGCGGCTGCCGCTCCGGCCGCGGCGGCGGGTGGCCCGGCCATCGCCTGCGGCGCCGCGGGCAGCTCGATGCCGGGCAGTTCAACGGTAAACGTGCTGCCCTGGTCCGGCCCCGCGCTGGCCGCATGCACCGCGCCGCCGTGCAGCGCCACCAGCGTGCGGGCCAGCGCCAGTCCGAGGCCCAGGCCGCCCTGCGACCGGTCCGACGTGCGCTCGGCCTGCGTGAACAGCTCGAACACGCGCGCCACCAGCTCGGGCGGCATGCCGATGCCGTCGTCGGCCACCGTCAGCCGCGCCGTGGCGCCATCGCGCACCAGCGCCACGCGGATGCGGCCCTGCTCCGGCGTGTAACGGGCCGCGTTGTTGAGCAGGTTGGCGACCACCTGCACCATCCGCTTCTGGTCGGCGTCGACGCCCACCGGCGTTGGCGGCACATCCAGCTGCAGCTGCTGGCGCTTCGCCTTGAACAGCGGAGACGTCTGCTCCACGGTATCCTCGACGACGGCGCGCAGGTCGAGCGGCTGGCGGTCGAGCCTGACGAGGCCGCGCGTCACGCGGGACACATCGAGCAGGTCGTCGATCAGCCGCGTCATGTGGCCCACCTGGCGGGCGATGATTTCCGCCGTGCGGGCCACCGCCGGACTGTCCGCGTTGGCCAGCTTCAGCACCTGCGCACCGGCGCTGATCGGCGCCAGCGGATTGCGCAGCTCGTGCGCCAGCATGGCCAGGAATTCGTCCTTGCGGCGGTCGGCCGCCTGCAGCGACGCGGCGGCCGCATCGCGCTCCAGTTCCTTCTTCTGCAGCGCCTGCGCCATGTCGTCCAGCGAGCGGGCCAGCCGGCTGATTTCCTCGTCCTCGTAAGGCATGCCGGTGCGCGTGTCGAGCGAGCCGCCGGCAATGCGGTTGGCCGTGCGGGCCAGCGACTGCACGCGGCGCACGATCAGCACGTCGCCGCCGAACCATGCCGCCAGCAGCGCCAGCGTGACGGTGGCCAGCAGGCCGACGCCGGCGATCAGCTGGTCGCGCGCGGCCGCGCCGACGATCTCCTGGTACGGAATGCCGATCATCACCGTGTAGTCGGACACGTCGCTGCGGCCCACGCGGGCAAAGGCATACAGCCGCTCGATGCCGTCCGCATCGGTCTGCACGAACGGCGTGCGGGGCCGCGCCGCCAGCGCCGCCTTCAGGCCCGCGGCGATGGGCTTGCCGAACCAGGCGGCGGGATCGGGCCGGCGCGAGATGATCGTGCCTTCGCCGTCGACGGTCCACAGCACCGAGCCGGGCGACAGCTGCACGTCGAGCACGAACTTGTCCAGCTCCACCAGGTCCATCGCGGCAAACAGCACGGCCGCCACGTCGTTGCCCTTGATGACGGGATAGGTCAGGTTGATCGTGTGCCGGCCGATCACGCGGCCGAAGATGTAGTTACCGGCGATGAAGCGGCGCTCGGCAATGGCGCGGCGGAAGTGCGACCGGTCGCCCAGGTTGACCACCCGGCTGGACGCGACGGCGCTGCAGGTGACGTCGCCGTTCAGCTGGATCAGGCCGAAGTTGGCGTAATCCGTGTTCTTCGCCAGAATGTCGGACAGCAGCTCGCTGCAGTCGTCCTGGTTGCCCAGCAGGTCGGGAATGCTGGACAGGTCGCGCAGGATCTGGCGCGCGCTCTCGAGCGACTGGGCCTCGTTGGCGGCGGCCAGGTTGGCCACCCGCTGCAGGTTTTCGCGGGCCACCTCGATCGCGTGTTCCCGCTCGCGCACGCCGGTCAGCACCGTCATCACGGCCATCGGCGTGATCGCCAGCATCACCAGCAGGATCAGGCGCCCGCGCAGGGTGTGGAAGGGTCGCACGCGCCGCCTTCAGCCGGCATGCGCCGGTGCCGGCGCCGCAGTACTGACCCGCCGGTGGGTGGCGGCGAGACGCGTCGATGCTTGCATGGGTCGGTGGCCTTCGTGTGTTTGCGTGGTGGCGCCCGCCTGCGGCGGCCGGCGCTCCGGTCATTTTACCAACATGCAATATCCTTGCCGCGGCGCGGGCACCTATCGTGCGCTGCGGCGCGCCGGCCGCGGCAGCCCCGCCAGCCTCTATAATGCGCCGACATCCACCGGGAGCCTACGTGAACCGATTTCTTGCCGGCGGCCTGGCGGCCGCCACCGTCGTGCTGGCCGCAGCGGCCGGCTGGGCGCTGTTCGGGCCAGCGCCTGCGCCCGCGCCCCGCCCTGCGGCAGCGCCGGCCGCCAGCAGCGTCGAGCGCTACGGCCGGCAGGTGCCGGGCGCCTTGGCTTATGTGGACACGCAGCCGAAACTGGCGCGGCAGGGTTACGTCGTCACCTATACCGCGCAGGATCCGGCCCTGCAGGTCGGGTCCGGCGGCGATCCGGCGCCGCTGCAGGCCGCCTGGCAGCAGCGTTTCTGCACCGACGAGCTGCGCGGCCGGATGCGCGCCGATGGCGTCGCCGTGGTGACGGGCAAGGTCGTCGACGGCAGCGGCCGCACGCAATACGTGGCCGACTGCCTGGTCGACCAGGCGCAGCAGAAGACGGGACCGGGCGGGCCGCTGCTGTAAGGCCGCCTACACCACCGCCTCTTCCAGCAGCGCGGCGATCGCCGCGGCAGCAACGGGCTGGCTGAACAGGTAGCCCTGCATTTCGTCGCAGCCGTACTGCACCAGGAAGTCCTGCTGCTGCACCGTCTCCACGCCCTCGGCGATCACGCGCATCTGCAGCTGGTGGGCCAGCGAGATGATGGCGCGGGCGATCGCCTGGTCGTCGCCGCTGTGCGCCAGGTCGCGCACGAACGACTTGTCGATCTTCAGGCGGCTGATCGGGAACGACTTCAGCGCGGCCAGGCTCGAATAGCCCGTGCCGAAATCGTCGATCGACAGCGCGATGCCCATCGCTTCCAGCTCGCGCATGCGCGCCACGGCCTGCGGCACGTCGCGCATGATCAGGCTTTCCGTCAGTTCCAGCGCGAGGCTGTGCGGCGGCAGGTCCGCCTCGGCAAGCGCGGCCGCCACGCGCGCCACCAGGCGCCGGTCGTCGAACTGGCGCGGCGACACGTTGACCGACACGGTGATCGGCGGCAGCCCCGCATCGAGCCAGCAGCGCGCCTGCCGGCACGCCTCGCGCAGCACCCATTCGCCGATGGCGACGATCATGCCGCCCTCCTCGGCCAGCGGAATGAACTGCTCGGGCCCGATCCAGCCCCGCTGCGGATGGCGCCAGCGCAGCAGCGCCTCGACGCCGAACACGCGGCCGCCAGCCAGCTCCACCTGCGGCTGGTAGACGAGGCTCAGCTGGTTGCCGGCCACCGCGTTGCGCAGGCCGTCCATCAGCGCCAGCTTGTCTTCCAGCGAGGCATGCATCTCCCGCGCATAGAACTGGCAGTTGTTCTTGCCCAGGTCCTTGGCGCGGTACATCGCCGCATCGGCGTTCATCAGCAGCGTGTCGCGGTCGGCGCCGTCGCGCGGGTAGACGGCCACGCCGATCGAGCAGCTCACCTGCACGTCCTGGCCGTCCAGCGTCACCGGGCGCACCACGGCGGACAGGATCTTGTCGAGCAGCGCGGCACCGCCGGCCGCGTCCATGTCGCCCGGCAGCACCAGCACGAATTCGTCGCCGCCGAAGCGGCCCACGGTATCGGTGCGGCGCACGCAGGCCACCATCCGCGCGGCCACGGTCTGCAGCAGTTCGTCGCCGGCCGTGTGGCCCAGCGTGTCGTTGACCAGCTTGAAGCTGTCCAGGTCGACGAAGGCCACCATCACCTGCTCGCCGGCGCGCTGCGCATGCAGGATCGCCTGCGCCAGCCGGTCGCCGATCAGGCTGCGGTTCGGCAGGCCCGTCAGGGCATCGTGGTGGGCCATGTGGACGATGCGCGCCTCGTCGCGCTTGCGCTCGCTGATGTCGCGCAGGATCGCCACGGCGCCGCCTTCCACGCCGACCACCTGCCAGTGCAGCCATTCGGCGCGGAATTCCGGCATGTCGTTGTGCGATTCGGCCTGGTGCACGCCGCCGTCGTTGGCGATGCGGCACAGCCGGCCGAACATGCCGTTGTCGCGCGCATGGGGCATCCACGCCAGCAGCGTGGTGCCGCGCATGCGCTCCTTGCTCCAGCCCGTCATCAGCTCGGCGCGGCTGTTGGCCGACACGATGCGGAAGTCGGCGATCGCGCCCTGCGCATCGCGGATCGCCCGCAGCGCGAAGAATGCATCCAGGTTCGCTTCCGATGCGGCGGCATACGTCTCCTGCGCGCGCCGGATGCGCCGGCGCGCCTTGGCGCCCTGCCACGACCAGACCCACACCAGCGCGATGACGATGACCAGCACGGCCGACGCGGTGCCCGCTTCCCACAGGTGGTTGCGGCGCTGCTGCAGAAAGGCGGCCATCTGCTCGTCGTCGGCCAGGCCGACGGCGGCCACCAGGCCGAAGTCGCGCAGCGCGCGGGCCGCCACATAGCGGCGCACGCCGTCCGGCGCCGACGCGGCCGGCGGCAGGCCCGCCGCCAGCCATGGCGTGAAGTCGGCGCGCTGGCCCCACGACGTGCGCTCGCCCACGCGCACGGAACGGGCCACGCCGTCCGTGCCGACGAGCGCCAGCAGGCCCAGGTCGCCCTGGCGCGAACGCTCGTAGCCGCTGGTGAAATAGGCCGGCTCCACTTCCAGGATCGCCACGCCGGCAAACCGGCCGTCCGGGCCGTTCAGCCGGCGCGAGAAATGCAGATGCCATTCGTCGCGCGGCGTGTCGCGCATCGCCTGGGCGACGAACGGCTGGCCGCCGTCGCGCGTGCGGTGGAAGGTGAAGTAGCGCTCGCCCGCCACCGACTGCGGCGGCGCGCGCGGGCTGCTGGCGACGACATTGCCGTCCGCATCGGCGATGCTGACGGCGAACACGAGACCGGACGGCAGCAGGCCTTCGCGGGCCAGCTCCGGCAGCGCCGCGGCGGCGCCCTTGCGCTCGGCGGCGTACTTGATCACCTTCAGCGTCTGGTCGATGCCGTTCAGGTTGCGCGCCACCTGCGCTTCGTAGGTATCGAGCAGCTCGGCCACGGAGTCGCGCGCACCGGCCTGCGCCGCCGCCCGCTCGTTGCCGATGAAGTGCAGCGTGGCGCCCCAGATCACGGCCAGCAGCAGCACGGCGAACAGGGGCAGCGACACATAGGTCTCCAGCCCCAGCCGCAGCCAGCGCCGCGCCGAGCGTTCGGCCCGTCCGGCCCGCATCAATGCACCACCAGCACGGGTTTCACCGTGGCGTCGAGCGCGGCCCGGTCGATGTAGCCGACCAGGCCGGGATTGTCCGCCACCAGCTTGCGCACGGCGGCATTGCCGGCCGCCTCGCGCGGCGGCTGGCCGCGGCCGGTGAAGATCATCTTGGTCCAGTAGGCCTTCATCAGCGCCGGCGAGCGGCGCGCCACCCGGTCGTAGAATTCGTCGCGCAGCGGCGCGCCGATGGCCTGGTCGACCGCGACGGCTTCGCCGCCATCGGGGAAGCGGTTTTCCTGGGCCAGGAAGATGGCGGCCACCTGGTCGGCACGCAGCGCCGTCACCGGCGAGCGGGCCGACACGATGACGACGAGGTCGGCCGCGCTGGCCACTCCGGCCAGGCAGCCGGCCAGCAGCGCGGCAAGCAGTAGTTTGTTGATCATGGCGGCCCCGTTCAGAACACGAAATCGAGGCCGGCGCTGACGACGTGGAACGCGCGGCCGGACTGGTAGCCCGGCTGCACGTTCGTCAGCGTTCCCGTGGAACCTGCATGCGGATGCACGCGGTCCACCTGCAGCTTGAAGGCGTAACCCGGCGCGACGTCCCAGCGCAGGCCGGCGCTGGCCGTGTCCTGCACGGGAATGTCGCCCAGCCGGCGGTTCAGTTCCGTATTCAGGAAGCCGGCCATGGCGGCCGCCTCGGCCGGCAGGCCGGTCGTGGCCAGACCGGGCGTGGTGGTCGGCATATTGGCTTCGACCCGCGCATAGGTGGCGTACGGCGTCAGCGTGCCGAAGCGGTAGCCGCCGCTCAGGTAGGCGGCCGTCTGGTCGCCCAGCATCGAGTGCGAATTGACGCGCCCCAGCTCGCCCATCAGGAACCAGTTGCCGGGATCGTAGCTGAAGCCGGCGCTCAGCACGTACACGCGCCGCGACGCGATATCGTAGCGGTCGGCCACCGCCATGCCGGCCGGACCGAACTGGCGGAACGCCGCGAAGAACGCCTCGGCACCCTTCACGTTGAGCATCGACTGGGCCACCGTGGCGCGCACGTTCAGGGCGCCGGCGGTGGCGCTGTGCGTGAGGCCCAGCGTATGCTTGGCCTCCCCTGCCGCTTCGCGCGACAGGCGCACCGACGTGCTGCCGTAGACGAGCTGCGTTTCATGGCGCGCGCCGAACGCGCTCCACCGGTAGCTGGCATCGATGCCGTCGCTGTTCGAGATCGGCATCGCCGAATACAGTTCGACGGGCGGGCGTATCCACGGCAGCGCATAGCCGGCCTTGCGGTAGTCGGCCGCCAGGAACAGCGGCAGCGCGATGCGCCCGGCCCGTACCGACAGGTCCGGCGTCACCTGGAACTTGACGTTGGCCCATTCCACGTGCGGTTCGTACTGCCGCGACACGGCGCGTTCCTGCACCACCTGCACGACCGCCGACCAGCGCTTGTCCAGCTGTACGCCCAGCTGCGCGCCCAGGCGGGTATCGACGTCCAGCGCCCATTCCTTGCCGAAGCCGGCCTGGCCGGGCGCCAGGGGGCTGGCCGTGTAGTCGGCGTTCCGCTCCGTCGAATGGACGGCGGACAGCGTGCCGAAGCCGCCGAAGGTCCAGGCAGGTTCGGCATGCGCCGTGGCGGCGCACAGCGCAAGGAGTGCAGCGCAGGACGTGGTACGGCGGCCGCGTGTCATCAGGGTCATGAATTCTCGAAACGTGGAAAACGCCGGCCCGGGGCGCAGCGTGGATCGGCAAAACAAGGGAAACAGCTAGGTGGCGAATGGCCGGCGGGATGCCGGGAAGGCCGGGAAGACCTGCGGAACGGGGGTGCGGTGCCGCGCGACCACGAACTGTATTACACGCCCTGGTAACTGTCGATAAGTTTCCATGTGGAACTACCAGAACCTTGCCACTTGTTGCGCGCCGACCAGTAAAATGTGACACAACAATGACATTTCGACCGGAAAGGACAGCCTTTGGACACGTCGTGCGGAACCCTGATCGTCAATGCTGCCGGCCAGCTGCTGCTGTGCCACGTGACCGGCACGCGCCACTGGGACATCCCGAAAGGCTTGCAGGACGAGGGCGAAACGCCGCTGCAGGCGGCGCGGCGCGAGCTGTTCGAGGAGGCCGGCCTGTCGTTCGACGCGGAACGATTCGTCGACCTGGGCGCGTTCGACTACCGGCGCGACAAGCGCCTGCACCTGTTCCGCGTGGACGCGGGCGATGAGTTATGTACGCTCGACCACCTGGCGTGCACGAGCTTTTTTCCCCACCATGTGACGGGTTTGCCGACGCCTGAGGCGGATGGCTTCCGCTGGGCGTCGCGGGACGAGGCGCGCACGCTGTGCTGGCCGCGGATGGCGGAACGGCTGATGGCGCTGCCGTGGTGAGGGGTGCAGGCGGGGTGGACGACCGGCCCCGCCTGCCGGAGCAAGGCGTCAGCGGGTAGGCGGCGTGGTCGGCGGCAGCGGCGGGATCGTCGTGCCGGAGGTTCCGGTGGTGCCCGTGTTGCCGGTGCCGGAGGTGCCCGACGTGGTGCTGTCCGAACGGCCCGTGTCGGTCGTGCCCGTCATGCCGCTGCTGCTGCCGGCGCTGCCGGCGTTGCCCGAGGTACCCGAGCTGTCGGCCGGCGGCGGCGTATCGCTGCGCCAGCTGTCGGCGCCGGACGTGCCGGCCGTGCCTGAGGTACCCGAAGTCGCCCGCTCTTCCGCGGCCTTGTCCTTGTCGTGCTTCTTCGACTTGGACTTGTCGGTTTTCTTGTGGGTCGAGGATTTCTGCTGATCCATGTCGCCGGCCGGCGGGCTGGCCGACTGCGCCGCGACGCCGGCGCTGACGAGCATGGCGGCGAGGATTACTGCGAGTTTCGTCTTCATCACGTTCTCCTTGTACCTGTAGAGCCGCGGGGCCCACGGCCGGATGAAAATTCTGGCATGGGCGCGGGCCGGCAGGCGTAGGAGAAGACGCCGCATCGCGGTCGGAGCGTGACCAAGTAGTCTGCAATGTTTGTTGCGCACAGGGCTGCAGGCATTACCACTCAGCACCAGATTTCTTATAATTTGATTATAGTTAAGGAATCAACCGGGGATTCGGCTGAAATACCATGTCGAACCCTGCGGACAATCATCGCATAACCACTTTTCCGGACACCATGTACCAGCACATCCTGATCCCCACCGACGGCTCCGCCGTCGCCGAAACCGCCGCCCTGTCGGCGCTGAAACTTGCCAGGGACTGGGGCGCGCAAGCCACCGTGCTCCATGTGGTACCCGACAACCACGCGCTGGCGTCGACGCCCGGCGGCAGCCATCGTGCCGAGGAATCGCCCGACCATCATGTGTTCAGGCCCATCGCCGACGCGGCCGCGCAGCTGGGCGTCAAGGCGGGATTCTTCCTGCGCCAGTCGGACCGCCCGTCCGCCGCCATCGTCACGGTGGCGATGGAACGGCGCTGCGACCTGATCGCCATGGCATCGCACAACCGCCGCGGCCTGGCCGGCCTGGTGGCCGGCAGCCAGACGCAGAAGGTGCTGGCGCACGCCCGCGTGCCGGTACTGGTATTTAATACCGTCTGACGCTTGCCTCGGACACCACGGCACCGCGGCGGCCCCGGCTCAAGTGGGCAGCCGCGCCACAATTGCGCCGAATTAAATGGCTAGGGGACACGAAAGCTTGTACCATTTTAGCGAGACTTTCGTTCCGTCCCCGCCATGAAGACCCTGTCCCGCGAGATCCCGCAATTCGCCCTGTACGGCGACAACGCGCCGATCGACAATGCCGAATTCGTGCACATCGACCTGATCGAAACGCACAGCGCCCTGATCGACTGGCAGGTCGGCCCGCACGCGCACCGCGGCCTGTACCAGGTGATGTTCCTGCTGACCGGCCAGGTCAGCGCGCAGGTCGACGCGATGGCGTGGGAATGCGGCGCGCCGACGGTGATCACGCTGCACCCCAGCATCGTGCATGCCTTCCAGTTCTCCGAGGATGCGCGCGGCTACGTGCTGACGATGGACCAGAACGTGGTGGCCGCCGTCGACCTGTTCGCGCCCCTGTTCGAACGCCCGCTGGCGATGCGGCTGCACGAGGCGCCGGACCTGCAGGAACGCCTGACCGCGCTGCTGCAGCAGCTGTGCATCGAATCGGACGGGCCCCGCTACGGCAAGGCGCTGATGCTGGAATGGCTGGCGCGCAGCGTGCTGCTGCTGCTGGTGCGGCTCGATACCGAGCGCCGCATCGCCGACCAGTCCGGCCAGCTGGAGTTCGAGCTGTTCAGCCGCTTTCGCGCCCTCGTCGAACGGCATTACCGCGAGCAGTGGCTGGTCGGCGATTATGCGGCGGCCCTGGCCGTGCCGGCGGCGCGACTGAACCGGCTGTGCATCAAGCTGGCCGGCAAATCGGCGTTCCAGATGGCGCAGGACCGGCTGATGCTGGAAGCATGCCGCAAGCTCATCTACGAGCCGACGGCGATCGCCGGCATCGGCCACGAACTGGGTTTCCAGGACCCGGCCTACTTCAGCCGCCTGTTCAAGCGGCAGATGCGCATGACGCCCAAGCAGTTCCGCGAGAAGTCGCTGGCCGGCACGCAGATGGCGGCCGCCGGATAGCGCGCCGCCGGGGGATCAATCGACCGGCGTGAGCAGCGGCTGCCCGGCGAAATGGGCCAGCAGGTTGTCGACCACCAGCTGTCCCATCGCGTGGCGGGTTTCCTCGGTCAGGCTGCCCACGTGCGGCGTCAGCACGACGTTCGGCAGCGCCGTCAGCGCGGCCGGCACCACCGGCTCCGCTTCGAACACGTCCAGCCCCGCGGCGCCCAGCCGGCCAGCGGCCAGCGCGGAAATCAGCGCCGCTTCGTCGACCACCGTGCCGCGCGCCACGTTGACCAGCGTGCCCTGCGCGCCCAGCGCTTCGATCACATCGGCACTCACCTGGCCGCGCGTGGCATCGCCGCCCGGCGCGCAGACGACGAGGTAATCGCTGTCGCGCGCCAGTGCCAGCAGCGACGCGGCGCGCGGCACCGTCACGCCGGCCTTGACGTTCGGCTGCCAGTAGCGCACGTCCATGCCGAACGCCGCGAGCCGCTGCGCCACCGCCTGGCCGATGCGGCCGAAACCATAGATGCCGGCCACCTTGCCGCGCAGCGTGCGGGACGGCTGCAACGGCACCTTGGCCTGCCACTGGCCGGCGCGCACATAGGCGTCGAGCGCCGGGATGCGGCGTGCGGTCGACATCAGCAGCGTCACGGCCAGGTCGGCCACGTCGTCCGTCAGCACGCCGGGCGTGTTCGTCACGGCGATGCCGCGCGGGCGCAGCGCCGCGAAGTCGACGGCATCCACGCCGATGCCGTTGACGGCCACGATCTCCAGTTTCGGCAGTTGCGCAGCCAGCGCCGCATCGATGCCGATCTGGCCCGTGGTGGCCACCGCGCGCACCGTCGGCGCGACGCCGGCAATGAACGCCGCGCGCTCGTCCTGCGGGATCTGCCACACGTGATGGCAATCGAAATGCTGGTCCAGCTGCGCCATCACGGCGGACGACGGGCTGGCCGCCATCACGAGAATTTCAGGTTTCATCTGCACTCATGGATTGGTTGACGAAGCTGTCATTCTAGCCCGTGGTGGCCGATGGCGCAGGCGGCAGCCCGAACACCAGCGACTGGTGCGCGTGGAAGCCGGCCAGCACGCCGGCCGCCGCCGCCAGCGTGCCGTTGTGCATCGGGCTGGCCGCATCGCCCGCCGCGAACACGCCCGGCACGGTGGTCTGCCGGGCCTCGTCGACGCGCAGGTACGGCCCTTGCGGCCCGTCGTCGAAGGCGCAGCCCAGCTGCGCAGCCAGCCCGCTGGCGGGCAGCGTGCGCGGCGCCACGAACAGCGCGTCGATGCGCACGATGCGGCCGTCGGCCAGGCAAACGCCGTCCAGCGCCGGCGCCGTGCCGAGCAGGGCGGCCACGCGGCTGCGCTCGATCGTCACGCCGCGCGCCGCCAGCAGCGCGGCCTGCGCCGCATCGGGTTCGTCGCCCCCTTCCAGGAAGATGGTGGTGGGGCCCCAGTCGGCAAACATGGCGCCCTTCTGCAGCGTGTGCGCGTGACCGCCCAGGATGCCGATCGGACCGCCGCCGATTTCATAGCCATGGCAGTACGGGCAGTGCAGCACCGTGCTGCCCCACCGCTCCGCCAGGCCGGCGATCGGCGGCAGCTCGTCGCGCACGCCGGTGGCCAGCACGAGGCGCCGGCCGCGCTCCTGGCGCGTGCCGCCGCCTTCTGCCGTAATGGCGACGACGAAGCCGCCGTCGGCGCGCAGCACCGCCGTCGCCTCGCCGGCCGCGAACGTCACGTTCGGATACGCCAGCAACTGCTGCCGCGCGGCGTCGCGGATGGCCAGCGGCGGCCGGCCGTCGTGGCCGTAGAAGCCATGCGCCGCGGCGGCAAAGCGGTTGCGCGGCCGGCCCGCATCGATCACCAGCACCTGCCGGCGTGCGCGCGCCAGCTGCATGGCGGCGGAAATCCCGGCAAAGCTGCCGCCGACGACGATTGCATCGAACATCATCACCTCTCATGTACTTTACGAAGTTACAGGATAGTTCGGATCGGCTCATCACGCAACTACCAAAGTTACAGTACCCGCCAACTGCTATGATGGCGGCATGAGACACGACAGCCGCCTATCCCGCATGCTCCACGTGCTGGTGCACATGGAGCACCACGACGGCCCCGCCACGTCCGAGACGATCGCGCAGATGCTGCAGACGAATCCCGTGGTGGTGCGCCGCACGATGGCCGGCCTGCGCCGGCACGGCTACGTGCAATCGGAAAAAGGCCACGGCGGCGGCTGGGTGCTGGCGCGGCCGCTGGCGGACATCACGCTGCTCGACATCCACCACGCGCTGGGCGCGCCATCCGTGTTCGCAATGGGCACCACCGACGAGCATGCGAACTGCCTGATCGAACGGGCCGTCAATGCCACGCTGGGCGACGCGCTGCGCGACGCCGAGGCGCTGCTGCTGGAACGCTTCGGCAGCGTCACGCTGGCCGACCTGGCGCAGAGCGTGCCAGCGCCGCGCCGCCGCAAGGCGGCCGCACCCGCCCAGGCGACCTGACCCGCATGGACTCGTTCAACTACCTCGACTCGTTCATCCTGTCCGCCGAAAGTGGCAGCTTCTCCGCCGCCGCGCGGCGCCTGGGCCTGACGCCGGCCGCCGTCAGCAAGAACGTGGCGCGGCTGGAAGCAAACCTGGGCGCCCGGCTGTTCCAGCGCAGCACCCGCTCGCTGACGCTGACCGAAGCGGGCGAACGCTTCCTGGCGCGCGTGGCGGGCCCCGTGCAGGAACTGCAGGGCGCCATCGCCGACCTGGCGCGCGACGGCGACGTGCCGGCCGGCCGCCTGAAGGTGGGCATGGCGCTGGCCGTCGGCCGCACCTATCTGGTGCCGCTGCTGGGGGAATTCGTGCGCCGCCATCCGGCCGTGCTGCCCGACTGGCACTTCGACAACCGGCAGGTGGACCTGATCGGCGACGGCTACGATGCGGCGATCGGCGGCGGCATCGAACTTACCCAGGGCATCGTCGCCCGCGAGCTGGCGCGCGTGCACATCGTGGCCGCGGCATCGCCCGCCTTCATGGCCGGCCTGCCGGTGCCGCGCCACCCGGCCGACCTGGCCGACCTGCCCGGCATCGCGCGCCGCTCCGCGCCATCGGGCCGGCTGCGCAGCTGGACGCTGCGCAGCCGCGCCGGCGACGAGGCGCTGGCCGACTTCCGCGCCGTCGCCGTGTTCGACGATCCGGAAGCGATGGCGCGCGCGGCGGCCTGCGGCGCCGGCATCGCGCTGCTGCCCACCCCGCACGCCGTGCCGCTGCTCGAATCCGGCGAACTGGTGCGGCTGCTGCCGGACTGGCATGCGGACGGCGGGCCGCTGTCGATCTACTATCCGAGCAAGCGCCTGCTGCCGTCGAAGACGCGGGTCTTCGTCGACTTCGTCGTCGAGCAGTTCCGCGCCAACGGCCTGGCGGAACGCCTGCGCGCGGTGTGAGATGCGTACAACAGCGGCGCCCCCGCACTATCGCCTCAGCACAATGCAGCATAAGCTTTTTATTGCAATTATTATTTCCACAAGGCAAAATGCCGGCCGGGGCCGCATTGCACCGCCCTCCCCTGTCGCGCCGACCCCATAGCCACCGCCAACCTGCCACCCCGGAAATCCGATGTCCGAATCCGCCTGCACGACCGCGCCGCCTGTCCGGCCCGCCCCATCGCGCCCGGCCGCACGGCGGTGGAGCCAGCTCGCACCAGCCGTGCAGCTGGCGCTCTACCTGGCCGTGGTGCTGCCCGTGCTGTGGCTGGCCATCGGCTTTGCCATCGGCCGCGCGCACGACCGCACGCTGGCTGACGGCAGCCGCGAATCGTCCAATCTCGTTCGGGTGTTTTCCGAAGAGGTCAATTCGGCCGTGCAGGCCATCGACCTGACGCTGCTCGACCTGCGCGAACGGTGGCAGGAGGAACCGGCCAATTTCGCCGCGCGCGTGCAGTCGCGCCAGGCCCACCTGGCGCGCAACGTCGGCTTCCAGGTCGGCATCATCGGCGCCGACGGCCGCCTCGCCTACACCAGCGTCGGCCGGGAAAGGCACGCCATCGACCTGTCCGACCGCGAGCATTTCCGCGCCTCGCGCGACAGCGACGCCGATACATTGTTCATCAGCTCGCCCATGATGGGCCGCATCTCCGGGCGGTGGACGATCCAGTTCACCCGCCCGCTGCACGACGCGGCCGGCCGCTTCGCCGGCGTCATCGTGCTGTCGGTGGCGCCGGAACATTTCATGCGCTTCTCGCGCCAGATCGACATCGGCGACGGCGGCATGCTGGCGGTAGTCCGCACGTCCGGCCAGGTGCTGGCGCGCGCGCCCGTGCCGGCCACGCCGCTGGACCGGCTGCGCTACGCGCTGCCGGCGCTGGACGCCACCGGCGCCAACACGCTGACCGAATCGCATACCTCGCGCACCGATGGCATCGTGCGCCTGTACGGCTGGCGCCACCTGCCGGGCCGCCCGCTGATCGTGCTGGTGGGCCGCGAGCTCGATGCCGTGCTGGCGCCGTGGTACCGGCTGCGCGCGGCGCTGCTGTGGACGGGCGCCAGCGGCTCCATCCTGCTGGCGCTGATCGGCTGGTTCCACTTCACCGGCGTGCAGCAGCGGCGCCGCGCCCGGCATGCGCTGGAACAGAGCGAGCGGCGCTGGAAGCACGCGCTGGAAGGCGCCCGCGAAGTCGTGTGGGACTGGGACGTGGCCTCCGGCGACGTGTACTTCTCGCCCCGCTTCCGGCAGATGATGGGCTACGGCGCGCAGGACATGCCGCACCGGATCGAGGCCTGGGAAGCGCTGCTGCATCCCGAGGACAAGGCCCGCGCGCTGGCGGCGCTGCGCGAGCACCTGGCCGGCCGCGCGGAAACCTATGTGTGCGAATACCGCGTGCGCAGCCGCGACATGGCCTACAAATGGGTGTTCGCACGGGGCACCACCGTCGACCGCGATGCGAAAGGCCGGGCACTGCGCATGACGGGCGTGCTGGCCGACATCACGGAACGCAAGCGCGCCGAGGAAGCGGAACAGGCCTACCAGCAGCGCTATGACGCGCTGACCGGCCTGGCGAACCGCAGCCAGCTGCGCGCCGAGGGCGCGCGCGCCATCGCGCAAGCGGCCGCCGGCGGCGGGCACGTATGGGCCGTCAGCCTGGACCTGGACCGCTTCCAGGTCGTCAACGACGCGCTGGGCCACGAGGCCGGCGACGTGCTGCTGCAGCTGGTCGCCCGCCGCCTGCAGGGCGCCCTGCCGGGCACCGACGTGGTGGCGCGCGTGGCCGGCGGCGAGTTCGCCGTGTTCCTGGCCGGCGGCATCGACGAGCACATGGCGGCCGGCGCCGTGCAGCGCATGCGCGACGCGGTGGCTGCGCCGGTCGCCATCGAAGGCGGCGAGTACAACCTGAGCTGCTCGGCCGGCATCGCCGTCTACCCGGGCGACGGCCTGACGCCGGACGACCTGGTGCGCCACGCCGAAGTGGCCATGCGCCGCGCCAAGACGCTCGGCCGCAACACCTTCCAGTTCTACACGGCGGCCCGCAACGAGCGGGCCATCGACCGCCTGCGCATCGAAAGCGACCTCCGGCTGGCACTGCCCCGCCGCGAACTGATGCTGCACTACCAGCCGCAGGTGGAGCTGCGCACGGGCCGCATCACCGGCGCGTAAGCGCTGCTGCGCTGGCACCACCCGCAGCTGGGCCTCGTGCCGCCGGACCGCTTCATCCGCATCGCCGAGGAATCCGGCCAGATCGCCGCCATCGGCGCGTGGGTGCTGCGCGAAGCCTGCGCGCAGGCGCGCCGCTGGACCAACGCGGGTCACCCGCCGCTGCGCATCAGCGTCAACCTGTCGTGCCACCAGTTCTACCAGCCGGACCTGGTCGACACCGTGGCCGCGGCACTGCGCGACGCCGGCCTGCCCGGCAGCCGCCTCGACCTGGAACTGACGGAAGGCCTGGTGATGGAGGACGTGGACGCGGCACTCGCCACGATGCACCGGTTGAAGGCGCTGGGCGTATCGCTGTCGCTGGACGATTTCGGCACCGGCCACTCCAGCCTGGCCTACCTGCAGCGGCTGCCGATCGACGTGCTGAAGATCGACCGCTCGTTCGTCCGCGGCATCGCCGACGACCCGAAAGCCGCCGCCATCGCCACGTCGATCGTCGCGCTCGCGCGCAGCCTGCAACTGGCCGTCATCGCCGAGGGCGTGGAAACCGAGCCGCAGCTGGCCTGCCTGCGGCGCCACCGCTGCGACCAGATCCAGGGCTATTACTTCAGCCGCCCGGTGCCCGCGGAACAATTCGACCAGTTGCTGGCCGACGACCGCCGCCTGCCGGCACCGGCCGCGCCGTCCGGCCAGACGCTGCTGATCGTGGACGACGACGATGCCGTCGCGGCAGCGCTGGCCCGCCTGCTGCGGCCGGACGGCTACCGCGTGCTGCACGCCCGCACCGCCAACGCGGCCCTGGGCCTGCTGGCGCTGCACGACGTGCAGGTGGTGCTGTCCGAACAGCGCCTGGCGGGCGACGACAGCGCGAGCAACAGCGGCGGCTTCCTCGCCACGGTCAAGGCGCTGTATCCGCAGACGATACGCATCATGCTCTCGGGGTACACGGCGGTGGATGCGCTGATCGCCGCGATGAACAGCGGCGCCGTGTTCCGCTTCCACGCCAAGCCGTGGGACGACGAAGCGCTGCGCGCCAGCATCGCCGACGCCTTCCGCTACCAGTGGCTGATGTACCGCGCCGAACCGGCCACCGACGGGCCGCCTTGATACGCCGCGCGGCCGTGCAGCCGGCTGCGCTGCCGCCCGTGTACACTGCGGTTTTCCGACAACTCAGTCAACATCAGTCATTCAGGTAACCGCACGATGTCCATTTTCACGCAAGCCGCCATCAAGCACGAGGCCGGCCTGGCTGCCGCGCAGCAGGCCGAACAGGAACAGGCCGCCCACCAGGCGCGGCTCGACTTCCGCGAACAGTACCGGCAGACGCTGGACAACGTCATCCGCCCGCAGCTGGCCGCGATGCGCAAGCAGATGTACGAGCACGACTACGACGGCAAGATCGAGGAAGGCAACGACGGCTGGAACGACTTCGTCCGCCTGACCTTCGTGCCGGACAAGAACCGCCTGGCCGCCCAGGCCGGCCGCGATGCGTGCACGCTGACCTTCACCGCCATCGACAACAGCTGCCTGCTGGAGTGGGAAAGCGCGTTCAACCGCCATGCGCGCGACGGCTCGGGCAGCGAAGGCGGCACCATCACGTGCACGCAGCTGGCGCCGGAACGGCTGGAACAGATGCTGTCGGCGTTTTTCGAGAAGTCGTTCGCGGCAAGGATGGCGCGGCGGTCGTCCTGAGGCAGACGGAAAAACGCCAGCCGTTCAATGGTCGTCGAAATCTTCGGCGGCATTGGCTTCACGACCATTGCGGCGGTCGCAGGCGCGCCGCTCGCGCGGCTCCGTGATCCACCGTTCCACCGGACGGGTCTTCATCGGCAGCGGTGCGCCGCTTGCGGCTGCGGCGTCAACAGCCTGCGATGCCAGCCTATCCGCCCGCTCCGCCGCCGCCCTCAGGACGCTGGCGCGCTTCCAGCCCCGTTCACCGGGAATCTGCAGCGAAATCTCCCGCCAAGCGTTGCGCGCCGCGCCGGCGCTTTTCCAGGTAGCGCAGCAACTCCAGCATCGTGGTGCCGGATACCTCCAGACTCACGCGGGGAAGCATGCTTTTCTCCTTGTCGGTTTTTGTCTCGAACGTTCTGAAAACTTCTCAGTCCCATGAAGGTTTGAGTTCAGGGGACTGGAAAAGTTCGAAACAGACAAAAATAGACAAGGATTTGCTACAACTTCCCCCATGGGGCCGGGGGGACTGCCCCACCCTCGGCTCACGAGAAAATAAATGCATCACCGAAGATCGCGCGCCGCGCACCAGGCACACCGCAGCGAATGCCGCTGCTCCCTGCCCGCCCGCCACGCCAGCGTCCACTACCGCGCCACCTTTCGGCCTTGCTACCCGCCACCACGCGGCTCACTGCCTCGCGGCCTCGCCACGCGCCAGTACAGGCTGAATCGACCGCCCCTTGCTCCTTCCTGCCAAACCGCCTTATGCCTGCGCCCCGCCGGCAACCGCAAAATAAATCAGATCAGCTCCCGCGCCCGCAACTCATCCTTCACATAAGCATAAAACACCGGCGCGGCAATCACGCCGACCATGCCGAACACCGCCTCGCCAAACAGCATGGCAGCGAGCAGCTCCCACGAACGGGCATTGATGTGCGAGCCGATGATGCGGGCGTTGAGGAAGTACTCCAGCTTGTGCACGACGATCATGAACGTCAGCCCGGCGATCGCCACGTGCAGCGAGTGCGACAGCCCGACGACGACGATGACGGTGTTCGAGATCAGGTTGCCGATCACGGGCAGCAGGCCGGCCAGGAAGGTGATGGCGACGACCGTCTTCGCCAGCGGCAGGTGCACGCCGGCCAGCGGCAGCACGACGAACACGAACAGCGCGGTGATGGCGGTATTGATCGCCGAGATCCACACCTGGGCAAACACGATGTTGCGGAAGGCGCCGGCCAGCGTGGCGGCGCGCTGCAGCAGCGCGGCGGCAAACGGCAGGTGGGGTGCGCCGTCGCGGTTGGTGTCGTGCAGCGATGCCATCAGGCCGATGATCATGCCGAGCAGGATGCGCGTCAGCGCCTTGCCGGCCTCCGTGCCGACCGCCTGCGCCGCGGCCGCGTGCTCGCGCAGCCATGCCGTGACGGTCTCGCGCAGCGAATAGGCATCCACCGGCAGGTGCTCGCTGATCCACGGCGGCACCTGGTCGCGCGATGCGTCGATGATGTCGGCCAGCCGGCCGAACAAATGGGTCAGGCTGTTGGCATCGAGCCGGAACAGCACGATCAGGCCCCACGTCGACAGGCCGATCAGCGCCACCAGCACGGCGCCGATGACGGCCGCCGCCACCATCCTGGCCCGCACGTCGCTGATGCGCCGCCCCAGCATGGGCGCGATCACGTGGATCAGCGAATACATCAGCAGGCCCGCGAACAGCGCGCCGAGCAGCCCGTTCTTCAGCACGAGCAGCAGCATGACGGCAGTGAGGAGGTAGGAAGCGTAGACGCTGTATTCGGCTGTGCGGGTATTCGGCATGGAGGATCGGTCGATGGATCTTGGTCGGAATCTTGGT
>DKJA01000109.1:55991-98874 GCA_002454505.1 Oxalobacteraceae bacterium UBA6704
CTTGGTCGGAATCTTGGTCGAACATCGGCGGCATGATCGCCGCATACAGTGCGGGCGAACGCATTATGCCTGAGTGGGCCGCTCGGCTTCCATCTGTTTCAGCACCCGCGCGGTGCCGCCATTGTCCGGAAAAGCGTATACCAGGAATCCGCGGCTGCCGGCCGTGACAAACGCGTCCATTCCCTCCTGCTGGCCCGGCATCTGGGACTGAAACGCTTCAGTACACGACCGCGTGCGCGCGCCGGCGCGGCCCGACCTGATGCGGCAGCCGCCGCGACGTTTGCTGCGGCGCTGTCATGCTGTCAGCGGACAGTGCGGACGAAAAATGCGCCACTGATGTGCGAATCAGCAAACGCAAAAACGCGTGCTGACGGTGAAACTCGCAAAACAAAATGCTCCCAACAATCAAGAAAATGGAACTTCCCTGAGTGCAATATAGCAGGACTGCCAGAAAATAACTTGGCAACTGATTCGCGCGCACCGTTGACACGTCATTATTTCTTCCTTAAAATTTGCAAATTCTTAACATAAACTTAAGAACGGAATTTGTACCGGGAGTTAGCCAGTGATTATTTTTTTATTACCTACAGGAAATTTTTAAATTTCCGCCCCAACTAATATTGATCGCCAGTTCGGCTTCCGGTTGAAATCACCATCCACCGTGACACATGCTCTCGTCACATTGATTTCCAGAAATTTTACCTTTACCGCCGGAAATAAATCATCCAGCTGCCGTTTGTCCGGATTGCTTAATCGAATAAATTGTCGTTCGGCCCGACGAGAATTTCCAAAGATATTGGCACCCACCGCAGTAATGATCGGATTATCACCTGATGAAAATTGAACAGACAGGGCCTGCAGCGGTTGACCAGAATAGCGCCTCCGAGGCGCCCAGGCAAAAAAGTTACTGGGCGCTGAATTGGCTTCGATTTTTCCTGGCGATCTACATCGTACTTTTCCACACCCTGAAGAATTACGATTCCATTGCACACACGTGGCTGCAGGCATCGCTACGCCTCGGCAATATGGCAACGAGCGTATTTTTTGTACTGTCCGGCTTCCTGCTGACCCACGCCTATGTCGTCAGCAAGAACGGCCGGAACGTGGATACGCGAAGATTCCTCGTTGCGCGCTTCTCGACACTGTATCCCTTGCACATCGTAGGTCTGCTGCTTGCGCTCGTGCCGATGATCCACATGCTTGTTACCCGTGGCGGCATCAGCGTTGCAATCGATGTGGAAGGTACGGCAACGCGGATGCTGAGCGAGATCGAACTGCTGCTTGCGTTCGTGATGAATATCCTGCTGCTGAATGCGTGGAATCCCTATTACCTGTCGTTTAATGGACCTTCATGGTCGCTTTCTGCACTGGCCTGTTATTACCTCATATTTCCTTTTGTCGCAATCAGAATTTATCGGATAAAGGCCCCCGCGCTGGCGCTGGTATGGCTGGGCATCCTGTTCCTGTTACCTGGTTTCGTCGCGGACATTCTGAGTCGCACCGACGTTTTCACGGACGGCCTGCTGCACAGGAATCCGATCATGCGGCTTCCCTTATTTCTCGCTGGTATGGTTCTCTGTGTGCAGTTTTCGCGTAGCCGCACGGCTGGATCGGCCAGACAGCTTGCTGCGTTGAGCACGGTTTTGCTCGCAACGATCGCGGTAGGCATCTACCTGCAATTCAGCGAGAACCGCCTGCACATGATACGGAACGGACTTTATTATCCGGCCAGCCTGGCACTGATCTGGCTCTGCATCTGCGTCAAACCTACCGCGAACGAAAAGCTGAAATACTGGGGAGCCCGACTGGGGGCGGCATCCCTGCCGATCTTCTTCCTGCACGGACCGCTGTTCCCGTGGTTCCGTGGGTTTGAGAAGATAATGTACGGCCTCATTTACTCATCCGACTGGAAACTGTCCACCCTTCTCGCCGTGGGCAATACCATCGAACGCAGTACCGGCCTGTATTTCATTTACTTGACCACACTTATCGGTGTCTGCATTCTTGTCCAGGAACGCATGGTGGCTCCGCTTCAGTCCAGTATCCGTCAGCGTCTTGCCCTCCGGCGCGGCCAGATGCCGGGCGACAGGCAAGTCGATCCCCTCGTCAGCGCCCGCAACCTGCCCGGATAGTCTGGCTCGGTTCCCCGGCCTGTTGCAGGCTGGAGTAGCCTGCCCGATCCACGGCTGTGGATTGGAACGACTGACTTCAGCCCAAACCGTGCTTACAACGATGGTATTGACATATGATCCGTGCTCACGAAACCCTTCGGGATGCCCTTGAAACGCCGTAGTGATCTGATCATGGCCGCCGTCGCCGCCGTCGCACTCGCCGGCTTCGCATACCGCGGTTTCACCGCCCGCACCGCGCCGCCCGCCCATGCAGCCACGCCCGCCACGTGCACGCCGGAGGCGATCCGCGGAGTGACCGATGCGCTGGAACGGTCGATCCTGTCGGCGCAGTGCGCCCGGCAGCCGCAGCCAGGCACCGAAAACGCGACTGCTCCAAGCTCGACTGCCCCAACCTCGTCTATCCCAGCAGAAAAATTGCCTGATCGACTCACTAAGTGATTTCCTTAACAAACCAGCCACGTGGACCGGCGTAAACTCCCGCATATAATCAATACCTGCCGCCAAGGGGGCAGGACAACATCGTGAGTACGCCATGTCCAACAACAAAAATGCTTCGTCCGCGCCGCGGATCTCCACCGGCGCCCCCGGCCTCGACATCATTCTCGGCGGCGGGCTGACGCCCGAACGGGTCTACCTGCTGGAAGGCACCCCCGGCGCCGGCAAGACCACGCTGGGCCTGCAGTTCCTGCGCGACGGCGTGGCGCGGGGCGAACGCTGTCTGTACCTGGCGCTGTCGGAAACGACCGCCGAACTGGAAGCGGTCGCCGAAAGCCACGGTTGGGATTTGGCGGGCATCGACGTGGTGGAGCTGGTCAGCGACGAAAACCTCGGCGCGGAATTCCAGCAGTCGGTGTTCCACCCTTCCGAAGTGGAACTGGGCGAAACCACCGACCGCATCATGGAATATACGACCCGGATCGCGCCGAGCCGCGTGGTATTCGACAGCCTGTCCGAGTTCCGCCTGCTGGCCCAGAGCCCGCTGCGCTACCGCCGGCAGATCCTCGCACTGAAGCAGTTCCTTTCGCAACGGGGCTGCACCGTCATGCTGCTGGACGACGGCACCGCGCGCGGCGGCGACGTCCAGCTGCACAGCATCGTGCATGGCGTGATCACGCTGGAACAGCAGCCGCGCGAGTTCGGCAAGGAACGCCGCCGCCTCAGCGTATTGAAGATGCGCGGCCTGAAGTTCGCCGGCGGCTACCACGACTACGCGCTGGAGACGGGCGGCCTGCAGGTGTTCCCGCGCCTCGTGGCGGCCGATCACAACATCGACTTCAAGCCCGCCATGCGCGCCACCGGCTCCCCGGAACTGGACAAGCTGCTGGGCGGCGGCCTGATGGCCGGCACCAACGCGCTGTTCATGGGCCCATCCGGCGTCGGCAAGACGTCGCTGGCCACGCTGTGCGCCAAGGCAGCGATGGACCGGGGCGAACGGGCCGCGTTCTACCTGTTCGACGAAGGCACGGCCACGTTCTTCGCCCGCAGCGCCGCGCTGGGGCTGGACATGGCGCCCTACCTGGCCGACGGCCGCCTGCAGATCCACCACATCGATCCGGCCGAGCTGGCGCCGGGCGAATTCGCCCATATGCTGCGCACCAGCGTGGAACGGGACAACGTGAAATTCGCCGTCATCGACAGCCTGAACGCCTACCTGCAGGCGATGCCGGGCGAGCAGTTCCTGATCCTGCAGATGCACGAGCTGCTCACCTACCTGAACCAGCGCGGCGTCGTCACCGTGCTGGCGCTGGGCGAGCACGGGCTGGTCGGCCAGCTGCGCACCGAGGTCGACCTGAGCTACCTGAGCGACACCGGCGTGCTGCTGCGCTTCTTCGAATCGGGCGGCAAGCTGCGCCGGGCAATCACGATTCCGAAGAGCCGCGTGGCCGCGCACGAACAGAGCATCCACGAATTCCGCCTCACATCCGCCGGCATCGTGCTGGGCGATGCGCTGGAAGGCTTCGAAGGCATCCTCACCGGACTACCCGCCTACACCGGCGGCTCGCCCATGCTGCACCCGGAATGACGGCCGCGCCGCCGTTCGAGCAGCGCATCATCGTGCTCGCGCCACGCGGGCGGGATGCGGACGTCATCGCATCCATGCTGGCGTCCGAACGCATCGATGCGGTCGGCGTCAGCGATGCCGCCAGCCTGCTGGAACGGCTGCGCGAAGGGGCCGCCGCGGCCATCCTCACGCAGGAAGGACTGGACGCCGCGCTGCTCGACACGCTGGCCGGCTGGCTGGCCACGCAGGAAACCTGGTCGGACTTCCCGTTCGTCGTGCTGGCCGGCGGCGGCGCGGCGTTCAGTATCACCCTGCGCACCGAAGCGGCGCTGCAGAAGCTGGGCAACGTCATCGTCCTCGACCGGCCACTGAAGCGCGAGACGCTGCGCAGCGCGGCGTCTTCGGCACTGCGGGCGCGGCGGCGCCAGTACGCGATGCGCCAGGCACTGACGGACCGCAACGAAGCACTGGACCAGCTGCTCAGCAGCGAGCAGGCCCTGCTCGCGCTGAACGACACGCTGGAAAGCCGCATCGCCGACCGTACCCATGCCCTCGCCCTGGCCAACGACCGCATCATGAACGAGGCGATCGCCCGCGAACGGGTGCAGCAGTCGCTGGTGCAGTTCCAGAAAATGGAAGCCGTCGGCCGGCTCACCGGCGGCATCGCGCACGACTTCAACAATATCCTGAACGTGATCCAGAACGGCATGGACCTGATCCTGCTGCTGTCGGCCGAGGCGCAGACCAAGGCGCGGGCCGAGGCGGCGCGGCGCGCCTGCGTACGCGGCAGCAAGCTGACCGCCCAGCTGCTGGCCTTCTCGCGCGACCAGAAGCTGGACCTGCGGCCCGTGCAGGCCGGCACGGCGCTGGACAATATGCGCGAGCTGATCACTGCGTCGGTGGGCTCGCGGATCGTCGTCACGTACGACGTGGCGCCGGACATGCCGCCCGTGCTGGCCGATCCGATCCAGCTGGAGATGGCCGTGCTGAACCTGGCCATCAACGCGCGCGACGCGATGGACGGCGCCGGCGCCATCGCGCTGTCGGTGCGCCGCTCGGCCAGTCCGCCGTTTTCGCTGCAGGCGGGCGAATACGGCGTGGTCAGCGTCGCCGATACGGGGCCCGGCATCACGGCGGGCGACGTCACCAAGGTGTTCGAACCGTTCTTCACTACCAAGGAAGTGGGTAAAGGCACGGGCCTGGGCCTCAGCCAGGTGTACGGCATGGCGCTGCAGTCGGGCGGCACGGCGCGGGTGGCCGATTCGGCAACCGGGGCAACCATCGAGATCTGGCTGCGCATCGCCGGCGCGCACGACAACGACGACGCGCCGGCCGCGTTCGAGCCGGAGGCCGCCAAGCTGCCGCTGCCCGGCGCGAAAGTGCTGGTGGTGGAAGACGATCCGTCCGTGCGCCAGTCGATGGCCGAGCTGCTGCGCGTGCTGGGCTGCGAAGTCAGCGAGGCCGTCGACGGCGCCGAAGGCCTGGCCATGCTGCGCCGCGAGAAGCCCGACCTGCTGATCACCGACTACCTGATGCCGCGGATGACGGGTGCGGAACTGATGCGCGAAGCGAACCGCATCTATCCGGGCCTGCCGATGATCATCGCCACCGGCTATGCGGACATGGGCGCGATCGCCGATGCCGTCGGCGACAATCCGGTGCTGCGCAAGCCTTACCAGCTGGCGGACCTGGCGGCCAGCGTGGAGCAGGCGCTGCGGCGGGGCCAGGCCATGCCGCCAGCCACGCCTTGAGCGTGTACTTCTAGCCCATCCTTGCCAGCGCCTCGGCCACGCCGGCGCCGTACTCGGGATCGGCCTGCGTACAGTTGCCGATGTGCCGCTGCCGCACCTTGTCCGACACGCCGCCCATCGCGCGCGCCGTGTTCTCGAACAACGCGCGGCGCTGCTCGCCATTCATCACGCGGAACAGCGCGCCTACCTGGCTGAAGTAATCGCTGTCGTCCTGCCGGTAATCCCAGTGGCCGGCACCGCCGTCCAGCGCCAGCAGCGGCTCGCCGAACGCGGGCTGCTGCTGCCATTCGCCGCGGCTGTTCGGTTCATACGAAATCGTGCTGCCGTGATTGCCGTCCGTGCGCATGCGGCCGTCGCGGTGATAGCTGTGAAACGGGCAGCGCGGCGCATTGACGGGAATCGCATGGTGGTTGACGCCGAGCCGGTAGCGCTGCGCATCGCCATACGAGAACAGGCGCCCCTGCAGCATGCGGTCCGGCGAGAAGCCGATGCCCGGCACCACGTTCGCCGGCGAGAACGCGGCCTGCTCCACCTCGGCGAAATAATTGTCCGGATTGCGGTTCAGTTCCAGCACGCCCACTTCGATCAGCGGGTAGTCGGCATGCGGCCACACCTTCGTCACGTCGAACGGATGGAAGCGGTAATTGACCGCGTCGCGCTCCGGCATCACCTGGATGGCCAGCGTCCAGCGGGGGAACTCGCCCCGCTCGATGGCATCGTACAGGTCGCGCTGGTGGCTGTCGCGGTCGCGGCCGACGGTGGCCATCGCTTCCTCGTCGGTCAGGTTGGCGATGCCCTGCTGGGTGCGGAAGTGGAACTTGACCCACGTCCGCTCGCCCTGCGCGTTCAGGAAGCTGTAGGTGTGGCTGCCGAAGCCGTGCATGTGGCGGTAGCTTTTCGGGATGCCGCGATCGCTCATGACGATCGTCACCTGGTGCAGCGCCTCGGGCAGCAGCGACCAGAAGTCCCAGTTGTTCTCGGTGCTGTGCAGGTTGGTGCGCGGGTCGCGCTTGACGACGTGGTTCAGGTCGGGGAACTTCAGCGGGTCGCGGAAGAAGAACACGGGCGTGTTGTTGCCGACCACGTCCCAGTTGCCCTGCTCCGTATAGAACTTGACGGAGAAGCCGCGGATGTCGCGCTCCGCATCGGCCGCGCCCCGCTCGCCCGCCACGGTGGAAAAGCGCAGGAAGCAGTCGGTCTGCTTGCCCACCTCGGCGAAGATGGCTGCCTTGGTGTAGGCGGTGACGTCGCCCGTGACCGTGAATGTGCCGTAAGCGGCCGAGCCCTTGGCGTGCATGCGGCGCTCGGGGATCACCTCGCGCGCGAAGTGCGCCAGCTTCTCCAGGTGCCACACGTCCTGCAGCAGCAGCGGGCCGCGCGGGCCGGCGCTCTGCGTGTTCTGGTTGTCGGGTACCGGCGCGCCGGCGGCGGTGGTCAGTTCATTCATTGCTGTTATCCTTTTACACTAAAACTGCACACTAAAAACTGTCGATGGCGTAGCGCGCCAGGTCGCCGGGCCACGGCGCCACCAGTTCGGCGCCCAGGCAGTTGTCGTGCGTCTTCTGCTGCAGCCGGTCGAAGGTCGCCCGCAGGAACTTGCTGAGCGACGGCCGCGAGCGGGAGCGGCGGCTGAATTCGTAGCGGCCCCGATAGACGTAGCCGTCCTGGAAGGTGACTTCGAAATCGCAGCGCACGGCGTCCTGCGCGCGGTCGGCCCAGCTCCACAGCAGCCGGTCGGCGGCACGCAGTTCGCCCAGCACGGCGGTCTGCTGCTGCGATTGCGTGATGCGGATCTGCCGGACGTCGATCTTCTCGTCGGCCTCCTGCGGCGATGCGATGGATCCCATGGCGTGCTCCTTAGTCCTTTGATCTGTACTGCCATTGGACCAGCTTGCACGCGGCGACGCACCTCTCCACCGGGACAGGCGAAGTGCGCTAATGGTTAGTTGACAAAAGGCCGGCATCGGCGTAGCGGCGTGGCGCACGGTTGCCGGTGGGCCCGTTCTGAAGGATAATCACGCCCCATGAACGATACTACCCAACGCCCAGAACTGCCGGACCACCTGTCCACGGACCCGCGCAGCCCCTTCCACGTGCCGGCCGTGTTCGAACACGACATCGGCATCCATTTCAACGACAAGGAACGTTTCGACGTGACGGAATACTGCCTCAGCGAAGGCTGGATCAAGGTCCCGTCCGGCAAGTCGCTGGACCGCAAGGGCCAGCCGATGCTGATCAAGCTGAAGGGCAAGGTCGAAGCGTTCTACAAGTAATCCCTCGAAAAATAGGGACAGACCCCATTTTTCGAGAAACATTGCTCGGAAAATGGGGTCTGTCCCCATTTTCTAAGCAATGTTTGTCCAGGGGCCGCCGTCAAATTTCTTTCCATGCGGCAACTTCGGGTCTATAATGGGTTCATCCACGAACGATGAGAGGACCCACCATGGACTCCGTACTGCAAGCCGCGCAACTGCGGTCGTTGGGCAAACAGGGCGAGGCGCTGGACTATGTCGCCGAAAAGCTGCCAACATCCAGCGATGACGAGCGCTTCCTGCTGATGCTGCAGGGCCTGTACGCGGCGGAAGAATCGGCCGACACCACCCGGGCGCAGAGCTATGCCCGCGAGCTGGCCGAGATCGAGCCGAACCTGATCTCCGTGCAGCCTTATGTGGCGCTGTCGCCGGAAGATTTCCTCGGTCCCGACATGGGCCTGGCGCGCAAGTAATCCCCGGACAAGCCCTCCCCGCCGCCGGCTTGCCGGCCGGCGCCGCTTTAAACGACTGCCTGAACGACTGCCGCGTCTTCGCGTACGATCACGGCCTCCCGGATCGCCGCCGGCAGCGGCTTGCTTTTCGACTGGAACCGCACCGTGCGGATCCCCGCCTGTAGCAGGCGCCCGTCGCGCAGCCGATCCTTCGCGGCGGAATGCGTGCGGTCGTCCAGCTCCACCACGGCCACCACATTGCATCCCCGGTCGCACACCACATAATCGACACGCTGCTGGGCAATGCGCAGGCGGTCGCCGTGCGCTTTCCTGGCTGTCGCGGCCGACGACTGCAGCAATGCCGACATGGCCACCTGCGGGAACACGTAATGCTCCGGCAGCGCCACGACCAGCCGGCCGAAGAACTCGGCCTCGTTGTCGGTCATCAGCGGGCGCGCGCGAAACTGGCCGGACCGTGCGGCGGGTTTCAGCAGCATGATGACAATCGACGCCGCAAAGACGATGCAACTGCCGACGATGATAAAGGTGATGAGCGTTTTCATGCGCGCCGCCGGAATAAGGGGAGGAAGCCGCCCATTATAGAGATGTTGCCTTATGGAAAACTCTCGCTTTGTCACACCCGCGGCGAATAAGGCGCGGCCGACTCGTTATAATGCAGCGCTCGATACGCACCAATTTCGCACCAATTTCACCATGACCTCACTCCCGTTCGATCCCCCCTACAAGCTCCGCATCGCCGCGCCGGAAGGAACCCGCTGGGTCGAAGTGCGGCCCGACGGCAGCCAGGTCGACACCACGCCGCCGCCGACGACGATGCCGCCGGCCTCCGCCGCCAAACCGTCCGCTCCCAAGTCGGTGCAGGCGCTGGCCGTGCTGAACGTGCCGTTCGCCGAAAAGGACGAGGCCAAGCGCCTCGGCGCCCGCTGGGATGCCACGCGCAAGAAGTGGTACGTGCCGCAAGGCGTCGACCCGGCGCCGTTCGGCCGCTGGACCATCGACTGAGCGCGGCCATGCCGGCCGCCATCGACCCGCTGGAAGTCGAGTTCACCGCCATCCGCGCCCAGGGCCCGGGCGGGCAGAACGTGAACAAAGTGTCGAACGCGATCCACGCCCGCTTCGACGTTGCCGCCTCGTCGCTGCCGGCCTACGTGAAGGAAAGGCTGCTGGCCATGCGCGACACGCGCCTGACGCAGGACGGCGTCATCGTGCTGAAGGCGCAGCAGTCGCGCAGCCTGGAGAAGAACAAGGAAGATGCGCTGCGCCGCCTGCAGGAGCTGGTGGACAAGGCCGCCGAGATCGCAACCGTGCGCCGCGCCACCCGCCCCACCCGCGCATCGCAGCGCCGCCGGCTCGATGCCAAGACACGCAGCGGCAGCATCAAGGCGCTGCGCGGCAAGGTCACCGACTGACGCCACCGCCGTCGGCAAAGCGGTTACACTCCCTGCGCCAACGACAAAGAGGAGACCGGATTGTTCGACAAGACCTACCACGCCACCCATCCCGACATGATGGCCGGCGCCAGCAACGACCAGCTGCGCGACCGCTACCTGCTCGATCAGCTGTTCGTCGCCGATCGCGCGGTGCTGAACTACTGCCACAACGAGCGCTTCGTCATCGGCGGCGCGGCGCCTGTCAATGAAACCGTAGCGCTGCCCGTGCATGGCGAACCGGCATCGGCCGCCGGCCAGCCCTTCCTCGTGCGCCGCGAGCTGGGCATCATCAACGTGGCGCAGGGCACCGGCCGCGTGACCGTCGATGGCCAGGCGTTCGAGCTGGCGCCGCGCGATGGCCTGTACATCCCGATGGGCAGCAGCGAAGTAGTGTTCGAATCGCTGGATGCGACCAACCCGGCCCGCTTCTATCTCGCCTCCACGCCCGCGCACGCGCGCTTCAAACTGAAGAAGATCACGCATGCCGAGGCGATTCCGCTGGAACGGGGCAGCGCCGCCACGTCGAACGAGCGGACGATCTACCAGTACGTGATTCCCGGCGTATGCCAGTCGGCCCAGCTGCTGCTCGGCCTGACGATCCTGAAGACGGGCAGCGTGTGGAACACCATGCCGCCGCACCTGCACGAGCGCCGCTCCGAGGTGTATTTTTATTTCGACCTGGCCGAAGAACAGCGCGTCTTCCACTTCATGGGCGAGCCGGATGCGGCGCGCCACATCGTCGTCGCCAACGAGGAAGCGGTGGTGTCGCCGCCATGGTCGATCCACATGGGGTCGGGCACGTCGAACTACGCGTTCATCTGGGCGATGGGCGGCGAGAACCTCGACTACACCGACATGAACGTGCTCGACATCTGCCAGCTGAAATAGGAAAGTCATGTCCCACCTCTTCGACCTGACAGGCAAGACGGCGCTGGTCACCGGCGCCAACACGGGCATCGGCCAGGGCATCGCGCTGGCGCTGGCCGCGGCCGGCGCCGACATCGTGGCCGCCGGTCGCAGCGATGCCGCCGATACGGGCGAGCGCATCGCGGCCATGGGCCGCCGCTTCGTGCAGGTGACGGCCGACCTGTCGTCGACCGAACCGGTGCAGCGCGCCATCGATGCGGCGGTGGCGCTCAACGGCCGCCTGGACATCGTCGTCAACAACGCCGGCATCATCCGCCGCGCCGACGCCGTCGACGTCACCGAGGAAGACTGGGATGCCGTCATCGACACGAATCTCAAATCGCTGTTCTTCCTGTCGCAGGCCGCCGCACGCCACATGCTGGCGCACGGCGGCGGCAAGATCGTCAACATCGCGTCGCTGCTGTCGTTCCAGGGCGGCATCCGCGTGCCGGCCTACGCGGCCAGCAAGAGCGCCGTTGCCGGCCTGACGCGGGCGCTGGCCAACGAGTGGGCCGCGCAGGGCATCAACGTCAACGCCATTGCGCCAGGCTATTTCGACACCAACAACACCGCCGCGCTGCGGGCCGATCCGGCGCGCGATGCGGCGATCCTGGCCCGCATCCCCGCCGGCCGCTGGGGCGTGCCGGACGACCTGGCCGGCGCCGCCGTCTTCCTCGCCAGCCGCGCCAGCGATTACGTGCACGGCGTCGTGCTGCCGGTGGATGGCGGCTGGCTGGCGCGGTAACCGTTCCGCTCATCCTGTTGATCGAATCGCCCTGGCGATGGCCAGCCGACGGCCATGCACTTAAGATGGCCCCACCGACCACCCACACGACCGGGATCCATGCTGACTCGCCTCTCCCTCCTTGCTCTGCTGGCAGCGCTCGCGGCCACCGCCACCGCCGCGCCCATCGACCGCCAGGCCGTCGTTTCCCGCAACGATCCGCAGTTGAAAGCCATGGACCCGATGGCGCCTCTCAGCGTGGGCAACGGCCGCTTTGCGTTCACGGCGGACGTCACTGGCCTGCAGACCTTCGCCGACCATTACTGGAAGAACGGCACGGCGACGGAAACCCAGGCGCGCTGGTCGTGGCACGAGAACGCCAATCCGAACGGCTACAAGCTGGCCGATGCCAACCGCGATTTCACCGCGCATGGCCAGACACTGGGCTACCCGACCAACCAGGGCTCGCCCGCCGGCCAGTGGCTGCGCGAGAACCCGCATACGCAGCCGCTGCCGCGGGTCGGCTTCGTCATGAAAGGCGCGGACGCGCGGGCACTGGTACCGGCGGACGTCACAGCCGTCGACCAGCGCCTCGACCTGTGGAAGGGCGAACTGCGCAGCCGTTCGACGCTGCTCGGCGCGCCGCTTGCCGTCACCAGCGCGGCAAGTCCGGACAGCGACACCGTCGCCCTGCGCATCCAGTCGCCGCTGCTGGCCAGCGGCCGGCTGGCCGTGCGCATCGCCCTGCCCGTCGGCTACGATCTGACGGTGAAGCACAATCCGCCGCTGGACTGGAGCCGGCCCGAATCGCACCGGACCAATGTGCTGGCGCAAAGCGGCCGGCAGCTGGTGGTCGAGCACCTGCGCGACGCATCGCGCTATGCGATGACGGTCACCAGTGCCGCACCGCTGACGATCGCGCGGCCGGAGACGCATGCCTTCGTCATCGCGCCGGTGCGCGGCGACACGCTCGACGTCACGCTGAGCTTCGTCCAGAAAGGCAGCGCGCCCGGCGAGCGTTCCGGCCACGTGTTCGCCGCCAGCGCGAAGCACTGGCAGCGCTACTGGCAAAGCGGCGCCGCGGTGGACTTCGCCGGCAGCACCGATCCCCGCGCGCGGGAACTGGAGCGGCGCGTGGTGCTGTCGCAGTACCTCGCCGGCATCCAGCTGGGCGACACGCTGCCCGCCCAGGAAAGCGGCCTGACGACGGCCACCTGGTACGGCAAGCACCACACGGAAATGGTGTGGTGGCACACGGCGCACTTCGCGCTGTGGGGCCGCCCTGAATATACCGCCCGCACGCTGGGCTGGTTCCAGACCATCCTGCCGCAGGCCCGCGCCGTGGCGGCGGAGCGCGGCCTGCAGGGCGCGCGCTGGATGAAGATGACGGGACCTTACGGCCGCGAGAGCCCGGGCGGCAATCCGCTGATCGTGTGGAACCAGCCGCACCCGATCCACCTGGCCGAGCTGCTGTACCGCGCCGACCCGTCGCGCGCCACGCTGGAGCGCTACCGCGAGCTGGTGATGGCATCGGCGCAGGCGATGGCGTCGATGCTGCACTGGGAAGAAGCGCGGCAGCGCTACGTGCTTGGCCCGCCGCTGTGGATCGCGCAGGAGATCTACGACCAGTCCACCAGCATGAATCCCACGTATGAACTCAGTTACTGGGCGCGCGGGCTGGAGATCGCGCAGCAGTGGCGCGAACGCCTCGGCCTGCCGCGCGACGCGGACTGGGAACACAAGCGCACGCACCTGTCCGAACTGCCGCAGAAGGACGGCAAATACGTGGCCGTCGAATCGCATCCGGACACGTGGGACAACGTGGCCAGCCGCCACGACCACCCGTCGTTCCTGATGGCGCTGGGCCAGTTGCCGGGCGACGGCGTCGACCGCGCCGTGATGCGCAACACGCTCGACGCGGTACTGAAGGACTGGGACTGGGCCACCAAGATCTGGGGCTGGGACTACCCGATGATCGCGATGACCGCCGCCCGCCTCGACGCGCCGGAACTGGCAGTGGACGTGCTGCTGAAAGCCGATGGCCCGAACAACGGCTATACCGCCGCCGGCCACAACCCCAACACGGGCCTGCCCGTCTACCTGCCCGGCAACGGCGCGCTGCTGGCGGCCGTGGCGATGATGGCCGGCGGCTGGGACGGCGCACCGGACGTGCCGGCCCCGGGCTTCCCGAAGAACGGCAAGTGGGTCGTCAAGGCGGAAGGGTTCAAGCGGCTGCCTTGATGCCGGCAGCCCGCCCGTAAATATTTCCCGAAAAATGGGGTCCGTCCCCATTTTCCTGGAAATGTTTCTCGAAAAATGGGGACAGACCCCATTTTTGGAGCAACTTTTGAACCGGCTCTTGAACCATCAACGCTGCGACTTCCAGCGGTCATACCGCGCCAGCGCGGCAGCCGGCCCGGTCCCGTACCACGCATAGCCATTGCGGCGCTCGACACTGAGCTCGTTGACGTCGGTATGGATCGTC
The DNA here is from genome assembly GCA_002454505.1 of Oxalobacteraceae bacterium UBA6704. Taxonomy (GTDB): domain Bacteria; phylum Pseudomonadota; class Gammaproteobacteria; order Burkholderiales; family Burkholderiaceae_D; genus Rugamonas. Next base: position 70,147 of record DKJA01000109.1, read on the forward strand.
CGGTCGCGGTCGCCGAAAATCGGCCGCATCGTCGCGATGTCGTAATAGCGCGACCACAGCGGGCCGGCACCCGGCTGCGGTACCAGCTTGCGGCCTTCGGCGCCCTTCCCTGTCCACGCCACGTCATGCACCGCCACGCGCTTCAGCCACGCGGTACCGGCATCGATGGCCGCCACGATGTCGGGCGACGGCGACGGCTCGGCCATCAGCAGCATCAGCAGCCGCGCGCTCTCCGCGGTGGACAGCGCCACCGGCTCGAAGTTGCGGGCGCCGACGGGCGCCAGCGTCAGCGCATCGTGCTGCTGGCACCAGCCGGTGCGCACGCTGCCAGCGACGATCTGCGTGGCGACGATCATCCGCACCGTGCGATCCCTTGCAGCGGCGGCCCGCGCCGCGAGTTCGGCAGGCACGAACGCATAATCGCCCTGCCTCGTTGCGACGCTGCCCAGCACCTCGACCACTTCGGCAACCGCATGATCGTTGAACGTGACGGCATCGTGATAGCCGCCTTCCAGCGGATACACCTGCGGGTAGCCGCCATTCGGATACTGCGCGTTCAGCAGATAGCCGATGCCTTTGACGAAGGCGTTGCGATACGCCTCGGCGGGAGCCGCCGCCTGGACGCGCGCGAGGAAGCGCAGTTCGGTGGTCGTGGCGCCGTTGTCGATCGTGCCGACATAGCTCCACCCTCCCGGCCGCGCCACGACACCGCCGCCCGGATGGTCATCGACCTGCGCATAATGTTCGCCCCGCTGGCGCACCGGCCCATTGCGATTGACGTTCTTGCCCCAGCCGCCGGCCGGCGTTTGGTAGCTGACGATATTGTCGGCCACGTGCTGCGCCTCCGCCGAGGCGTACCAGGCGGCCGGCCGGTCCAGCGGCATGCCGTCGTCGCCTTTCAGCTGGGCGGCCCGCACGACCGGCGCCGCGCCGCCACGGCGTTCGGTCTCCAGCGCCGCCTTGTCCGCCGCCATCAGCGCGCGCGAGCGTTCCAGGTAGTCGCGCCAGGCGGCACGTTCGGCAGCCGGCACGGCCGCGATCCGCGCTTCGGTCAGCGGCTGTGCCGGTGTCATCGTGCCGATCACTTCACCGTGCGCCACCGACATCGCCAGGCACAAGGCCAGCACCAGTGCTCCTGGCCGCATCATCGCGACACCAGCATGAGCCGGCCATGCCGCGCGCGCCGGCGTGATATCTGCGCGTGCTCGCCCCGGCCGTCCGGTTGGGACGGGGGCCTTTGCCGCCGCCACTTCGGCAAGCCGTCGCCGCCAGTTGCTTGGTTGTTGCATCGCTTGTCTCCTTCGTCTGATTTTTATGGGTGGCCGGGCCGGGTGCCTATCGGTAAACCAGTTCGATAAATTGGCCGGACCAGTTTCCCTATGCTATCACTGCGGATGGTGGTGTGGGGCCTCAGCGCACCAGTGGCGATCGGCGGGGCAGCGATCGCTGGGTGGAGCGGCGGCTGATTGGAAGGCGCGGAGCGGGCGCCATGTCGGGACAGTCGACTTTACTGTCGAGCCCGTGTCCATGTCGGTGTCTGACACCAGGGTGGACACGGGCTCGGCCATGTCGGTGTCCGCCAATCCCTGCGCTAATACCTCGTTAATCCCTCCCCGCTATACTGACCCGTCTTCATCACCCGCGCACCGCCATGAACATTCTCCTCGTCGAAGACGATCCGATGCTGGCCGCCGCCATCTGCAACCGCGCGCGCCAGGAGGGGCTCGCCGTCGACCATGCCGCCGATGCGGAAGCGGCCCGCCTGGCGCTGATCGATCACGTGTACTCCGTCATCCTGCTCGACCTGGGGCTGCCCGGCGAGTCCGGCCTGTCGCTGCTGGCCAGCCTGCGCGGCGGCTACGATGCGACGCCGGTGATCATCCTCACGGCGCGGGCGCAGATGAGCGAACGGATCGCCGGCCTCGATGCAGGGGCCGACGACTACCTGCTGAAACCATTCGAGTTCGACGAGCTGTGGGCCCGCATGCGCGCGGTGACGCGCCGCAGCGAAGGCAAGACGGTGCCGCTGCTGACCTGCGGCGACGTGCAGCTCGACGTGGCCCGCCAGGCCGTCACGCGCGGCGGCCAGCCCGTCACGCTGAGCGCCTACGAATACCGCACGCTGCTGGCGTTCATGGAGCGGCCCGGCCGCATCGTCACGCGCAACCACCTGGAGGCGCTGATCTACGGCCGCGAAAGCGAGATCGAGAGCAATACCGTGGCCGTGTTCGTGCACCAGCTGCGCCGCAAGCTGGGCGAGGACATCATCGGCACCGTCCACGGCCAGGGCTACCTGCTGCGCACGGAGCGCGGGTGAAATCGCTGCGGGGCCGGCTGCGCTTCGTGCTGGGCGCCACGCTGGTGTTCTGCTGGGTCGGCGGCGTAGGCCTGCTGGTGGCGTGGACGGCCAGCAGCGAAAGCAGCATCTGGGACAGCAAGCTGCAGGCCTTCGGCACGCGCCTGCTCGTGTCGGTGCCGGCCAGTGCGGCGGACGACGGTCCGTTCAGCCCCGGCCTGGAGCTGCCCGCCAATATCCGCCAGGAGCCGTTCGCGATCCAGATCTGGAACCGGCAAGGCATCCTGCTCGTCAAGACGCCCGGTCCGCCCTACACGGCATTTGAACCGTCGTTTCGGGACGGCTTTTCCACCAGGGTCGTGGCCGGCGCCAAATGGCGTGTGTACACCGTCTCCGACCGCCGCGGCCTCGTCTCGTTGCAGGTCGCCCAGCTGCAAAGCGTGATCGACCGCGAAATGCGCTACGAAGCCCTGACCGCGCTGGGCATCCTCACCGCCGTGCTGTCGCTGATGGCCGTGCTGCTGGGCCATGCGCTGGACCGGTCGCTGCGGCCCATCGATGCCGTCGAACGCGCGCTGCTGCAGCGCAGCGACCTGGATTTCACGCCGCTGCCGCTGGCCGACCTGCCGCTGGAACTGCAGCCGCTGGTCACGTCGTTCAACCACACGCTGCACCAGCTGGACAAGGCGATCGATGCCGAGCGCCGCTTCATCGGCGACGCCGCCCACGAGCTGCGCACGCCACTGTCCGCGCTGCAGGCGCAGGCCGACGTGGCGTTGCACGCCGTGCCAGGCCAGGAACAGGACGACGCGCTGCGCACGCTGCAGCAGGTGGCCCGCCGCAGCACGCGGCTGGCCGAGCAGTTGCTGGACATGGCGCGCCTCGATGCTCTGGCGGACACCACGCCGCACCGTCCGGTGGACCTGCCGCAGTTGGTCGCGCACGTGGTCAGCGAATACGCATTCCAGGCCACGCAGCGCAACTGCCGGCTCGACATCGACGCCGGCAGCGCTACGATCGCCGGCGACGTCAATGAACTGGGCACGCTGCTGCGCAACCTCGTCGAAAACGCATTGCGCTTTGCCGGCGACGGCGGCCGCGTGCGGGTCGCCTGCGGCATGGCGGCGCGCCACGCTTTCATCGAAGTGGCCGACGATGGCCCCGGCGTGCCGCAAGCCGAACATGCGGCGATCTTCCAGCGCTTCTACCGCATCGCTGCCAACCAGGGCCGCGGCAGCGGCATCGGGCTGTCGCTGGTGGCCGCCATCGCCCGCCTCCATCACGCCCGCATCGTCACCGGCGCGGGGCTGGCCGGGCGCGGCTTCATGGTCCGCATCGACTTCCCTTCCACGGCCACGCTGCCGGCACCGGCGGCCGGACGAAGTCAGAACGCGTAGAGATAACCCAGCCTGACGCTGCTTTCGGTCGAGCGGTCGATCAGCGGGCTGTCCTTGATATCGCTGCTCAAGCTGTTCGCGCTGACGTCGACGAAGAAGTTGTGGCGCTTGTTGTATGCATAGCCGAAGCGCACGCCCACTTGCACCGAGCTGCCGGCATCGCCGGTGAACTGCGCCCTGCCCGCCCGCGCTTCCTCCGCCCGCACGCCGTAGTAGTAATCGACGTATTTGCTGTCGTACCAGTTGGCGGCGATGCGCGGCGTGACCGTCACGGGGCCCGTGTGAAACTCGCGACTCAGCTCCAGCTTGACGCGCTTGCCTTCGGCGCTGCCGGTGGACGTCAGCGCTTCGGCGCCCAGCGTCGCATAGCTGCCGCGCCAGATCGCTGCGCCGCCCACCCACACGCCACCCTTGCGCTCGGCCATGCCTTCCAGGTACGGCGAATCCTTGGCTTCGTAGCCGTCGCCCGAATACTGGGCGCGCAGACGGAACTGCACCGGGCCGGCCGACGGCAGCTTGACGTCCAGCCGCGTGCCGAAGGCGCTGATCCACCGGTTCTCGAACAGGATCAGCGGCAGCGCCTTGGCATCGTCGTCGAAGTCGCGGTATGGCGCACGGGAAAAGCCGACGCCGATGCCGAGGCCCCATTGCGACGGGTTCGGCGACGCTTCGGCAGCGGCCTGCTCGGGCGCCAGCACCTGTGCCGAAGCGGCGCCCTGGGCGCCCAGGGCAGCTGCCACGGCGAGCAGCAGCGAAACGCGGCGGATTGGAGTTTGTGTTTGCTTCATGAACTTCCTCTTCAGGTTGACAACAAAAGATCGGTAAATCAGGCCGTGGCAAGGCGCAGCGTGCGCATGCGCCGCTGCAGGCGATCGATGGCGACGAACACCGCCGGTACCACCAGCAGGCTCAGTAAGGTGGACGTCAGCAGGCCGCCGACGACGGCCACCGCCATCGGCTGCCGGAAGCTGGCGTCGGCGCCGAGGCCCAGCGCGATCGGCAGCATGCCGGCGACCATGGCCAGACTGGTCATGACGATGGGGCGGGCCCGCTGGCGGCAGGCTTCCACCATCGCCTGCTCGGGCGACAGCCCGTGTTCGCGCATGCCCAGCACGCCGTACTCCACCAGCAGGATCGAATTCTTGGTGACGATCCCCATCAGCATCACGAGCCCGATCAGCGACGGCACATCCAGCTCGCTGCCGGTGACCAGCAGCGCGGCGAACGCGCCGCACAAGGACAGCGGAATGGCGGACATGATCGTGAACGGCTGCAGGAAGCCGCCGAACAGCAGCACCAGCACGCAGTACATGCACAGCAGTCCGGTGAGCAGCGCACCGCCGAAGCCCGTCAGCAGTTCGGCGGCGATCTCGCCGTCGCCGCCATCGAGCAGGCGCACAGAGGGCGGCAGCGCGCGGGCTGCCGGCAAGGCCAGCGCGGCGGCCTTCGCCTGCCCCAGCGGCACGCCGCCCAGGTCGGCGGTGATCGTCACGTGGCGCTGCCGGTCGCGCCGGTCGATCTGCGCCGGGCCCGTTTCCAGGCCGAGGGACGCGATGGCGCCCACCGGCACCAGGCCGTCGCGGGACGGCACGCGCAGGCTGGCCAGCGTGGCGATATCCTGCCGCTGCGCTTCCGGCACCTGCACGCGCACCGGCACCTGCCGCGAATCGAGATTGAGCTTGGCCAGCCGCGCCGTCACGTCGCCCGTGGTGGCGATGCGGATCGTGTCGTTGATGGCACCGACGTCGACACCCATTTCCGCCGCACGCGCCGCATCGGGACGCACCACGAGTTCTGGCCGCTCCACGCTGGCGCTGGAGCGGATGCTCGACAGGCCTGCGACGCTGCGCAGCTGCCGTTCGATGCCGCTGCCCGCGACGGCCAGCGCGGCGGGATCGTCGCTGGCCAGGATCAGCTCCAGCTGCTCGCCCAGGCCGCCGCCGACGCTGAAGCGTGCGCCGCTGACCTGCTCCAGTACATTGCGCAGTTCGCGCTCGATGTCCTGCTGCGAACGGCGGTCGCCGCGCGGGGCCAGCGTCAGCGTCAACGTGGCCGTGCGGACGCCGCCCGTGCCCGGATCGTCGTCGTCGCCGCTGCTGCCGACGCTGACGAAGCCCGACTGCACCCCCGGCACCGCGGCGGCAGCCAGGCGCGCCCGTTCGGCCGTCCCCAGCGTGGCAGCCAGCGCACTGCCCGGCGGCAGCTCGATATTCACATCGACGAGCCCCCGGTCGGCGGCCGGCATCAGGCCCGTTTCCAGCAGCGGCAGCAAGGCCACCGAGCCGGCAAACAGCAGCACGGATGCGCCCAGCGTGGCCACGCGGTGCGTCACGCACCACTGCACCGCATGCAGGTAGCGGCGCATCGATGGACCATCAGCCCGGTCGTGCTGCTTCGGCGCTGCAGTGAGAAAACGCGCGGCCAGGACGGGTGTCAGCAGCCGCGCGACGAGCAGCGATGCCAGCACGGCAAACACGGTGCTCCAGCCGAACTGGCGGAAGAACAGGCCGGGCACGCCGCTCATCATCGCCGTCGGCACGAACACGACCACCAGCGTGACGGTCGTGGCGATGACGGCCAGCGCGATCTCTTCGACGGCATCGGCGGTAGCCTGCAGGACGGTCTTGCCCATCTGGCGGTGGCGCGCGATGTTCTCCACTTCGACGATCGCATCGTCCACGAGAATGCCGACGACGACGGCCATCGCCAGCAGCGTCAGCGTGTTCAGCGAATACCCCAGCCAGTCCATCAGCGCGAACGCGGGCAGGATCGACAGCGGCAGCGCAGTGGCGGCCACCAGCGTGGCGCGCCAGTCGCGCAGGAACCACCACACCACCAGCACCGCCAGCAGCGCCCCTTCGTACAGCATCTGCATCGAGCCGTGGTACTGCTCCAGCGTGTAGTCGACGGTGCTGGCCACCTGCGTGAACATCATGACCGGCTGCGCCAGCTGCAGCTTGCGCAGCGCCTCCTTGACGCCGGCAGCGATGCGCGTCTCGTCGTAACCCTTGGCGCGGAACACCTGCACGCCGGTGACGCTGCGGCCGTCCAGCAGGGCCGCGGAGCGCACTTCGGCGCTGCCATCCGCCACGGTGGCCACCTGGTCGAGGCGCAGGCGGCGGCCATCGGCCAGCGGGATCGGCAGCGCGGCCATGTCGCCGGCCTGGCGCACGGTGGCGATGGTGCGGATGGGCTGTTCGCCGTCGCCCAGGCCGGCGCGGCCGCCGGAAGCCTCCGCCTGCGTGCGGGCCAGCGCATGGGACAGGTCGGCCACCGTGACACCCAGCGCGGCCATTGCGGCCGGATCGGCTTCGACGCGCACCTCGCGATCCTTGCCGCCAAGCCGCACCACCTTGGCCACGCCGGGCACCGTCAACAGCGCCCGCGCCACCACGTCATCGACATACCACGACAGTGCCAGGTCGCCCATTGCCGGCGCAGTGACCGCATACGTCAGCGTCGCGCCGCTGCCGGTCGTCGTGGCACTGACGGCCGGGGGTTCCACGTCCGCCGGCAGGTCGGCGCGGACGCGGTCCACGGCATCCTTCGTTTCGATCAAGGCAGTGGTCAGCGGCTTTTCCAGCACGAACTCGGCGCGGATGTGCACCTGGCCATCGCTGATCGTGGTACGGGTGTGCTTCAGGCCCGTGACGCCGGCCAGCGAGTCTTCGACCTTGCGCGCCACTTCCGCTTCCAGCTGGGCCGGCGCGGCACCCGGCTGCACCAGCCGCACGTTCACCGACGGCAGTTCCACGTCCGGCAGGTTCTGCACGGGCAGGTGCCGGAAGCCGCGCAGCCCGGCCACGGCCAGCAGCGCGAACAACAGCACGACCGGCACGGGGTTACGCAGCGACCACGAGGCAAAACTCATTGCGGCACTCCAGCCGGCGTACGATCGGCGGCGGCAACCCGTACCACGTCGCCATCCTTCAGGAACGCTGCGCCCTGCCCGACCACGCGCGCATCGGCGGGGAGGCTGCCGAGGATCTCGACCTGGCCACCCTGCCGCCGGCCGACGTCCACGTGCAGCGCGCGGGCAATCGCCTCGCTGCCGCGCTGCGCGGCCACGAACAGCAGTGAGCTGCCGTCGCGCACGACCACGCTATGCGCCGGTACCGCCGTGGCGCGCGTCGTGCCCAGTGCAATCCGTCCTGCGGCAAACATCCCGGCGCGGGCCAGGCCGCCGGGCTGTACGTCGGCATACACGATCGCGAGGCGCGTCTGGCCATCCAGCCGTGGCGCGCTCTGGCGGATGCGGGCGGTCGCCGCGCTGCCGTCGGGCAGATGCAATGCCACCTGCTGGCCTGGCCGGATCTGCGCCAGCTGCGCCGCCGTCAGTTCGCCGCGCCATTCGAGGCGGCCCTGCCGGATGATGCGGAACAGTTCGAGGCCCGCATTGGCCACCGTGCCCGCCGTGGCGGCCCGCGCGCTGACGACGCCGTCGTCCGGCGCCCGCACGGTGGCATAGCGCTGCTGCTGCCGCTTGGCCGCCAGCTGCGCCTGCACCAGTTGTACCTGCGCCGTCGCCGTATCGGCCTGCATCTCGGCGTTCTGCACATCCTGCCTGCTGACCGCGCCGCTGGCGGCCAGCGCCAGCATCCGGTCGCGCACCGCCACGGCCTGCCGCGCCGACGCCTGCGCCTGGGCCAGCGCCGCTTCCAGCTGCGCCGCTTCCATGCCCGGCAAGGCGGGATCGAAGACAGCCAGCACGTCGCCGCGCCGCACCTTGTCGCCCACGTTGACGTGTACTTCGGCCAGCGGCAGGCCGCTCGTCTGCGCACCGATCACCAGTTCCTGCCATGGTTCGATCACACCGTCGGCCGCGATGGTGCTGGTCCATTCGACCGCCTGCGGCGCTTCGAGCGTGACGGTCAGCGCCGGCCGCTGCAGGCTGGCCGGCGCGGCCGTGGCGCGCTGTCCCGGACCATGCAGCACGATGATCCCCGTGGAGATCGACGCCAGCGCCATGCAACCGGTGAATACGAGGCCGGACGGCAGCGTGCGCAGGCGCCGCAGCAGCCTGGCGCGTTCAGGCGGCGCCGGTGGCGCGGTCGTCGGGCTGCTTGGATCGGGTTGATGCGGCATGGCGGCTTCGTTCGGGAAGTTCCGCCGGGCGGGGAGCCCGGCGGGCCAAGGCTGTCATGGCAGACGAAGCATGCCGGGGTGGGATTAATGGCTTTTTAAGCGCATGGTGGACGGGGACTGTCCCTGCAAGGGCCTGTCCCCGGGGTTGTTCTTGATGTCGCGGTTCGCTGGGAGAAGAGCAGCCCCGGGGACAGGCCCCTGCGGGGACAGTCCCCAGCCTATGCTTCAAGGATCTGCGTCACATCCCGCACCACATCGCCCTCGTCGCGGTTATCGGTCACGGTCACATAAAACCGCTCGCCCTCCGGCATCACGCGCACCACCACGTGGCCGTCGTGACTGCGCAGCCGCTTCGTCAGGCGGCCGTTGGCCAGCAGGTTCTCGCGCATCACGGTCGTTGCATACATCATCGTACCTCGCATACAACACTGCAAGCTTGTATTTTTTGCACCGCACAAAAAGATAGCGCTATCAGAAGCCGTGAAGATCCGAGGAGAACGGCATAGGGGAACAGCCGAAATATTGGCCTCATTTCGGCGGCGGCAAGAGCGATTTCATTCCGCCATGCAGCATCTTCATTTCTTTACAAATCCCGCCGTCTGTTGAAAACTGGTCAAAAAATGATAGCGCTAACTAGCCTACCGGAGACGATATGCCAGCATCACCATCTCACCCGCCACGCCCGCTCCGCTGGGTCGTCATGGGCGTCAGCGGCTGCGGCAAAAGCACGGTCGGCACGGCGCTGGCCGGCCTGCTGGGCGTGCCCTTCCTCGAAGGCGATGCCTTCCACCCGGCCGACAACGTGGCCAAGATGTCGGCCGGCTTTCCGCTGACGGACGACGACCGGGCCGGCTGGCTGCAGGCGCTGGCCGCCGAGATCCGTACCGCTCGCGCAAACGACAGGGGCCTCGTGCTGTCCTGCTCCGCGCTGAAGCGCCGCTACCGCGACCTGCTGCGGCAGGCCGATCCGGACCTGCGCTTCGTCCACCTGCAGGGTCCTCGCGAGCTGATCGCCGGGCGCATGGCGCGGCGGCCCAACCACTACATGCCGCCGTCGCTGCTGGACAGCCAGCTGCGCGACCTGGAACCGCTGCAGGACGACGAGGCGGGCCTGCGCCTCGACATCGCAATGCCGCCGGACGCGCTGGTGGCGGCCATCACGGAATCGAAACAACCGTAGCAAACGTCGCAATCGCCGCAATCGGGCGCGGCGCCGTCCCACGGCCGCCGCGTCCATATCAAAAAAATCGGGAGACAAACATGCGTACACCGTTGCAAAGGACCTTGATCCACCTCGCCATCGCCAGCGCCTTCTGCCTGCCGGGTTCTCCCGTGCACGCGCAACAGGCTCCGGCACCAGAGACGCCACCCGCCGATGACGCCGCCGTCAAGGCCGCGCCGGAGCCTGCACCGGCTGCCGCGCCGACCGGCCCGACGACCGTCGTGCAGATCTCCGGCTCGCGCATCGCCGCCCGCGGCTTCACGCAGCCCACGCCGACGACGACGCTGAGCACCGCCGACCTGGAAAAGGCGGCCAAGCCGAATCTGTTCAACACGCTGGCCGAACTGCCCGCGCTGCAGGGCAGCACGGGCCGCACCACCAGCACCAACAGCACCAGCAGCGGCATCCAGGGCCTCAGCTCCTTGAGCCTGCGCGGGCTGGGCACGATCCGCACGCTGACGCTGCTCGACGGCCAGCGCGTGGTCGGCGCCAACGTCACCGGCGTGACGGACGTCAGCCAGTTCCCGCAGCTGCTGGTGAAACGTGTGGACGTGGTGACGGGCGGCGCATCCGCCTCGTATGGTTCGGACGCGGTCGGCGGCGTCGTCAACTTCGTCACCGACAAGAAATTCACCGGCTTCAAGGCCAACGTCCAGGGCGGCATGACGAAATACAGCGACGACAAGGGCGGCACCGTGCAGGCGGCGTGGGGCCGGGGCTTCCTCGACGACCGCTTCCACGTGGCCGTCAGCGGCGAGTTCACGAAAGAGAACGGCATCGATTCGCCCGGCTTCGGCGAAGTGGGCCCCGGCGGACGCACGTGGTACGACAGCCCCGCCTATTCGGTGCGCCCGCTGGCGCAGACCAACGACGGCCTGCCGCAGTACCGCGTCATCCGGCACGCGCAGCAGTACCAGTATGCGAAGTATGGCCTGATCACCAGCGGCCCGCTGCAGGGTACCGCATTCGGCGCGGGCGGCGTGCCCTTCCCGTTCCAGTATGGCTCGAACGGCGTGCCGACCGGCACCGGCGCCGTCACCAACTGCATCAACCCGTTCTGCATCGGCGGCGACATGTCCGGCAGCGTGGGCGCCGGCACCAACCTGGCGATGAACTTCAAGCGGCAAGTGGCCTACACCCGCATGTCGTGGGACCTGGATGCCGACAACGAGATCTACTTCACCGCCAACTTCGCGCAGGTGGCATCGCGCTTCTCGCCGAACCCGGGCGCGGCAAAGAACGCCAACCTGACGATCCAGTGCTCGAACCCGTTCCTGCCGGCGTCCATCGTGGCGGCCTGCGCGCAGAACAATATCACCAGCTTCCAGTACGGCACGTCCAACGCGATCTTCCCGAACAATATCGACGTCAAGCCCACCCGCACGCAGCGCCGCTTCGTGCTGGGCGCCGATGGCAAGTTCAATGCGTTCGGCAAGGAATGGTCGTACGACGCCTACGTGACGCACGGCGAGAACAAGACCAGTATCGACGTCAACGACATCACGCTCAACGCCCGCTACAACGCGGCGATCGATGCCGTGCGCACGGCCGACGGCCGCATCGTCTGCCGCAACCCGGTGGCGGCGGCCAGCGGCTGCGTACCGCTGAACATCATCGGCAACAACCCGATCGATCCCGCGGCGTGGGCCTATATCGCGCCGCCGGAAGGCCCGCGCCAGCGCACCACGCAAAGCCAGGACGTGGGCAGCTTCAATATCAACGGCGAACTGTTCGAAGGCTGGGCCGGCCCGATCTCGATGGCGACGGGCGCCGAATACCGCCGCGAGAAATACCGCGTGATCGGCGATGCCTACGGCAATGGCCTGACGGAGACGACGCCGAACAACGACTACTATCCGGCCGACCCGCTGCTCAATACGACAGTCGGCAATAACTGGTACGCGGGGAATTACCACAACGGCGACGGCACCTACAACGTGCGCGAAGCCTACCTGGAACTGAACGTACCGCTGTTCAAGTCGGATACGTGGGGCACGGCGAACCTCAACGTGGCCGACCGCGAAACGAAGTACAGCACGGCCGGCAGCGTGGGCACGTGGAAGCTGGGCGCCACGTGGCAGACGCCGGTGGACGGCCTGCGGCTGCGCGGCGTGACGTCGAAGGACGTGCGCGCACCCAACCTGTCGGAGCTGTATGCCGCGCCGGTGGTGATCAACAACGTGGTGCAGTACCAGGGCAACACGATCAGCATCCAGGAACGCACCGTCGGCAATACCGCGCTGCGGCCCGAGATCGCCCGCAACAACTCGTTCGGCATCGTGCTGAGCCAGCCGCGTTGGGCACCCGGCTTCTCGATCTCGGCGGACTACTTCGACATCAAGGTCGATGGCGTGATCTCGGCGCTGACGGCGCAGCAGGAAGTGGACCTGTGCGTGGGCGGCAACCAGGAAATCTGCGGCGCGATGCAGCTCAATACGCCGGGCAGCAATTACGTCACGGTGCAGAACTTCAACCTGGCGTCGCTGCGCACGAAAGGCGTCGACATCGAAACGGCCTACCGCACCGACCTCAATAAACTGAACCTGCCGGGCCGCTTCACGTTCCGCCTGCTGGGCACCCGCACGCTGCACTACATCACGGACTCCGGCGTGGTCGGCACGATCCCGGTGGATTCGGCCGGCTCCAATATGGGCAACACGCCGAAGTGGAAAGTGCTGGCGCAGCAGACCTGGGACTACAAGGACCTGAGCCTGACGCTGTCCGAGCGGTGGATCAGCGACGGTACCTACCGCAATGACTTCATCGAGTGCCAGACGGGCTGTCCCGTGTCGTCGATCATCCACCCGACCATCTACGACAACAAGATGAAGGGCGCGGCCTACCTGGACATCGGCGGCAGCTACAACTTCGCCAAGCAGCTGCAGGTGTACGTCAAGATCGACAATGTGACGGACCGCGATCCGGAAGCAGCGCCGCAGACCAACGCCAGCTACGGCATCAACCCGGCGCTGTACGACGTGGTGGGCCGCACTTACCGGGTCGGCATGCGCTACAGCTTCTGAGCGGGGCCGCCCGTGTGGAATCTCGTTTCCGTACTGCTGGCCGTCGGCCTGCTGACGGTGCTGATCGCGTGGGGCAAGGTGCAACCGCTGCTGGCCTTCGTGGCGGCGGCGCTGGCGGCCGCCCTGCTGCTGGGCGTGCCCGCCGCGAAGATCCCGGCCATGATCGAGAAAGGCATCGGCGACCTTCTCGGCTCGCTGGTGGTGGTGATCTGCCTGGGCGCCGTGTTCGGCAAGCTCATTGCCGACAGCGGCGCCGCCCGGCGCATCGCCACGTGCCTGATCGACGCGCTGGGGCCGCGCCGGCTGCCAGTGGCGCTGACCATCACCGGCTTCGTCGTCGGCATCCCGCTGTACTACAACGTGGGCTTCGTGCTGCTGGTGCCGTTGATCTTCTCGATCGTCTACCAGTCGGGCAGGCCGGCGGTGGCGCTGGCGATTCCGCTGCTGGCGGGGCTGTCGATCGCGCATGGCTTTCTGCCGCCGCACCCATCGCCGGTGGCCGTCGTGGCAGCCGTCCATGCGGACATGGGCCAGACGCTGTTGTACGGCCTGATCGTGGCCATCCCGACGCTGATCCTGGCCGGCCCCGTGTTCGCGACGACGCTGCGCGGCATCCGCGCCGAACCGTCGACGATGTTCCGCAACGCCGACGTGCCGGATGCCGAACTGCCCGGCATCTTCAACAGCTTCGCCACCGCGCTGCTGCCGGTCGTGCTGCTGGGCGCGACGACGCCGCTGACGATGGCGCGCCCGGCCCTGGCCGAACCGCTCGCGGTGCTGGCGAACCCGCTGACGGTGATGCTGCTGTCGTACGTCGTGGCGATCTTCACGCTCGGTCTGGCCCGCGGCCGCAAGCTGGCCCAAGTGATGGAAGGCCCGCAGGAAGCGATGCGCGAGATCGCGCCGATCCTGCTGATCATCGCCGGTGCCGGCGCGCTGAAACAGGTGCTGGTGGAATCGGGCGTCAGCGCGGAGCTGGGTGCGCAACTGGCCCACCTGCCCGTGCCGCCGCTGGTGCTGGGCTGGCTGGTGGCGACGCTGATCCGCATCTGCCTGGGTTCCGCGACAGTGGCCGGCGTGACGGCGGCCGGCATTGTCGAGCCGCTGGTGCATACGTCCGGCGTGAACCCGAACCTGATGGTGCTGGCCGTCGGCGCCGGCAGCCTGATGTGCAGCCACGTGAACGACTCCGGCTTCTGGATGTTCAAGGAGTATTTCGGTCTGTCGCTGCAGGATACCTTTCGCTCGTGGACGCTGATGGAAACGCTGGTCGGCGTGTTCGGGCTTGTGTTTGTGATGCTGCTGTCCACGATTATCCACTAGCTGGGGACTGTCCCTGCAAGGGCCTGTCCCCGGGGTTGCTTTTACGCTCGGATACGCGGCCAGAAATACAACCCCGGGGACAGGCCCCTTTGGGGACAGTCCCCAGCCAACTAGGAATCGAAATATGAAACTGCTTCTGATTCTGGCCCTCACCCTGGCCACCTCCTCCGCCCACGCGGCCTCCACCTCCGCCTTCGTCACCATGCCCGACGACCCGCGCGCCATCGTCGCAAAGGCCAAGGGGGATGGTACTACCGACGACACGGCAGCGCTGCAGGAAGCGATCAACCGCGCGTCGAACAACGAACAGGGCGGCGTGGTGTTCCTGCCGTCCGGCCGCTACCGTCTGACGCGCACGCTGCTGATCCCCCTCGCCGTGCGGGTATACGGCGTCGGCCCGACGCGGCCCGTGTTCGTGCTGGCGCCGCGCACGCCCGGCTTCCAGCAGGGCGTGGCGAACATGGTGATCTTCACCGGCGGCGACCAGAACCGCGTGGGCAAGGTGCCGGTGCCGCTGACCAGTGCCGTGCCGTTCGAACCCGAAACGAAGCCGGTGCGCGACGCGAACTCGTCGACCTTTTATTCCGCGCTGTCCAACGTGGACTTCGAGATCGGCGACGGCAACCCGGCCGCCGCCGCGGTGCGCATGCACACGGCGCAGCACTCGAACCTGAGCCACATCGATTTCCATATCGGTTCGGGCCTGGCGGGCATTTACCACGTGGGGAATGTGGCGTACGACCTGCGCTTCTACGGCGGCCGCTACGGCATCCTCGCCGAGAAGACGTCGCCGGCATGGCAGTTTACGCTGCTGGACTCCGCGTTCGACGGCCAGCGCGATGCGGCGATCCGCGAGCACGAGGCCGGACTGACGATGGTCAATGTCGACATCCGCAACACGCCGGTCGGCATCGAGATCGACCGCGGCTACGGCGACTGGCTCTGGGGGAAGGACGTGCGCTTCGAGAACGTGTCGAAGGCGGCGCTCATCGTCAGCAACGAGAACAATGTGTACACGCAGGTGGGCTTCGAGAAGGCCAGCGCCCGCAACGTGCCCGTGTTCGCGCGCTTTCGCGACAGCGGGAAGACATTGGCCGGCAATGGCCGCAACTACCAGGTTACCGAATTCAATTACGGGCTGACGTTGAAGCAGCTGGGCGAACCGGGCGAGTTCGCGACGAACTACAAGACCGTGGCGCTGCCGTCCAACAAACCGGCAAGCTACCGCGCTCTTCGGCAGCTGCCGGATACGAAGGCATGGGCCAATGTGCGCAGCTTCGGCGCCGTCGGCGATGGCACCACGGACGATACGGCGGCACTGCAGAAGGCCATCGACACGCACCGCACCGTCTACCTGCCGCTGGGCTTCTACGTGGTCAACGACACGATCCGCATGAAACCGGACACGGTGATCGTCGGCCTGCATCCGGGACTGACGCAGCTGTTGCTGCCGAACGGCTCACCTGCCTTCCAGGGCATCGCCGGACCGAAGGCGCTGCTGGAAAGCGCACGGGGCGGCGACGCGATCGTGTCCGGCATCGGGCTGGCCACCGGTGAAGTCAATCAACGGGCCGTGGCGCTACTTTGGCGCGCCGGCGAAAAATCGCTGGTCGATGACGTGCGCATCCAGGGTGGTCACGGCACGCGGCTGTACGACGGCAGCCGCGCAGACCCGTATAAAAAGGATGCGAAGTTCAACACCACGGCCTACTGGGATCGCCAGTATCCCAGCGTGTGGGTGACGGACGGTGGCGGCGGCACTTTCTCCGGCATCTGGTCTCCAAGCGGCTACGCGCAGGCGGGCTTCTACGTGACCAACACGAAGACGCCAGGGCACGTCTATGAGCTGTCGGCCGAACACCACGTGCGCGCCGAGATCGTGCTGGATGGCGTGGAAAACTGGGAATTCCTCGCACCGCAGACGGAAGAGGAAGTGCGCGACGGCATGGATGCGGTGTCCGTGGAGATCCGCAATTCAAAGAACGTGCTGTTCGCGAACTACCACGGCTACCGCGTGACGCGCTCGATCAAGCCGATGCCGGCCGCGGTGACGATCACCAATTCCAGCGACATCCGCTTCCGCAACGTGCATGTGAACGGCGAAAGCGGCTTTGCCACGTGCGACGAAAACGGCTGCACCACTTACCTGCGCGCGTCGAAGTACCCGTACCAGAATGCGATCCTGGACGTGACCAACAAGCTCGAAGTGCGCGAGCGCGAGTTCGCCGTATTCGACTATACGGGCCGGCAGAAGAACGCTCCGCCGGCACAGGGCAAGGTGAACAAACTGGAGACGGGTTTCCATTCGATCGCCGGCGCGGCCGTGGATGCGGCGGGCATGCTGTATTTCGTCGATCGCAACTGGCGCCGTATCTATCGCTGGTCTGAAGGGGAAGGCCTGGCTGTCGTGCGCGATGCGCCGCTCGATCCCGTCAACCTGGCCATCGACGGCAGCGGCAATGTGCTGGTGCTGTCAGCGAACGGCCCAAACGCAACGGTATATTCCTTCAAACCGGGCACACCGGGCACGGAAGTCACGATGATCAAGCCGACGCCGGTGGCGCAGCGTGCCGATGGCCGCGTGGCGATCCCCGTCAACTTCTGGCAGAACGGCGAGTTTTACGACCAGATCGATCCGGCCACGTATGAATTCACGACGCTGGCCGAGATGTTCGCGCGGGACGTGGCAAAGCCTAAGGCGCAGGAATATGTGTCGCCGGACGGCACGCTGGCCCTGCCGGCCTATCGCGTGCTGCGGCAAGGCCCGGCCGGCGCGGCGGATCATCTGGGTTACCGCTGGTCCGATACGCTGCAGACGCACGGCTTCAGCACGGCGCGCGTCGGCGAACGCGTGATCTTCACGAACGGCTCGGAGAACCGCACCTTCAGCGGCCTGCTCGGTGCCGGCGGCGCGCTCACGGACCTGAAAACCGTGGCGGACCGCGGTGGCGAGAGTGCCACGGTGGACCATGCGGGCAATGTGTACGTGGCAAACGGCCAGGTGTTCATCTACGGCGCGGACGGCCGGCAGAAGGGCCGCATCGACGTGCCGGAACGCCCGCTGCAGCTGGTCTTCGGCGGCGCGGACAAGCGTACGCTGTTCATCCTGACCCACCACAGCCTGTATTCGACGAGGATCGACTGATGCGCCGGCTCCTCCCTGCCCTGTTCGCGCTGGCCTGCGCCAGTGCCCTCGCCCAGCCGCCGGCCTTTCAACTGTGGCCGGATGGTGCGCCCGGTGCCGAGAAGCGCCACGGCGAAGCGGAAAAGCTGAAGGACGTCTACGTCAGCAATGTGCACGACCCGTCGCTGACCGTGCTGCGCGCCGATCAGCGGCATGCGAATGGCGCCGCAGTGATCGTGGTGCCGGGCGGCGGCCACCGCATGCTCGTGTTCCAGAACGAAGGCGTGATGGCGGCGAAGAACCTGAACCGCATCGGCGTGACGGCCTTCGTGCTGAAGTATCGGCTGGCCCGCGACGAAGGATCGTCGTACACGATCGAAGGCGATGCGGCGAGTGACCTGCGGCGCGCCGTGCGATGGGTGCGCGCGCATGCGGTGGAGTATGGCGTCGATCCGCAGCGGCTCGGCGTAATGGGCTTCTCGGCCGGCGGCGAACTGGTGGCGCTGGTGGCGGACAATCCCGCGCCGCCAGCTTCGCCGCGCGATGCCATCGACAGGGAAAGCGCACGGCCCGACTTCCAGGTGCTCGTCTATCCCGGACCTCTCGGCTATCCGGCCCAGGCCGCGAAAGAAGCGCCGCCGGCTTTCCTCATCGCCGGTTCCCGCGACAAGTGCTGCATGCCGCCGACGCTCGGCCTGTATCAACAACTGGTTGCGGCGGGCGTGTCGGCGGAGCTGCACCTGTATGCCGACACCGACCACGCCTTCAACGTGGGCCAGCGGGGCGAACGCGTGTCGCTGCAGCACTGGCCCGACCGGCTGTCCGACTGGCTGGCGGACGGCGGCTGGCTCGTACCGCGCAATAGCCGCGCGCCTGAAGGCGTGCCTGCGCCATGAACTTCAAAGGAGACCGCATGAAACCCGCATTTGCCGCCGTCGGCGCCGCGCTGGTCGTGGCAACGGCGCCCGCCGCCGCTGTCGATATCCAGTACAAGCTGCTGGTGCTGGCCATTCCGAACAGGTACCACTACGAGTACATCCCCATCGCGCGCGACAGCCTGGAAAAGCTCGCGAAGCTGCACACGTTCGACTTCACCTACACGAACAAGCCGGAGGTGTTCGAAGGCGACCTGAAACAGTATGCGGCCGTGATGTTCCTGAACACGCCGGGCGAAGAGCTGAACCCGAAGCAGCGGGAGAAATTCGAGGCGTACATGCGCGGCGGCGGCAATGCGATCGTCGTCCACCGCGCCGCCATCGCGCAGCCGAATGCCTGGCCGTGGTTCGAGAAGCTGGTGGGCCGCACGGTCGGCAATCATCCGATGATCCAGACCGCCGTGGTGACCGTGGAGGACAAGAGCCACCCGTCCACCTACGCCCTGCCCGACCGCTGGCTATGGAGCGACGAGTTTTACGTGACGACGAATCCGTACAGGATCGCGATCCATCCCGTGCTGAACGTGGACGAGAGCACCTACGATCCGACGAAGATCTGGCCGGGCCAGGTGACGCACGGGATGGGCAAGGAGCATCCGATCGCGTGGTACCACAACGTGGAGAAGGGGCGCGTGTTCGTGACGACGCTGGGGCATAACGGGGAGATGTACCGGGATCCGCAGTATCTCGGGCATTTGATGGGTGGGGTTTATTGGGCGGTGACGGGGCGGCAGGCGGCGCCATGAGCAGGACGGTGTTTTCCGATCCGTCGGCAGTGCCTGATATGTATGATCGCCGTCTTCGAAGCAGGTTTTTGACGAAATTCCGCCGGGCGCAGAAGCGGATAGTCCGGGCGGCCCGTAAATTTTGAATTAACCTTTGGACGGAGATGTTTGCGCCCCTATGGCCATTCACAAACAATCAGATATGGCGATCGGTGAAATTCAGATGATTATCATCAATGGAAAATACGTCATCCAGGGCATCTACATTACCGAAAACAATATCCTTCTGGACGTCGCTGCCGTTATTTTAATTTCGATCGTGGATATGGGTAATCGGGGTGGGTTATTATTTTCGTGGTGACAAGGACCTTGATCTCATCATCGGGAAAGAAGTGTACGGTCAGAAAACCGTAGTCGTCGGGCCCGTACTCCGGAACAACGACAATTCGCTCTTTGTAAAGTTCTGGATTGCCATCGTTGTCAGCCCAACGAACCGCTACCGTGAGGTCCTCACGCCATTTAACCGGAATAACGATGCAACACACAAAACTACCCCCACCACCATAAGCTGTCACATTGGCTCCGCCATATCCATTTACGGTGAAATCATATATGTGTTTATTAGTATAGTTCACGGCATTGATTTCCAGCCCTACACTATCCTGCTCGCACCCTGCCAGGAAAACACAAAAAAACAAAGATGAGAAACAGAAAAGAACAAGTCGATCAAATAAAATCATAGCGTTCTCCACCCCGCGTTTGCCGGCAAGATCTCGAGATTTGCAGCTGTCATTGACTCTTGCCAGGTCTGGGATAAGGGTAGTTTGCATGCCCCACAAATATCGAAGTGACCAGAACCTTCACAGTATCATCCGGATAAAAGTGGACGACAAATGCGCCGAAGTCATTATCATGGTACTCCGGAACAGCCACGACTTTTTCTTTGAATTTTTCGGGCGCCGCATCGTCATCATGCCAGCGAACCGTCACACGCAAATCCTCGCGCCAGCGTTTCGGTACGGAAACGCAGCAGACAAAGCTCCCGCCGCCGCCATTTCTTGATATGTCGAATCCACTATAACCATTCACCGAAAAATCGGATACATAACGGTTCGTGTAATTTAGTCCGTTAATCGACAGATCAACCGTATCATCCCGACAACCAAAGAGACTAGCAACGAGAGACGCAATCAATAAATACCGCGTAAAAATCATTCGATGACCTCTATTCAGCAACTATTCGCATTATTTGCGCCTTTTTTACATCAATGATTGACTGGATCAACTCACCTTCCAATTCGCGACCAGTTACCCAAGCTGTGTCGATCGCCGGCCAGCGAAGTCGTGCATATAATCGTCGAAGATTCGCATGACCTCGTCGGGCAAGGGCTTGGCATGCTCGAAGATATCCAACATACTTCCCGATCGCGCAAAGGGTTGTGCTGCCCACACGCCGGCGTTGCCCTCGACTCATGTCGGCGCCTTCTGCTGCAGACAACGTGGGCCGCTCGTCCATCGGTATATTAGGTGCCGGCAAACGCCTGGCTTTCAGTACGTTCACATCGCCGGCCAGCGTCTGGTTGGACTCGCGCAGGTCTTGCTGAACCTGAGCGGAGGCCGTTGAAAACTCATTGTGGACTCGACTGTCGTCAATCGCGCAGCGCGCCAGCGATAATAGAGCTACATATGTTTCGTCAGCAATCCACAATCCGTATCGAGCTCGTTTGTGTAGGCTTTCCACACCGATGCAAGCTTTGCGTCGACCAGGCCACCATGCACAGCACGTCATTCAGGCTGGACTTTGGCGGAGCCAGCTTCTTGTTGAGCAGGTAGGCGGACTGAATTTCGTCGCCGTCAAAGAACAACCGGGCGTCCAGGTCGGGGCACCGAAAAATCAGAAATAAAGCGATCGGTGAAACTCAGTCCGAATATGGAGCGTCCAACCCGCTCTCCTCACCACAGCCGAAGAGAAAGAGGGACAGCAAGATCAGTGGCAGTAATCGCACCGTCGCATCTGTTGTACTAAAGCGTCTCACTGTTTTTTAGCCGGATTTCTGGGAGGGGCAATTGGGTGATTTTTGCTAAAAGCCACGATATTAGAAACCACTACCCGCACTTCATCGTCCGGGAATATATGGATATATAGACTGCCGGGCTCGTCGTACCTTTCCACGTCGACAATTTTTTCTTTGAATATATGCTTCGGCCCTTCCGGCATATCCCAGCGAACCAGGACCTTCATGCCCGGATGCCATACCAACGGTATGGTCGTGCAACAAATGTTTGCCACTGCGGCACCCCATGCGGACATTCCTCCGCCACCAGCGCCGTCTACCGATGCAGAGTACACAAAATTCGGCGTATGGTTGACAACCCCTATCTGCGCTGCGGCCGTTTGCTGCAAAGGTTCATCTTGCCGAATGGCGCAAGCGCTAAGCAAAAAGCCCACCAACACACCAGTCACAGCTCGCATATCGACCCGTCTCATTTAGTTAAGTGCCCTCCTCCTCGAGAATCTTCCGATTCCGCAGGAGGTTTGACCGGAGGAAGGATAGGATGGTATTGGCTGTACCCAGCGATATTGCTTACCACGACTCGGACCTCCCCATCTGGAAAGAAATGCATATACACATCTCCAGGTTCGTCGTACCGTTCCATCTGGACTAACCTCTCGTAATAGACATGCTTCGATCCTTCGGGCATATCCCAGCGTACCAGTACATTGATCCCTGGATGCCAGAGACGTGGAATACTTGTGCAACAGACGTTGGCCAGCCCCGCACCCCAGGCATCCATGCCACTTCCAGCTGCGCCATTCGCTGACGCCGAGTAAATGAATTTCCCGGTGTGGTTGACATGCCAACCTGAGCAGTTGCACGCTCCTGTCCATTGTCGGGCACACGGGCCGCACAAGCAACCAGCGACAGCCCCCCCATCAACGGCAGAGATTTGATGAAAACCACTGAAATAAAATTAAATATTTTCACGAATGCCTTCTCCCTTGACCCCGGACTACAGCTACGCCGCTAGTTAGTCGATTGAGCGACGTTGGTGGCTTGCCTGCCTTCTTGAAGGCCTTGGATAAGGGTAATCGGGATGTCCCTCAACCTTCGTCGTGACAAGGACTTTCACCGCATCGTCATCATAGAAGTGCACCACCAGAAAACCGAAATCATTTTCTCCATATTCAGGCACCTCGACGACCCGCTGTTTACGAGCTTCCGGATTTCGTTCATCGTCGGACCACTGAACTGTCACGGCCAGGCCTTTGTGCCAGCGCCGCGGTATGTTGATGCAGCATACAAAGCTGCCACCACCGCTGTTCGCGTACACATTGCCGCCACCGTAGCCGTCCACGGAGAAACCGGAGATATGCCGGTCGGTGTAATTTTGCGCGCTGAGCTCGATGCTCACGCTGTCCGCCTGGCAGCCGACGAATATCAGCGCAAATGAAACGCACATCAACACGATCCGGCACATCAGCGGCATTACAAGAATAAAACCTGTTCTGCTTATCATTGAATAGCTCATTGTCGCGGATGTCTGGTCTGACGCGGCTACGTCTTTCCAAAGCCATATGCGAAGTCTACATCAGCGGATGATTTCTTCTAAGTATTAAAATTCATTCCCAACAGCACCCCCGCCACTCCCCAATCCCTCCGCAATGCTAAACATTTAACAAACAGATCCCCCGCACAGGCGTAGGCTTGCCTCTTCGGGCGCTGTCGCGTTCGACGCCGACTAAGTTCGATGCCGATTAACTGACTGACCGGACCCAACTATGAAAAAATCCAAGGCCGTCAAAATCGCCGGCGGGGCGCTGGCGATACTCGTGGCGCTGATCGCCCTCTTCCTGGCCCTGTTCGACTGGAACATGCTGCGGCCGTACATCAACCGGAAGGTGTCCGACACCACCGGCCGCGACTTCGCCATCGAAGGGAACCTGGACGTGAAATTCCACCGCGGCCTCGACTCCGAGCAGGGCTGGCGCCGCTACGTGCCGCGGCCCTATGTGAGTGCGGAAAAAATCCACATGAGCAATCCGGACTGGAGCACCGTCGGCCCGCAGATGGCCGTGGCCGACCGCGTGGAAGTGGCCTTCCACATCCTGCCCCTGCTGGCCAAGGACTTCGTCGTCACGGACCTGCGCCTGAACGCGCCGGACATCGCCGTGCAGCGACGCAAGGACGGCAGCAATTCGTGGACGTTCAAGGACAACGGCCCGTCCGAATGGGACGTCGACATCCAGCGGCTCGCCTTCGGCAGCGGCAAGGTGCGCTATGTGGACGAGCCCATCGGCCTCGACCTGCGCGCCGACGCGCAGACGATCAACGGCGGCGCCAAGGCGGAAGCGCCGGGCGAACAGCCGTACGGCCTCGAATTCAAGCTGAGCGGCAAGTACAACAAGGCCGCCATCACGGGCGGCGGCAAGGCGGGCGCCGTGCTGTCGCTGACCGGCGAGCACGTGACCTTCCCGATCGAAGCCAAGGCCGATATCGGCGACAACAAGATCGGCCTGCAGGGCACCGTCACCGATCCCCGCGCGCTGTCCGGCCTCGACCTCAAAATGACGCTGGCCGGCGCCAGCATGGCGGACCTGTATCCGCTGACCGGCGTACTGCTGCCGGAAACGCCGCCGTACCAGACCCGCGGCCGCCTGCTTGCGAAGAAGAACGGCGAAGCGTGGACCTTTACGTACCAGAAATTCACCGGCAAGGTGGGCGCCAGCGATATCGCCGGCACGCTGGAATACGCGCAGCGCAAGCCGCGGCCACTGCTGAGCGGTGAACTGACGTCGCAGCAGGTGCGGCTGGCCGACCTGGGCCCGACCGTCGGCGCCGACACCGGTGCCGGCACGAAGGAGTCGGGCAAGGTCAAGGCGCCGCCGAAAGGCAAGGCGCTGCCGGTCGACCAGTTCAACACGGCCAAGTGGGGCGCGCTCGACGCCGAGGTGAAGTTCACCGGCAAGCGCATCGTGCGGGCGCACGACATTCCGCTGCAGGACATTTCGACCACCATCCGCATGAAGGACAAGGTGCTGACGCTGACGCCGCTGAACTTCGGCATGGCCGGTGGTCGCGTGACGTCCAACATCCGGCTCGATGGCCGCCAGAAAACCATCGACGCGCAGGCCCGGCTGGCGGCACGCCACCTGAAGATCCGCGAGCTGTTCCCGAAACTGCAGTCGATGCAGGCCAGCTTCGGCGAGGTCAACGGCGATGCGGCGCTGGCCGGCAACGGCAATTCCGTCTCGGCGATGCTGGCATCGTCGAATGGCGAACTGAATGCCGTGGTCACGGAAGGCTCCGTCAGCAAGTTCATTCTTGAAATCGCCGGGCTGAACGTGGCCAACGCCGTGTTCGTCAAGGTGTTCGGCGACAAGCAGGTGCACCTGAACTGCATGGCCACCGAAATGGACGTTCGCAAGGGCCGTGCCAACGTCGACCGCTTCGTGCTCGACACGGACGATGCGGTGATCGGCGTGACCGGCTACGTCGACCTGGCCAGCGAGGAGCTGGACCTGGACGTGCGGCCGAAAACCAAGGGCACCCGCATCTTCTCGCTGCGCACGCCGCTGTATGCGAAAGGCACGTTCACCGATCCGAAGGTGGGGCCGCATGCCGGTCCGCTGGCACTGAAGGCCGGTGCCGCCGTGGCGCTGGCCACCGTGTCGCCGCTGGCGGCGATCCTGCCGCTGGTGAACGTCAGCAAGGTGCCGGACACGAACTGCGCGGCCGAGATCAGCGCCGCGTCAAAAAAGCCGCAGGCCAAGCCGCTGCCGAAGTCGGTGAAGTAAGCCGGGGCGTCAGTTGGCCCCCGGGCCGCCCATGACGCTGTCGATCCAGTCGGCAAAATACGACACGCGGATCTGGTATTCCGTGTCGCCGTATTTGCCGCCGGCCGTGCTGGCCGGGCCGGCCGCATAAAGCGTGTGATTGGCCAGGCCGGCCAGCTTCCATGTGCCCTCCTGTTCGATCAGCACGAGGCTGCCGCTGTCGCCATGGCCCAGCGCGCCTTCCAGCGGCAGCGCATCGCCGCCCTGGTCCATCCGGTAGACGAGCCAGCGGCCATGGGCGTCCGTGATGCGGTTGAATGCGTGCCGCAATTCGCCGCGGCGTGGCGAGCCCCGCGTTTCGCCCGTCAGGCCATTGCCGGTGGCGCCCTTGCCGGCGATCTGCACGATTTTCCCCGCCTCGTCGGTGGCGCGGTACAGCACCAGCGGCGCGACTCCCTGGACCGGTTCGGCAAGTTGCAGCAGCGCGATATCGTCCGTCTGCTCGATGAAGGCCAGCACGGCAGTGGAGCCCGCCTTGCGCATCGCGGCCGTCAGCGGCCGGTAACCGGGATGGAACACCACCCTCTCCACCTTGCGGGCGCTGCCGTCGATGAACACTTCATGCAAGGGCATCTGCCACTGGACGGCGTGACCGGCCGTTACCACCCATGACGGGCCGATCAATACACCATGGCCCTCGCCGGGCAGGTCGACCAGCGCCGGAAAGGCCGCCTGCGGCGCGCGGTATTGCGCGTCCGGCACGTCATGACGGATGACCACGCCATCGGCAGCCGGGCTTGCCAGCAACAGCCATGGCGCAACGATGGCGGCACCGCGAATGAACATTGTTCCTCCAGAGATGTCTCACCTTAGCGGAAAACGGCGGGAAGGCAACGTGATTGATGGTGGCCGGCCCAGCCGATTGCTGACTGAATTGTTAAATGCGTTGTGCAGTACATCGCTTGTTTTTTTTACATGGTACGCTGATCGCGTCGTGCTACCCAGCACGGACGGGAAGTGAAACACCCTCCATTACAACAACATCACCAGCCAAGCATCATGACTAAAAACGTAGCGATCATAGGAGCAGGATTCTCAGGTGCCGTTATCGCACACGAGCTGGCCAAGGCGGGATACAAGGTCGAGGTATTCGAAGCGCGTTCCCACATCGCAGGCAACTGCCACTCCGAACGCGATGCGGAAACGAATGTGATGGTGCACGTGTACGGTCCGCACATCTTCCATACCGATAACGAAAAGGTGTGGGCCTTCGTCAACCGCTTCGGCCAGTTCATGCCGTACACGAACCGCGTGAAGGCCATCACCAACGACCGCGTCTTCACGCTGCCGATCAACCTGCTGACGATCAACCAGTTCTTCAATAAAACGTTCCGTCCCGCCGAGGCGCAGGAGTTCCTCGCATCGCTGGGCGACAAGTCGATCGACAACCCCGTCACCTTCGAAGACCAGGCACTGCGCTTCGTCGGCCGCGAACTGTACGAAGCGTTCTTCAAGACCTACACCGTCAAGCAATGGGGCCTCGATCCCACCCAGCTGCCGGCCAGCATCCTGAAGCGGCTGCCCGTGCGATTCAATTACGACGACAATTATTTCAACCACAAATACCAGGGCATGCCGAAGGACGGCTACACGCCGATCGTCGAGAAACTGCTCGATGGCGACGGCATCACCGTGCACCTGAACACGCCGTTCGATCCGGCCAACAAGGGCGATTATGCGCACGTGTTCTACAGCGGCCCGATCGACGCGTGGTTCGGCCACAGCGAAGGCCACCTGCCCTACCGCACGCTGGACTTCGAAGTGCACCGCGACCGCGGCGATTACCAGGGCAACGCTGTCATCAACTACTGCGACAACGCCAAGCCCTATACCCGCATCACGGAACACAAGCATTTCTCGCCGTGGGAACAGCACGAGGGCACGGTGTGCTACCTGGAATACAGCCGGCAGTGCGAGGCAAACGACATTCCGTACTACCCGATCCGCCTGGCCAACGACAAGCTGCAGCTGGAAAAGTATGTCAGGCTGGCCAACACCGAGACGAATGTGACGTTCGTCGGCCGCCTCGGCACCTACCGCTACCTGGACATGGACGTGACCATCGGCGAGGCGCTGGACGTGGCCGAGAAGTTCCTCGCCAGCGCCGGCGGCAATGCGGCGATGCCGGCGTTCGTCGTCAACCCGCTGGGCTGACGGCAGCCAGCGCATCCCGCAACAGGCGGGATGCCGGCGTGCGCAGGGCGGCGTCGTCGCCATCGGCCACGCGGTCGATGGTCCGGTCGCACAGCGTGCCGGGATCGAAACCCAGCGCGCGCGCTTCCTGGAGCACGCTGCACAATGCGCTCGCCAGATTGCTGTCCGCGCGCTCAGCCATGCCGCAGGCAGAAGTGGGAGCGCGGCGGTGCGACCTCTTCCCTGAACAGACGCTGCAACAGCAGCATGCCGCTGGCGACGCTGGCCGAGCGGACCGGATGCCACGCGGCGCCCGACTGCTCGCAGGTGCGCTTGATGATGTCCATGGCGTTATGGCTGATGCAGTCGACCGGAAACACCACCGTCTGCGCGCGCGCCAGCACGGCGGCCAGCTTGCCGCGACGCTCTTCGATGCCGCCGTCGTGCGCCAGCAGTTCGCCGCCCGCCGCCGCCACCAGTCGCGACAGGATCGCCACCGCACCGGGCCGGCCGCCGATATAGGCGATGCATGCGCCGTTCAACGGCGGCAGCGTGGTTTCGATGGCGCCGGCGGCCAGGGCCGCCAGTGCCTGTTCGGCGGCGGCCGTTTCGGCACGGGCCGCGTCGGCCTCCTCCTCCATCCGGCCGGCGCGTTCCTGCAATGCGCGGGACAGTTCCTCGCTGGCCAATCGCCTGCGCTCGGCCGCGTCGTGACGGGCGGCGTGCAGTGCCAGGCGGCTGTCGCGCTCGGCCAGTTCCTGCTTCAGCGCGGCCAGTTCGCCGGCCACGTCGCGTGACGGCTGCTGCCGGCTTTGGGCAGTCAGCGCCTGCACGTGGTTCTCCAGCACGCGGATTGCTGCGGCGTGCCGCATGTTCAGGTCCCGCAGCCGGGCCTGCTGGCGCTCGTTCTGCTCCTTCAGTTGCTGGCATTCCTCTTCGAGGGCGACCAGCCGGCGGATGTCGGCCCGGTTCGATGCGCCCACCAGGTGCGACAGCATGTGCACATCGCCGAACGCCAGCGCACGCACGGCGGGCGTCACGCACGAGTGCGTCATCAGCGCCCAGTACGCGCCGGGAATCTCGCCGCTGGCCATGGCCTGGCGCCACAGGTCGCGCAGCGCGGCTTCGCTGTCCGCCGCCTTGAACTTGCGGATGACGAGAGCGTGGCGGGTGTCCAGCGCCTTGTTGAGCTCCTTGCGGCCCGGCCCGCCTTCGCAGCACAGCTCGACGGCGCCGTGGTGAATGTCCAGGTCGCTGGCACGCTGCCGGTCGATGTGCGGCGCGAAGCGGGGCACGAGGCGGCGCAGTTCCGTCGTCGTCATGCAGGTGCCGATGATCGAGCAGTGCAGTTGCAAGTCCAGATCCGCCAGCGTACCGCGCCGCGCGCGCAGCTCCGGCACCGGACGCGCCGGCGTCGGGGCGCAGCACATGTCGGCCAGCGGGTGGCGTGGCGGTTGGCCAGGCTTGGCCAGGGGAAGCAGGGTCGGCGGGTTATGCATGAGAATTCCTGAGTCGCTATATACCCAAGAATATAGCGCATCTTGCAAGCGAAGATGCGCGTTTCAGGAAACATTGCCTGAAAAATGGGGACAGACCCCATTTTCCAGGCAATATTTCCTGTAAAACAGG